>NZ_JBJNRH010000005.1:0-261378 GCF_045809185.1 Nocardiopsis yanglingensis | reverse complement strand
AGAGCCGAGATCCTATGTTCGCGGTCAAGCCTGCTGGAAGCAGGTTTGACCCACCTTCAGCATGGCGGGATCGAAATCCTTGCCGCTCTTGAAGACGCCCCAGGCGATCTTGGCCAGCTTTCTGGCCAGGATGTTGAAGCTGGCGGTGCTGCTGTGTCCGCGCTCGCGGATGGCGAGGTAGAGAGGCTTGCCGCCTTTGGATCGGGTCAGGCCCATGGCGGCCATGTAGAGGATCTGGCGCAGGCTGGCATTGCCTCGTTTGGACAATCGGCGTCGGCCGATCCGTGCACCGGACTCGTTGGGTCGCGGATCCAGACCGGTGCAGGCGATCCAAGCGTCGGAGTTGGCCAGCGGCCAGCGGGTGATGTGATGGGTGACGAAGGCAGCCACCGTCGGCCCGATCCCGGGGATGGTCATGATCCGCCGGTACAGGTCGCGCTGTTGGCCGCTGCGACACAGCTGCTGAATCTGCTGGTCCAGCATGGCAATGGCCTCTTTCAGGCTACTGAAAATGCGCCCAAAGAGGGCGGACTCCGATGCCCCCGCGCCCAGAGAGAGATTCAACTTCGCCTTGCTCCGGACCAGACTGTCACGTTGCTGGAGCAGCACGTGCAGCCGCTCCTGCTCGGGCGAGCGAGCGACATGCTCGTGCAGATTGTCGGCCTCTTTGGCGATGTAGCGCGCAATGACCTGGGCATCGCCGGAGTCGGTCTTGCCGCGGCAGGCCACGCCCTTGGCGTAGTGCTTGATATCGCGAGGATTGAGCACGAAGACGGCGTGATCGGCCTTCTGGGCAGCGTGAACCACAAGCTCGTGGTAGCGGTTGGTTGCCTCAACGCCAATACGGGACTTCGCGGGCAGGCTGGACAGCCATTTGTTGATGGCCGAGGCTGAATTGGCGATTCGGATGCTGCCCTTGGTGCCGTGGCACGCCACCACCAGGGTCCTTGAATCGGTATCGATACCGACAGCGTGACGATCTGACATCTGCGCAACTCCCAGCTATTGTTGAAGGGCTGGGGTGGTACCGCACCACGTTGGCTTGCCTACATCGGCGGTCCTCAAAGGCCGCTAGATCCTTTATCGACGTTAAGGTGCGGGATGGGGATCGCTCGGCTCGTCTGTCGGCTGCTACCCGCAGATATCATGTTGACGGTCCCTCCACCCTGGCTCCTACATACCTCGTAGGAGCCGGAAGGAACATACAAGCCATGCTCGGCTGGGTTATCCCGGCAGGAGTAGCCGAGCATGGCTCGGCTCTACTCTGAAAAAATGAAGAACGGCGGCTCGACGGCCTTCTTCCAGTAACTCGGCGCGGCCATGTAGAAGTGCTGCGCTTCGGCCCTGGCGAACCAGTGCGCCGCTGCGTCGGTATCCTTCTCCACACCCGGCGCACCGCGGCCCAGCAGCAGCCCGGCGAAATACTGGCCGAACACATTGCCCTGCTCACCGGCGCGCTGGTACAGCTGCAGCGCACGCGCAGGATCGCGTGGCAGGCCTACGCCTTTTTCCAGCAGTGCGCCCAGGTCGACCTGGGCGTCGGCGTCATCTGCAGCGGCTCGGCGTTGAATCCACGCCACCAGCGGATGCACGGTATCGCCTGTGGCTGCTACCGCGCCGGGCAGTTCCGATGTCGACGATGCATAGCGCTGGTAGACCATCGCGCGCAGGTCCCAGCGCAGCGCGCGCTGGGCATCGCCGCGCTCGCGATAGGCCTTGGCCAGGTCGAAGAACGCGTACGGATTGCCGTGATTGGCAGCGGCCAGAGACCAGCGTTCGCCACGTCGCCAGGACGCGCGCAGCACCGGTGCAGGATCGATGTGTGGACTGTCGGCGAACCGCAGCGTGCCGGAGATCCAGATCCGGCCCAGCGCTTCTTCCGCCTTGGTGTTGTGGAAGCTCCAGGGCGTAACTGCTGCAGCGCGCTCGTAGTAGGTGACGGCGCGCAGATCGTTGAAGCGTTCGAAGGTCTGCGCGGTGTCCCAGGCACCGTCGAAGCTGCCGTCGGTTCCGCGTTGTTCCAATGCCTGCTGCTGGGATTGCGGCAGCGTAGAAGGCGGGGGCAGGGTCTGGCAGGCCACCAGGCCCAGGCAGAGCAGGGCGGTCATTGCCCCGGTGCGTCCATTGCGGTGTTGCATTCCTGTTACACGATTCAGGGCGCGCCATTATGCGCTCCAGGCGTGGTTGCTGACGCAACTGTTGCACCGTGCCGGAAACCGGGGTAGGGTCGATGCCATGTCGATCCGCTTGGCCACCGCCGTCAATAACAACAACCGCAATAATCTGCGCGCGAATAATCGTGCGCGGCCGATGCGGGACTGCGCCCTGGGTAGATAGACAGCAACACACGCCCGGACACCAGAAAACCCGCATCAGCCGATGCGGGTTTTTTTGTGCCCGGGCGCAGCCCCACCCGGGCCTGGATGGCCGGTCGAACACCTTCCCACCCGTGAAATTCCCCAACAGGAGCTCCCCCATGTGTTCGATCTTCGGAATCTTCGGCCTGCAGGCCGGTGACGATCTTCCTGCTCTGCGCCGCCATGCGCTGGAACTGTCGCAGCGCCAGCGCCACCGTGGCCCGGACTGGAGCGGCGTGTACCTCGACGAGGGTGCGCTGCTGGTCCATGAGCGGCTGGCCATCGTCGACCCGGCCGGTGGTTCGCAGCCGCTGCTGTCGGCCGATGGTCAGCTGGCGCTGGCGGTGAACGGCGAGATCTACAACCATCAGGCGTTGAAGGCGGCGCTGACCACCGTCTATGACTTCCAGACCGGCTCGGACTGCGAGGTGATCAACGCGCTGTACCGCCAGGGCGGCTCGCCGGCGCAGTGGATGGAACAGCTCAATGGCATCTTCGCCTTTGCGCTGTGGGACCGTGACAGTGGACGCGTGCTGGTGGCGCGCGACCCGGTCGGTGTGGTGCCGCTGTACTGGGGTCACGATGCCCAGGGACGCCTGCGCGTGGCCTCGGAAATGAAAGCACTGGTCGATACCTGTGCCGACGTCGCGCAGTTCCCGCCGGGCCACTACTTCGACAGTGCCAGTGGTGAGCTGGTGCGCTACTACCAGCAACCGTGGCGCGACTATGCCGACGTACAGGGCCGCCAGGCCGATCTGGCCGAGCTGCGCCAGGCGTTCGAGCATGCGGTGGAACGCCAGCTGATGAGCGATGTGCCATACGGCGTGCTGCTGTCCGGTGGCCTCGATTCATCGCTGGTGGCGGCAGTTGCCGCACGCTACGCGCGTCGCCGCATCGAGGACGGTGGGCAGACCGAAGCCTGGTGGCCGCGTCTGCATTCGTTCGCGATCGGACTGAAGGGCTCGCCCGATCTGGCGGCTGCGGCGATCGCTGCCGAGGCACTCGGCACCGTGCATCACGGCTTCGAATACACCTTCGAGGAAGGCCTCGACGCGTTGCCGGAAGTGATCCGCCACATCGAAACCTACGACGTCACCACCATCCGCGCATCGACACCGATGTTCCTGCTGGCACGGCGGATCAAGGCCATGGGGGTGAAGATGGTGCTGTCCGGCGAGGGCAGCGACGAGATCTTCGGTGGCTACCTGTACTTCCACAAGGCGCCGGATGCACGTGAATTCCACGACGAGCTGGTGCGCAAGCTCGACGCGCTGCACAACTACGACTGCCTGCGTGCCAACAAGTCGATGATGGCCTGGGGCGTGGAGCCGCGCGTGCCGTTCCTCGATCGTGAGTTCCTCGATGTGGCGATGCGCTTCGATGCCGCGCACAAGATGGTCGGTGCCGGCTTTGGCGGGCGTCGCATCGAGAAGGCGGTGCTGCGCGAGGCGTTCGATGGCTACCTGCCGGACAGCATCCTGTGGCGGCAGAAGGAGCAGTTCAGTGATGGCGTCGGCTACGGCTGGATCGACGGGCTGAAGGCGCACGCCGAGGCGCAGGTCAGTGATCGCGTGCTGGCGGCGGCCGACAAGCGCTTCCCGCACAACCCGCCGCAGACCAAGGAGGCGTACTACTACCGCCATCTGTTCGAGCAGTTCTTCCCGAGCCGCGCGGCGGCCGAGACCGTGCCGGGCGGCAAGTCGATCGCCTGTTCGTCGCCAGCGGCGATCGCCTGGGATGCCAGCTTTGCTGCGGCTGCAGATCCTTCTGGCCGCGCGATTGCCGGCGTGCACGAGCAGGCGCTGGCCTAGCGCCGGCCGCTGGCCGGCAATGGCCGGGGTCAGATCCCTTTTCCTTTGGAAAGGGGATCTGACCGCGATCGTCAACGTGCAGGCACCAGCGTCATCGTGTGCTGCGCCTTGCCGGGCAGGAACGGCGTCGGGCGCCCATGTACCCAGTCCTCGTGGCCGGCTGCCCAGTACGGCGAGAGCGGATGCCCACTCTGGCCGCCGGGCATGTGCACGATGCCGTCGGCCTCGTGGCCGGGCGAAACCACCATGCGTTCGGAGGCGCCGAAGTTAGGCGTCTGCACGCGCGGCATGTCGCGGTCTCCGGGCAGGGGATCGGCGGGCATGCACAGCCAGCGCTTGGCGATGTCCGGCAACGCCCGGGCGATGGGATGGCAGATGGCAGCGGTATTGCGCTCGCCCCAGCTGCGCTCGGCCAGCGGCCCCTGCTTGGCCAGCTCGCTCTCGGTACGTCGGGCGGCATCGATCAGCAGCGCGTCCCAGCTGTCGAAGGCGGGCGGCAGCAGATTGGCCGGACGCTCCTGCAGCATCGGCCAGGCCACGCCTTCCAGCTGCGCCAGGCGCGGGTCCAGATAGTCGTCGCTCAGTGCCGCGTTGGCCGGTGCCAGCAGTGCATCGGACAACGTCTCCATCACCTGCGTACGGAATTCTCGCACCACCCGGTAGCTGACCGAGCTGGCCGAGGCGCGGCCGCCCCATTGATGGCTGACCTCTTTCAGACGCTTCAGCGCAGGGTCGTCACTGCGTTCGATCACGTCGTGCAGCAGGGCCCACCAGCGCTGCAGGAACACCGCGCGATCATCGAGCTGGATCGCCAGCAGATCGTGTTCGTCGAAGCGTTCCTGGATCGCCAGCAGATCACGAATCTGCCGCGCACGGGCACCGAGGTCGTAACCGCCATTGCCGACGGTGGCCAGTGCCTCGCCGTCGAGGACGCGACCGTTGGCGGTCCACAGGCGATGGTTGGGGGGATCGATCAGCGCGGGTGACGCGTCGCTGCGGATCGGCCAGGGTGCGCAGTGCTGGTTGTTGGCGGCCGTGAAGCCGGCCGGTGCACAGCCGGGGCCTCGGTCGGGGCGGGCGCCGATCAGGCGCCAGGCGATGCGTCCGCTGCGGTCGCCGACCACCAGGTTCTGTGCGGGAATACCGGCGCGGTCGGCGAAGTGCAGAGCGCTGTCGAGGTCGCCGGCGCGGGCCAGGTCGCCGAAATCCAGGCGCACCGCGCCGGGCAGATGTGCGACCCAGCGCAGGGCATCGCCGCTGCCATCGGCATGGGCATGCAGGATCGGACCCCATTCGGTTTCGCGCACCGGGAACAGCACGTCGGCCTCGCCGGCCACTGCGATGCGCTCTTCATGCACCGTGACCGCGGCGTTGGCCGGTTCAGTGCGGTAATCGGCGGTGTCGATGTAACTGTTGGTGAAGCCCCAGGCCACGTGCCCGTTGCTTCCAACAATCACCGCCGGCAGGCCGGGCAGCGAGAAGCCGGTGACGTCGACCTGGCCGCCGGCGGCCTGCGGGTCCGGATAGCGCAGGCGCACCCGGAACCACAGCCCCGGCGCACGCAGGCCCAGGTGCATGTCGTCGGCAACGATCGCGCGGCCGTCGGCGGTGAGTGCACCGGCCACCGCGAAGTTGTTGCTGCCGATGACGTCGGCCTCTTCCTGCTCGGTGCCCGGTTTCCCCTTCAATGTGCGCAGATCGAGCTGGCTGGCATCGGGCAGAGTGGCGTTGCCGGTCGGTTCGCCGAACAGCGGCGCATCCCATTCGGTGCCGTCGTGCGCGATCAGCGCGTACAGCGCCGCCGGCACCACCGCGCGGATGCGGCTGAGCGCAAGCTCGGTCTGGTTGTTCGGGTCCTGCAGGTCGGCGTACATGGCCAGACCGGTCAGCACGCTGTCGCTGGCCTGCCAGGGCTGCGGCGATTGCCGCAGCAGCAGGTAGGCCCATGGGCGCACCGCGAGATCGGCCAGGCCTTCGTTGACGCCATCCACGTAGGCACGCACGGCATCGCCGTTGTCGCCCAATGCAGCGTCCAGGTGCGCTTCGGTGCGTGCGCGCAGGCGATGCACGCGCATGCGCTTGTCGGCATCGATGGCCTTCGGCCCGAACAGCGCCGACAGCTCGCCAGCAGCACTGCGGCGCATCAGATCCATTTCGAAATAGCGTTCCTGCGCATGCACGCGGCCGAGTGCGCGCATCGCGTCGGCCTGACTGCCGGCAGTGATGGTGACCACGCCCAGCGCATCGCGCTCGATGGTGACCGGCTTGGCCAGCCCGGGCAGCGCATGCTCGCCGTCCAGGTCGGCCAGGCTGCCGCGCAGCAGCAGCCACAGGACCAGTGCGGTGACCAGCACGATGGCGATCAACACGCCCAGCACCCAACGCCATGTACGTCGCATCGCACGTCCTTTCCGAACTCGTGGGCTGATTGTAGCCGCAGGCGCAACTGCGACTGATTCCGATTAGATCACCGTATTTTGAAATGCGGCACCCTATGTCACATCGATTCACAGGAGCCCCCCCATGAAAGGCAACCCGGACGTCATCGCCTGCCTGAAGGAACTGCTGCGCGGCGAGCTTGCTGCCCGCGACCAGTACTTCATCCATTCCCGCCGCTACGAGGACCAGGGCCTGTTCGCGCTGTACGAACGCCTGAACCACGAGATGGAAGAGGAAACCCAGCACGCCGATGCGCTGCTGCGCCGGATCCTGTTCCTCGGCGGCGACCCGGACATGCGCCCGCATGCCACCGAGCCTGGCAAGACCGTGGAGGAGATGCTGCAGAAGGATCTCGATACTGAATACGCGGTTCGGAACAATCTCGCCGCCGGCATGAAACTGTGCGAAGAGAACGGCGACTACGTGAGCCGCGACATCCTGCTGGCGCAGCTGAAGGACACCGAGGAAGACCATGCCTGGTGGCTGGAGCAGCAGCTGGGCCTGATCAAGCGCATCGGCCTGGAGCTGTATCAGCTGAGCAAGATCGACGGCAACGGCGCCCCGGCGCACTGACCGCGGGTGGCGCCGGGCCATGCCCGGCGACTACCCGGTAGAGCCGACCGCTGGTCGGCTGCTCTGCGAAAAGCAGCCGACCAGCGGTCGCCGGCCCCGCCGCCCCCCGGTCCGCGCCGCCGGGGGGGGGGCTCATCGGCTAACCCCCCCCCCCCCGCGGTCGGCTCTACCAGCAGCACAGCGTTCTGTCGCCCGCCAGCACCGGAGCACCGCCAGCCAGCTTTCGCCAGCCAGCCGCTCCACTGCCCGCCAGCCGACAACGAAAAAGCCGGGGAATGCCCCGGCTTTTTCGTGTCTGATCTCCGGCAAAGCGTGTCAACCAAGGTTCACACCCACCTCAACCAAGGTTGACACCCACCAGGAGCAGGGCCGCGGCCCTTACTCCACCGACAATCCTTCGACCTTCTGCCAGCCGCGCGGCAGCAGGTGGCCGCGGGTGGCGCGGGCGCCGAGGTAGGCGTCGAGCTCGTTGAACTTCAGGCCCATGGTGCGCTGGCCGCTGCGTACCTGCAGGGTCTGCCCCGGGCTGATCGCCACGATGGCGACCACGCGTTCGGTGGCGAGCTTGGCCTTCGGGATCTCGATGATCTTGTTGCCTTTGCCCTTGTCCAGTTCCGGCAGGTCGTTGGCGGCGATTGCCAGCAGGTTGCCGGAACTGGTCACCGCCACGATGCGATCAGTAGCGACGTTGGCCACCATCGACGGGGTCAGCACCGTGGAGCCGGCCGACAGGTTCAGCATCGCTTTGCCGGCCTTGTTGCGGCCGATCAGGTTCTCGAAGCGGGTGACGAAGCCGTAGCCGTGGGTGGAGGCCAGCACGAAGCGGGTGTCCGGCTCGGCGCTGGCCAGGGTCACGAAGCTGGTGCCTGCGGCCGGCGAGAAGCGGCCGGTCAGCGGTTCACCGTTGCCACGCGCGGAGGGCAGGGTGTGTACCGGCGTCGAGTAGGCGCGGCCCTCGCTGTCGAGGAACGCGACCTGCTGGGTGCTGCGTGCACGCACCGCGCCCTGCAGGGCGTCACCATCGCGATAGGACAGGGCGGACGCATCGACGTCGTGGCCCTTGGCGGCACGGATCCAGCCCTTCTCCGACAGCACGACGGTCATCGGCTCGCTCGGCACCAGTTCGGTCTCGTCGATGGCCTGCGCGGCCTGGCGCTGCACCAGCGGCGAACGGCGGGCATCGCCGAACTTCTTGGCATCGGCGGTCAGTTCGTCGCGGATCAGCTTCTTCAGCTTGGCCTTGCTGTCGAGGATGCCGAGGATCTTCTCGCGCTCCTTGGCCAGCTCGTCCTGCTCGCCGCGGATCTTCATCTCCTCCAGGCGGGCCAGCTGCTTCAGCTTGGTTTCCAGGATGTACTCGGCCTGGTCGTCGGACAGGCCGAAGCGCGCGATCAGCGCCGCCTTCGGTTCGTCCTCGGTACGGATGATGTGGATCACCTCGTCCAGGTTGAGGAAGGCGACCAACAGGCCTTCCAACAGGTGCAGGCGGCGCTCGACCTTCTGCAGGCGGTGCTGCAGGCGGCGGGTGACGGTATTGCTGCGGAAGGTCAGCCATTCGCTGAGCAGCATCTTCAGGTTCTTCACCTGCGGACGGCCGTCCAGCCCGATCACGTTGAGGTTGACGCGGTAGCTGCGCTCCATGTCCGTGGTGGCGAACAGGTGGCCCATCAGCTGCTCGGCGTCGACGCGGTTGGAGCGCGGCACCAGCACCACGCGCACCGGGTTGGCGTGGTCGGATTCATCGCGGATGTCTTCCAGCCAAGGCAGCTTCTTGGCGCGCATCTGGGCGGCGATCTGCTCGATCACCTTCGACGGCGACACCTGGAACGGCAGCGCGGTGACCACGATGTTGTTGGCTTCCTTGGTGAAGGTCGCACGCGCACGCACGCTGCCGTTGCCGGTCTCGTACATCGTGCGCAGGTCGTTGGCCGCGGTGATGATCTCGGCGCTGGACGGATAGTCCGGGCCCTGCACGTGCTCGCACAGGTCGCGCACGCTGGCGTCGGGGTTGTCCAGCAGGTGCAGAAGCGCGCTGACGATCTCGTTGAGATTATGCGGCGGCACGTCGGTGGCCATGCCCACGGCGATGCCGGTGGTGCCGTTGAGCAGCAGGTGCGGCAGCCGCGCCGGCATCCAGGTCGGTTCCTGCAGGGTACCGTCGAAGTTCGGCGCCCAGTCGGTGGTGCCCTGGCCCAGTTCGCCCAGCAGCACTTCGGCGATCGGGGTCAGCTTGGATTCGGTGTAACGCATCGCCGCGAACGACTTCGGGTCATCGCTGGAACCGAAGTTGCCCTGGCCCTCGATCAGCGGGTAGCGGTACGAGAACGGCTGCGCCATCAGCACCAGCGCCTCGTAGCACGCGCTGTCGCCGTGCGGGTGGTACTTACCGATGACGTCACCGACGGTGCGCGCGGACTTCTTCGGCTTGGACGCGGCATTCAGGCCCAGCTCGCTCATCGAATAGATGATGCGGCGCTGCACCGGCTTCAGGCCGTCGCCGATGAACGGCAGGGCGCGGTCCAGGACCACGTACATCGAGTAGTCGAGGTAGGCGCGTTCGGCGTACTCGCGCAGCGGCAGTTGTTCGAATCCGTGGAACACGGGGCGGGCAAGTTCGGTCATGCGGCGTTGTTACCTGTTGTCGGGAGGCGGCGACGGCGGTCGCCGCTCGCAATCCTGTGATTATCCGGATGCGGCGGGGGATGCCAAGCCACGTGCAGGGTCCAGGCCGGTTTCCAGGCCATGCCCGGCCCGTGCCAGGTAGCGCCCCGGCGGCAGCCCGAAGTGGCGGCGGAACACGGTGACGAAGGCGCTGGCGCTGCTGAAACCCAGTGCATGGGCGATATCGGCCACGCTGCGGCCTTCGGTCAGCTGGCGCAGGGCCTCGGACAGGCGGGCCTGCTGCCGCCACTGGGCGAAGCTGAGGGTGGTCTCGTCGCGGAAATGACGGGTCAGGCTGCGCGGCGAGAGGCCAGCCCAATGCGCCCATTCGGCCAGGCTGCGTTCGTCGGATGGGTCGGCCAGCAGCTGCGAGGCGATCTTCAGCAGGCGCCGGTCGTGCGGCATCGGCAGATGCATGCGCTGGCGCGGCGCGCTGCGGATCTCGTCCAGCAGCACGCTGATGATGTGCTGGCGCTCGGACGTGGTGTCGTAGCCCAGGGGCCACTCGCAGATACGGTCGGCCAACGCCTGCGCCAGCTTGGACAGGCCCAGCACGCAGGGGTCGGAGGGCAGGGTGGTGCAGTCCGGCGCAGCCAATGCCATGCCCCAGCCGCGCAGTGGGCCGTCGAGGGTGACCGTATGTGGCTCCAGTGGCGGCATCCAGCCGGCCGAGCCCGGCGCCAGTGACCAGGTGCCGTGCGAGGTGCGGGTGGTCAACAGGCCGCGCTCCACGCAGATCAGCTGCGCGCGCTGGTGATGATGCCAGTCCACTTCTCGGACCAATCCCTGCGGGCTGTCGAAGCGGAAGGCGACAACCGGTGGCCCGTCATTGCGCTCGAACCAATCCAGTGCGTCATCCCTGAGCAGGCGCTTGGAAGGGGGAATTTCTGCCTTGTTCATCATATCCGCTGGCTGAAATGTGACATCCATTGGCTGAATTGTACTACCGGGCCACCTGACCAGATCATTAAGGTAGGCGCCTTCACTGATCCAGCCCGCTGCTGCAACACAGCATTCGATGCCAGATCGAATATTTCCATTGAGAAATATTTTTTTTGGAAGAGAATGCTCCCCCATGATCTGTCCTGCAACCACTCCCCCCAGCTTCGGCCTGCTGCTGCGCCAGGTGCGCGACGGCCTGGTCCGCCAGCTCGATGCGTCCATGGCCGAAGAAGATCTGGGTATCGGCTTCACCCATTACATCGGGCTGAAGGTGCTTTCGAACATGGCCCCGTGTACCGCCAACGAACTGGCCCAGGCCATCGACCAGGTGCCCAGCGCGGTGACCCGCCTGCTGGACAAGCTGGAAGCGCTGGGCTGCGTGCGCCGCGAGCCACATGCACAGGACCGGCGTGCGCTGCAGATCGTGCTGACCGATGAAGGTCGCGCGCTGTGGGCACGGCTGAAGCTGCGCGGCGACGCGGTGATGGATTACGCCCTACGCGATCTTTCCGCCGATGAGCGCACGCTGCTGCTGTCCCTCCTTACCCGAATCCGCGATTCACTGACGACCCCATGAACCCGATCCCGCATTCCACTCTCCGCCGGTCCGGGCGCGCGCTGCTGGTATCAGCGCTGGCCCTGGCCTTGGCCGCCTGCGCGAGCAGTCGTGGCCTCAACCCACAGGGCCACGTGCTTGATGTGGACAGCCTGCACAGCGAACGTACCCTGGCCGACACCGATCTGAGCGCCACCGGTTTCCCGGCGCAGGATTGGTGGAAGGCATTGGGCGATGCGCAGCTGGACGCGCTGATTGCCGAGGGCCTGGCTGGCCACCCGAGCCTGGATGCCGCCGATGCGCGCCTGCGTCAGGCCCAGGCCCAGGTCGGCACCGCACGCGCCGATGAGCTGCCCAGCCTGTCGGTGTCCGGTGGCTACACCGGCCTGCGCCTGCCCGAGTCGATGGTCGGCAGTGAAATGGGCGGTCGCTATGGCGGCAGCAGCCAGGTTGCCTTCGATTTCAGCTACGGCGTCGATCTGTGGGGCGGCAAGCGCGCTGCCTGGGAAGCTGCGGTGGATGGCGCGCATGCCGCCACTGTTGAAGCCCAGGCCGCGCGCCTGAACCTGTCCACCGGCATTGCGCAGGCCTATGCCGATCTGGCTTACGCATGGCAGCTCAACGACGTGGCCGAGGAAGAGTTGACCCGCTCGCAGAAGTCGCTGCAGTTGACCCGCCAGCGTCGCGGCGCCGGCATCGACAGCGATCTGCAGGTGCGTCAGGCCGAGGCCCGCGTGCCGGCCGCGCAGCAGCAGGTGCTGGCCGCGCAGCAGCGCATCGACGCCGCCCGCACAGCGCTGGCCGCACTGGTTGGCAAGGGCCCGGACCGTGGCCTGTCAATCCAGCGTCCGCAGCCGTTGAACCCGATGGCGCTGCAGCTGCCGGGCGTGCTGCCCAGCGAACTGCTCGGCCGCCGCCCCGACATCGTCGCTGCACGCTGGCGCGTGGAAGCGGCGGACAAGCAGATCAAGGTTGCCAAGACCAAGTTCTACCCGAGCTTCAACCTGACCGCGCTGGCCGGCGTGGTTGCCCCGAACGTGGGCGATCTGTTGAAGAGCAGTTCCACCTTCGCCTACATCGGCCCGGCGTTGAGCCTGCCGATCTTCGAAGGCGGCAAGCTGCGCGCCAACCTTGCCAACACCGATGCGCAGTACGACCTGGCGGTGGCCAACTACAACCAGACCGTGCTCGACGCACTGCGCGATGTCGCCGACCAGGTCAACGCGGTGCGCTCGCTGGCGCAGCAGGCGCACGCGCAGCAGCAGGCAGTGGACACCGCACGCTCGGCCTTCGACCTGGCCCAGCAGCGCTACCGCGCCGGCATCGGCAGCTACCTGGACGTGCTGACCGCGCAGTCCACCCTGCTGCAGTCGCAGCAGCAGCTGGCCGGCCTGCAGTCGCAGCAGGTGCAGACCTCGGTGCGCCTGAGCAAGGCGCTGGGTGGTGGTTTCCAGCCCGCTGACGCCGACCGCGCACCGATCGCCTCCCATTCCGATTCCTCGCATTCCTGAAGACCTCCGCCATGAGCCAGACCCAAGACACTGCGGCCCCGGCCGCCTCCAACCGCCGCGGCAACCTGCTGCGCGGCCTGTTCGTGATCGTCGTGCTGCTGCTTGCCGCACTGGCGCTGTGGTACTTCATGTTCGGCCGTTGGTTCGAAGAAACCGACGACGCCTACGTGCAGGGCAACCAGGTGCAGATCACCCCGCTGGTGGCCGGTACCGTGGTCGCCATCAACGCCGATGACGGCATGCGCGTGGAGCGCGGCCAGCTGCTGGTGCAGCTGGACCCGTCCGATACCTCGGTGGCGCTGCAGCAGGCCGAAGCCAACCTGGCCAAGACCGTGCGCCAGACCCGTGGTCTGTACCGCAGCGTGGAAGGCGCACAGGCGGACTTGAATGCCCGCCAGGTGACCCTGAAGCGCGTGCGCGATGACTTCGCCCGCCGCAAGGACCTGGCCGCCACCGGCGCCATCTCCAACGAAGAACTGGCCCACGCCCGTGACGAGCTGGCCGCTGCCGAAGCGGCCGTGGCCGGTTCGCGCGAGACGGTCGAGCGCAACCGCGCGCTGGTCGACGACACCGTGATCGCCACCCAGCCGGACGTGCAGGCGGCCGCCGCGCAGCTGCGCCAGGCCTTCCTCAACAACGCCCGCGCCGGCATCGTCGCGCCGGTCACCGGCTACGTCGCCCGTCGTTCGGTGCAGGTCGGCCAGCGCGTGCAGCCGGGCAATGCCCTGATGGCCGTGGTGCCGACCGAGCAGATGTGGGTCGAGGCCAACTTCAAGGAAACCCAGCTGCGCCACATGCGCCTGGGCCAGGAAGTGGAGCTGAAGTCGGACCTGTACGCCGGCGACGTGAAGTACAAGGGCCGCATCCAGAGCCTGGGCCTGGGCACCGGCTCGGCGTTCTCGCTGCTGCCGGCGCAGAACGCCAGCGGCAACTGGATCAAGATCGTGCAGCGCGTGCCGGTGCGTATCGCCATCGATGCCAAGCAGCTGGCCGAACATCCGCTGCGCATCGGCCTGTCGATGAAGGCCGAAGTGAGCCTGCGCGACCAGAAGGGCGAAGTGCTGCCGAGCGCACCGGCCAAGGGCACGGTGTTCGACACCGACGTGTATGCCAAGCAGCTGCATGATGCCGATGAGGTGATCCACACGATCATCCAGGGCAACCTGCCGCAGCAGGCGAAGGTGGGCTGAGGTCGCCATGTCCGCACAAGCTCCAGCCGCGCCCGGCGCACCGGCGGCGCCGGGTGCGGCCTCCGGGTTCCTGCCACCCAGCGTCGCCCTGTGCACCGTGGGCCTGGCGATGGCGTCGTTCATGCAGGTGCTCGACACCACCATCGCCAACGTCTCGCTGCCGACCATCGCCGGTAATCTCGGTGCCAGTTCGCAGCAGGCGACCTGGGTCATCACCTCGTTCGCGGTCAGCACGGCCATTGCGCTGCCGCTGACCGGCTGGCTCAGCCGCCGCTTCGGCGAACGCAAGCTGTTCGTCTGGGCCACGCTGGCCTTCGTCATCACCTCGCTGCTGTGCGGCCTGGCGCAGAGCATGGGCATGCTGGTGGTGTCGCGTGCGCTGCAGGGCTTCGTGGCCGGCCCGATGTACCCGATCACGCAGTCGCTGCTGGTTTCGATCTATCCACGCGAGAAACGCGGACAGGCATTGGCGCTGCTGGCGATGATCACGGTGGTGGCGCCGATCTGTGGCCCGATTCTCGGTGGCTGGATCACCGACAACTACAGCTGGGAATGGATCTTCCTGATCAATGTGCCGCTGGGCATATTCGCTGCCCTCGTGGTGGGCAACCAGTTGAAGGGGCGCCCGGAGCAGATCGAGAAGCCGAAGATGGACTACGTCGGCCTGATCACACTGGTGATTGGTGTCGGTGCGCTGCAGCTGGTGCTTGATCTTGGCAACGACGAGGACTGGTTCTCGTCGATGAAGATCGTGGTGCTGGCATGTGTGGCAGTGGTGACGCTGACGGTGTTCCTGATCTGGGAGCTGACCGACAAGGATCCTATCGTCGACCTGAAGCTGTTCCGCCATCGCAACTTCCGCGCCGGTACGCTGGCGATGGTGGTGGCCTACGCGGCGTTCTTCAGCGTGGCCCTGCTGATTCCGCAGTGGCTGCAGCGTGACATGGGCTACACCGCGATCTGGGCAGGCCTGGCGACCGCGCCGATCGGCATCCTGCCGGTGATCATGACGCCATTCGTGGGCAAGTACGCGTCGCGCTTCGACATGCGCATGCTGGCGACCATCGCCTTCGTGTTCCTGTCGATGACCAGCTTCCTGCGTTCCGGCTTCAACCTGCAGGTGGACTTCCAGCATGTGGCCGGCGTGCAGCTGATCATGGGCATTGGTGTTGCGCTGTTCTTCATGCCGGTGCTGCAGATCCTGCTGTCGGACCTGGATGGGCGCGAGATCGCGGCGGGCTCCGGCCTGGCCACGTTCCTGCGTACGCTGGGCGGCAGCTTCGCGGCCTCGCTGACAACGTGGCTGTGGGCGCGGCGTACCCAGGTGCACCATGCCGACCTGACCGAGCACATCTCGGCCTATCAGCCGGGCATGCAGGACCAGGTCACCGCGATGGGGCAGGGCGACCTGCAACACGGTGCAGCGGTACTGAACAACATGATCAACCACCAGGCATCGCAGATGGGCTTCAACGACATCTTCTTCCTGCTGGGCTGGATCTTCCTGGCGATCATCACTTTCCTGTGGCTGGCCAAGCCGCCGTTCGGCGCGGGCGCGGGTGCGGCCTCTGCAGGTGGTGGGCACTGATCGATCTGCCACTCGGTAGCGCCGGGCCATGCCCGGCAGATTTCCCGCAGCATGCATCCACGCATGGCGTGGATCTACTGGATGCAGAAACCCCGCCGGAAGGCGGGGTTCTTGTTTGGAGCGTTGTGCAATTCGGTAGATCCACGCCATGCGTGGATGAGCGTCGCCATCACGTTGACATGGCGGACTCCGGACATGAAAAAACCCGCTTTCGCGGGTTTGATCATTTGCTGAGTCATGGTGCCCAGGAGAGGACTCGAACCTCCACGAAGTTGCCCCCGCTAGCACCTGAAGCTAGTGCGTCTACCAATTCCGCCACCTGGGCGACTCAGGAGACGAATTATGGGGAACGACAGAAGATGTGTCAACAACATTTCACACTTTTTTCTGCGGCTGCACGCCCAGGTGATGCAGCAGGCTGCGCATCGCCGGTGACAGCTGCGTCCACTCGGCAAAACACGCACACAGGCGACGTTGTGCCCACGCATCGGAGAGCGCTATGCCAACTGTATGCGTGCTGCGCCGATGCTGCCGGGCGATGGTCCGCGGCACGATGCCGACACCAATGCCGTGGCCGACCATGATGCATACGCCTTCGAAGGTCTTCATGCGGATGCGCACGTCCAGGCGCCGCCCGATATCGCGCGCCTGGTCCTCGATGTAGGTCTGCAGTGCATTGCCATTGGCCAGGGCGACGAAGGTCTCGCTGGCAACCTCGGCGAAGGCCACGCTGCGCTTCGATGCGAAGCGGTGGTTGGCCGGCAGCAGCATCACCAGCGGATCTTCAGCCACCACATGTTGCTGCAGGCCGGCAGCGTCGACCGCATCACTGATGATGCCGGCCTCGGCCTGGCCAGCGCTGATCGCACGAACGACTTCGGGGCTGGTGCGCTCCATCAGTTCCACGTGCAGGCGTGGGCGTTCGGCCAGCCAGGGTGCCAGCCGCGAGGGCAGGTAGTTGGTCAGCGCTGCGGTGTTGGCATACAGATGCAGGGTGCCGCGCGCGCCATGCGCGAACGCCTGCAGTTCACCGCGCAGCTGCGCCTGCTGCTGCAGGATCAAGCGTGCATGGTGGGCGAGGGCGGCACCGGCTTCGGTCAGGCTGACGCCGCGCGGATGACGGTTGAGCAGCGCGGTGCCGGCATCGGCTTCGATCGTGCGCAGGCGTTCGCTGGCCGAAGCCAGTGCCAGGTTTGCCTGCGCTGCACCGGCCGTGATGCTGCCCGCCTCGGCAATCGCCAGGAACAGGCGCAGGTCGGCGATATCCATCCGCATGTGATGCCCTCATCGCAACGCCTGCGCCTTCGGATCAGCCGAAGGCGAGGCCGGGAAGACCGCATTGTGCGCCGAGCGGTCGCCCGATCCAATGAAGGCATGAATGAATCGATGTACTTCTACGTGCTGCTGGTGGTGGTGTTCGTGCTGGCCGGCGTGGTCAAGGGCGTGACCGGCATGGGGTTGCCGACAGTGGCGATGGGTCTGCTGGGTGGCGCGCTGTCGCCGGTGGCGGCGGCATCGATGCTGTTCATCCCCACCTTTGTCACCAACGCATGGCAGCTGTTGTCCGGGCCGTCGCTGGGCCACATCGTGCGGCGGTTGTGGCCGATGATGCTGGCGGTGGTGGTGGTGACGCTGGGTTCTGCGGCGCTGCTGGTGCGGGTCGATCGCACCTGGTCGCGCGTTGCACTGGGCGTTGCGCTGGTGGTCTACGCGGCCTATGCCCTGCTTGCACCTGTGTTCCACGTGCCGCAGCGGCGCGAGCGTTGGCTGGGGCCGCTGGTGGGCGCGTTGTCGGGCGTGGTGACCGGCGCCACCGGCGTGTTCGTGATGCCGGCGGTGCCGTACCTGCAGTCGTTGGGGCTGCAGCGCGAGGAACTGGTGCAGGCGCTCGGATTGGCCTTCACCGTGTCGACGATTTCGCTGACCACTGGCCTGGTGCTGCACGGCGCATTCGGTATCCAGCAGCTGGGGCTGAGTGCGTTGGCGGTGCTGCCGGCATTGCTGGGCATGTGGCTGGGGCAGGTGATCCGGCAGCGCATCAGTGCCCGGGTGTTCCGCGCCTGTTTCCTCGGGTTCCTGCTGCTGCTTGGGCTGGAGCTGGTGCTGCGGCCATTGTTCTGATGGTGTTCGTGGTCGACGCTACGGAAGCCCGAATCACGGGCAAGAAAAAACCCGCTTGCGCGGGTTGTTTTCTTTCTCGACATGGTGCCCAGGAGAGGACTCGAACCTCCACGAAGTTGCCCCCGCTAGCACCTGAAGCTAGTGCGTCTACCAATTCCGCCACCTGGGCGTCGAGGAGCGAGATTATGGGGTGTTGTTACCGGGGTGTCAACACCTTTTCTGGAGCCGGGGTCGGATCCCGTTTCGCGTGCGGTACGGGCTCTGACCCCATCTCACTCGCTTGGGGGGCAGAGCCCTTTCCTGTGGAAAGGGATCCGACCCGGCTGCAGGATTACAGGCAAAAAAAATCCCCGCCGAAGCGAGGAGTTTTTTCGTTGGTGCCCAGGAGAGGACTCGAACCTCCACGGTTTTACCCGCTAGTACCTGAAACTAGTGCGTCTACCAATTCCGCCACCTGGGCGTTCCAGAGGCGCAATTGTGAAGATGAATCCGCAGGCTGTCAACGATTTCCAACAAATATTTCACGCGGCGCTTCCAGAGCCGCCACTGACCCGTTCTGCACGCCGTCAACGGCTACCATGTGGGGCGATGACTACCAAAAAACCAAGCAAGGGCGGGAGCACCTCCCGCAGCCAGGCCCCGAAGAAGGGCGCCAAGGCGGGCACAGCCCGCACCACCAAGCCGGGCAAGCCGTTGCCGGGCTGGTTCCCTGAATTGAATGAAGGCGGCGCACCACCGCGTGGCCGCAAGGTTCGCAGTGCCGACGCCCCGGGCCCGGCCCCGGGCCGCAAGCTGCCGCCGACCGGCAAGGTGATCGACGATCCCTATGCCGCCCGCGAAGCCGAGAAATACGAACAGCCCATCGCCAGCCGCGAGGCCATCCTGGCCCTGCTGGAGCGCTGCGAAGGGCCGCAGACCGCTGAAGAACTGGGCGCGCGCCTGGGCTTGACCGCACCGGATCGGGCCGAGGCGCTGTCGCGCCGGCTCGGTGCCATGGTCCGTGATGGCCAGCTGGTGCAGAACCGCCGTGGCGGTTTCGCACCGATCCAGACCCTGAACCTGGTCACCGGCGTGGTGATCGCCAACCCGGAAGGGTTCGGCTTCCTGCGCCCGGTCGAAGGCGGCGACGACCTGTTCCTGCCGCCGTATGAGATGCGCAAGGTCATGCACGGCGACAAGGTGCTGGCACGCGTGACGGGCATCGATCACCGTGGCCGCCGTGAAGGCAGCATCGCCCGCGTGCTCGAACGCGGCATGACCCGACTGATCGGCCGCTTCAGCATCGAGATGGGCATCAACTATGTGGTGCCCGACGACAAGCGCGTACAGCGCAACGTGCAGGTGCCGCCGGACCAGACCGGTGGCGCGCGCGACGGCCAGCTGGTGGTCTGCGAACTGACCCAGGCGCCGGACAGCCGCCGTCCGCCGATCGGCCGCATCATCGCCGTGCTCGGCGACAAACTGACCGCGTCGCTGGTGGTGGAGACCGCCATCCACGGCCATGAACTGCCGTTCGAGTTCCCGCAGGACGTGCTGGACGAAGCGGCCTCGGTGCCGCTGGTGGTCGAACCGGCGATGATCGGCGACCGCGTTGATCTGCGCAGCACGCCGCTGGTGACCATCGATGGCGAGGATGCCAAGGACTTCGACGACGCGGTGTACTGCGAACCGAATGCCGATGGCTTCCGCCTGGTGGTGGCGATCGCCGATGTCTCCAACTACGTTCGCCCCGGCACGCCGCTGGACGAGGAAGCGCAGAAGCGTGCCACGTCGGTGTACTTCCCGGGCTTCGTGGTGCCGATGCTGCCGGAGACGCTGTCCAACGGCATCTGCTCGCTGATGCCGAAGGTCGACCGCATGTGCTTTGTCTGCGACATGCAGATCGACCGCGATGGCCTGGTCACGCATTCGCGCTTCTACGAGGCGGTGATGAACTCGCATGCGCGCCTGACCTACACCCAGGTGTGGAAGGCGGTGGGCGAGGACGATGCCGATACCAAGGCCTGGATGGGCGACCTGCTGCCGCAGGTGCAGCGCCTGCACCAGCTGTACAAGGTGCTGTCCAAGGCACGTGCCAAGCGCGGTGCCATCGAGTTCGAAAGCAGTGAAGTGCGCTTCGTGCTGGACAACCGCGGTGAAGTGACCCAGGCCGGCATGCTGGTGCGCAACGACGCGCACAAGCTGATCGAGGAATGCATGATCGCGGCCAACGTCGAGGCGGCCAAGTACCTGCTGTCGCGCCACGTGCCGGCCCCGTACCGCATCCACGAAAAGCCGCCGGAAACCAAGTACGCCGACCTGCTGGAATTCCTCAAGGAGTTCAAGCTGAGCCTGCCGCCATGGTCGAAGGTGCGCCCGGGTGACTACACCAAGCTGCTGAAGAAGATCCGCGACCGCCCCGATGCCACGCTGCTGGAATCGGTGCTGCTGCGCAGCCAGAGCCTGGCGATCTACAGCCCGGAAAACCACGGTCACTTCGGCCTTGCACTGGAGGCGTACGCGCACTTCACCTCGCCGATCCGCCGTTACCCCGACCTGCTGGTGCACCGTGCGATCAAGCATGCGTTGTCCGGCAAGCCACTGGACAAGTTCACCTACAACGCACGCGAAATGGCAGCCCTGGCGCTGCAGTGTTCCGAGCGTGAGCGTCGTGCCGACGAGGCCGAGCGCGAAGTCGATGAGCGTTACCGCGCGGCGTGGATGGAAAAGCACGTGGGCGGCCAGTTCGACGGCGTCATCAGCGGCGTGACCAGCTTCGGCCTGTTCGTGGAACTGGACGAGTCCAAGGTGCAGGGCCTGGTGCACGTGACCCAGCTGCCGCAGGACTATTACAAGTTCGATGCGACCCGCAAGACGCTGACCGGCGAACGCCGCGGCAGCAGCTACCGGCTGGGTGACCGCGTGCGGATCCTCGTGCTGAAGGCCAGCATGGAAGAGCGCAAGATCGACTTCCGCCTGGTCGAGCACAAGGGCGAGGACGAGGGCGATGGCCTGCCGCCACTGCCCGAGCGTGGCAAGCCGGCCAAGCGCACCAAGAAGCAGTATTGAAAGGTGTGCCGACCAACGGTCGGCACCCACCACGTCGGCGCCTCCTGTCCGGTGGGTGTCGACCTCGGTCGACACGATTTTGCGGAGGAACTCACCATGCAGGGCCAACCCGAACACAGTGGCGGCTGCCAGTGCGGCGCGATCCGCTTCCAGGCGCGTGGCGAGTTGACCGACAGCTCGATCTGCCATTGCCGGATGTGCCAGAAGGCCTTCGGTGCCTATTACGCGCCGCTGGTGTCGGTGCGCGGCGTGCAGTTCAGCTGGACCCGCGGCCAGCCGCGCTATTTCCAGTCGTCCAACGTGGTGCGGCGCGGCTTCTGCGCCGACTGTGGTACGCCATTGACCTACGAGGCGCCCGATGGCGTGGCGGTGGCTGCCGGCGCGTTTGACGAGCCCGAACGCCTGCCGCCGACGATCCAGTACGGGGTCGAACGCAAGCTGCCCTTCGTCGACGGCTTGGCCAGCCTGCCGGCGCGACGTACCGAGGAGGACATCGCCGCGCTGGAGTTCCTGGCCACCATCGTGTCCCACCAGCACCCCGACCACGACACTCCGCACTGGCCGCCGCGCAGCCGGTGACCCGCCTGTAGAGCCGAGCCCACGCTCGGCTGGCGGATCGCCGCTGCCTGGACCAGGGGCAGCCGAGCGTAGGCTCGGCTCTACAGATGGCCGGTCGCAGCGCCCGGCCCGCCGATGCTCTACCATAGCCACCCCCTTTCCGGTCCCCGCCCGCATGAGCAAGAACAGCCAGTGGATTGTCGGCGTCAACGCCGTCGCCTCCTCCATCGAGAACGACGCCGAGAACGTCCGCGAAGTGCTGGTCGAGGCCGGTGCGAAGAACCCGCGCCTGACCGAGATCGAGGAAAACGCCCGCCGCAAGGGCATCGACGTGCGCAAGGTGAACAGCCAGGCGCTGGACGGTGTCGGCGGTTCGGTGCGCCACCAGGGCGTGGCCGCGCGCTATGCCGCCGCCCGTACCTACAGCGAGAACGAGCTGGAAGGCCTGGTCACCGCGGCCGAGGGCAAGGCCCTGCTGCTGGTGCTGGACGAAGTGCAGGACCCGCACAACCTGGGCGCCTGCCTGCGCTCGGCGGCTGCCGCCGGCGCCACGGCGGTGATCATTCCCAAGGACAAGTCGGCCACGGTCAATGCCACCGTGCGCAAGACCTCGGCCGGTGCCGCCGATCTCATCCCGGTGGTGGCGGTGACCAACCTGTCGCGCTGCCTGAAGGACCTGCAGAAGCAGGGCGTGTGGATCTACGGCCTGGCCGGCGAAGCCACCGCCTCGCTGTACCAGCTGGACCTGAAGGGCAACATCGCCCTGGTGCTGGGCGGCG
This sequence comes from Nocardiopsis yanglingensis, assembly GCF_045809185.1. Lineage (NCBI taxonomy): Bacteria > Bacillati > Actinomycetota > Actinomycetes > Streptosporangiales > Nocardiopsidaceae > Nocardiopsis > Nocardiopsis yanglingensis. The sequence goes on along the minus strand of NZ_JBJNRH010000005.1, from coordinate 239,244 downwards.
AGGCCGATGGCCTGCGCCGCCTGACCCGCGAGAACTGCGATGGCCTGGTCAAGATCCCGATGCCGGGCGAGATCGAGAGCCTGAACGTCTCCGTCGCCGCCGGCGTCAGCCTGTTCGAGGCCGTGCGCCAGCGCGGTTGATCGGCAGCAGGGGCCGTGTCGACCAAGGTCGACACCCACCAGGTAGTCGCCAACCTTGGTTGGCGCTCCTGCTGCCTTACCCCGCGCTGCCGCCCAGCGCCTTGAACAGGGTCACGTCGTTGTTCAGCTGGCCCTGGCGCACGCGTGCCAGCGACAGCTCGGCATCACGCCGGGTCTGCTGCGCTTCCAGCCAGGTGCGCAGGTCGGTGGCACCCACGCGGTAGCGCACTTCCTGTGCTCGCTCCACTTCCACCGCTTCGTCGTACGAGGCCTGCGAGGCCGCTACCTGGCGCGCCAGCTGCTCGCGTGCCGACAGCGCGTTGTCCACTTCCGAGAGCGCGGTATACAGCGTCTTGCGGAAGTTGGTGGCGGCGATCTGGTAGGCGGTGCCGGCGATATCGGTATCCAGCTGCGCACGCTGCAGGTTGAGGAACGGCAGCGACAGGCCGGCGCCCAGCGTGGCTACCGGGTTGCGCAGCACATCGCCCAGCGAAGTCGCGCTGGAACCGAGGCTGCCGGTCAGGCTCAGCGCCGGGTAGTACTGGGTGGCGGTGACCTTGATCGTCTTCAGGCTGTTGCGAAGGCGCAGTTCGGCTGCGCGCAGATCCGGACGGCGGCCGAGCAGGTCGGTCGGCAGCCCTTCGTTGACGCCGGGGCTGCGTGCGGCCAGCAGGTCCTGCGGTTCGTCCTGCTGCGGCCAGGGCGTGCCGTCCAGCAGCACGGCCAGTGCATTGCGCACCTCCACCTGCTGCTGCTCCAGTGCGCTCTGCGAGGAACGCTGCGATTGCAGGTTCTGCAGTGCCTGGCGTACTTCCAGCCGCGATACCGCACCAGCGTCGAAGCGGGCCTGCACCAGTTCGCGGGTGCGTTCCAGCCGCTCCAGGTTGGCCTGGCCAGTGGCGATCGACTGGTTGAGATAGGCCAGGTTCCAGTACTGGGTGATGGTGTCGCCGATCACCAGCAACGCGGTGTTCTGCCGGTCTTCCTCGCTGGCCTCGGCTTCCCAGCGGGCGATGTCGCGCTGGGTACGCAGGCGGCCCCACAGGTCGACCTCCCAACCCAGCGACACGCCTGTGGAATAGCTGCGACGCCAATCATCAGACTGGTCGGTGGCGCGGCTGGCATTGCCGCTGACGCCGGATGACGAAGGCTGCGGCCACAGCGCGTTGCTGGCCAGGCCGGCCTGCAGGCGCGAACGCTGCACGGCCAGGCCGGCGGCGGCCAGATCGCTGTTGGCCGCCAGCGCCTGCGCCACCAGGCGGTCCAGGCGTTCATCGCCGAAGCCGGTCCACCAGGTGTCCTGGCGGATGTCGCGGCCCGGTGTATCCAGGCTGCTGCGCGGGTCGTCGGCCGGTGCGTTGAGGGTGGCATCGCCGCGCCCATAGGCAGCCGCTACGCTGGGGTCTGCCACCGGATAGCGGCCCATCGATGCGCAGCCTGACAGGGCGAGCAGTACGGCGCCCGCCAGCAGCAGGCACGAGGGAGCAGGGAAGGGCAGTCGGGTCATCATCTTCATTCGCGGGCCAGGGCCTCCACCGGGTCGAGCTGCGCGGCATTGCGCGCGGGCAGGAAGCCGAACGCCACGCCGATCAGGGTCGAGCAGGCAAACGCGGCGACGATCGAGGCGGTGGAGAACAGCACCTGGAAGTCGCTGGCGAAGCGGCCGATCATCGAGCCCAGCAGCAGGGCCAGGCCGATGCCGAGCACGCCGCCGAGCAGGCACACCAGCACCGCTTCGATCAGGAACTGCTGGCGGATGTCGCTCTGCCGTGCACCGACGGCCATGCGCACGCCGATCTCGCGGGTGCGTTCGGTCACCGACACCAGCATGATGTTCATCACACCGATGCCACCGACCAGCAGCGCGATGGCGGCGATGGCCCCGATCAGCAGGGTCATCGTGCGCGTGGTCTGCTCGATGGTCTCGCGGATCTCGGCGCTGTTGCTGAGGAAGAAGTCCTCGGTGCCATGGCGCATCGTCAACAGTCGGGTGATCGCTTCCTGCGCGGCATCCATCGGCGTGTCGTCGTCCACGCGCACGGTGATGCTGGAGACGTGGCTCTGGCCGAGCATGCGCGACATCACCGTGGTGTACGGCACCCACACGCTGAGGCTGGTGCTGCCGCCGAAGCCGAAACTCTGGCGCTTGGCCACGCCGACCACGCGTGCCGGCACGTTGCCGAGCAGGATCACCTGGCCGACCGGATCGACATCGGGGAAGAACTGGGTCTGGGTGTTCTCGTCGATCACCGCCACCTGGCCCAGGCCCTTCACCGCATCGCTATCGAAGAAGCTGCCGCTGAGCAGGGTCACGCCCTTGACCCGGAAGAACTGCTCGCCAACGCCACTGACCTGGGCGGTGGAGGACTGGTTGCGGTAGCGGGCCGTGACCGAGGTCGACACGCTGGGGGTGGCGCTGTCCACGTAGCTCTGCTTTGCCAGTGCATCGGCATCGCTGGCCTTGAGCGTCTGTACCCGCGCCGAGCGCATGTCGCCGAAACCACGGCCGGGATAGACGTCGATGGTGTTGGTGCCGAGCGCGCTGATGTTCTGCAGGATCTGCTGCTGAGAGCCATTGCCCAGCGCCACCACCGAGACCACCGAGGCGATGCCGATGATGATGCCGAGCATGGTCAGGAAGGTACGCAGCCGATGTGCGTTCATCGCCAGCAGCGCCATGCGGAACGCTTCGGTGAAACGGTCGCGGGCCGCCCGCCAGCTGTTGCCGCGGGCAACGCCGGTGCTGGCTTCGCGCTGCGCGCGGTAGGTCGGCGCGTTCGGGTTGGCGCGGTCGGCGATGATCTCGCCATCGCGGATCTCGATGATGCGCTGCGCATGTTCGGCAACGCTCATGTCGTGGGTGACGATGATGATGGTGTGGCCTTCGGCGTGCAGCTCGCCCAGGATCGCCATCACTTCCTCGCCGGATTTCGTGTCGAGCGCGCCGGTCGGTTCGTCGGCCAGGATCACCTCGCCGCCGTTCATCAGGGCACGTGCGATCGACACGCGCTGCTGCTGGCCACCGGACAGCTGGCCTGGCTTGTGGTGCATGCGGTCGCTCAGGCCCAGCCGCTGCAGCAGCTGCTCGGCACGCGCGTTGCGCAGGGCGCCCGGGCTGCCGGCATATACCGCCGGAACCTCCACGTTGCCGCGCGCGTCCAGGTCGCCCAGCAGGTGGTAGCGCTGGAAGATGAAGCCGAAATGCTCGCGGCGCAGTTCGGCCAGTTCGTCCGGCTCCATCTTCCCGGTTTCGCGGCCGGCCACCTGGTAGCTGCCACGGGTAGGACGATCGAGGCAGCCGAGGATGTTCATCAGCGTCGACTTGCCCGAGCCGGACTGGCCGACGATGGCCACCATCTCACCGGCGTGGATGTCGAGATTGACGTCGCGCAGCACGGCGATCACATCGTCGCCGGCCGGGAACTCGCGTCGCAGGTCGCGCAGGCGCAGCAGCGGCGCCGTCGTGCTCATCGGCGCCCCATGCCTGGGCCGCCGACCCGCATCTGCATGCCGCCGCGGTTGCCGCCGCCGGCACCGGCCGCGGCGGCGCTGGCTTCGCCGACCACCACGCGCTCGCCTTCCTTCAGCCCGGACAGGATCTCGGCCGAGGCGCCGTTGTTGATGCCCACGGTGACCTTGCGCGGCTGCGGCTGGCCCTTGTCGTCCAGCACCCGCACCATGCGCTCGTCGCCACGGCGCTTCGGTCCCAGTGCCACCGCCGGCACCATCAGCACGCCCTTGGCCTGCTTGAGCAGCACCGAGACCTGCGCGGTCATGTCGATGCGCAGCGTGCCGTCCGGGTTCTCCACATCGAACAGCGCGTTGTAGTACACCGCGCTGCTGGAGCTGGAACTGGAGGAGCTGCTGGAACTGGACGAGTTTTCATTGGCGATCGAGGCCGGCGCCGGATTGATCTGGCGCAGCGTGGCGTGGTACTTGCGATCGGGTTCGCCCAGCGTGGTGAAGTACACCGGCATGCCGGCCTTGATCTTGACCACGTCGGCTTCGGATATCTCGGCATTGACCGTGACCACGTCCAGCCGCGCCAGCATGACGATGGTCGGCGCGGTCTGGTTGGCGTTCACGGTGCGGCCTTCCTCGGCCACCACCGCCACCACGGTGCCATCCATCGGCGCGGTGATGCGGGTGTAGGCCAGGTTGGCGCGGGCCGTGCCCAGCTCGGTTTCGCGGCCCTTGATCTGCGCCTCGTAGGACTGCAGCTGGGCACGGGCGGTCTTCAGCTGCGCCTCGGCGGCATCGTATTCCTGGCGCGAGGTGGCCTCGGCGGCCAGCATCTGCTGCTGGCGCGCGAATTCCAGTTCTGCCTGGCGCAGGGTGGCCTGCTGCACGGCGCGCTGGGCGGTGACCTGGTCCAGCGAGGCCTGCGCGTTGAGCACCTGGTTCTGCTGGGTGGTGGCATCGATCTCGGCGATCAGGTCGCCTTCCTTCACGGTGTCGCCCAGCTGCACCTTCAGCGACTTGATCTGGCCCGAGGCCTGCGCACCGACGCTGACCAGCTTGTAGGCGTCGATCACGCCGGTGGCCTCCACCGTCTGCTCGATGTCGCCGCGGCTGACCGGGGTGGTCGCTACGGCCGGGGCGGCGGGCTTGCGCAGCAGCCACCAGGCGGCTGCGGCGACGGCGAGGGCAAGCAGGGCGATCAGTATCAGGCGACCTCGGCGGGTCGCAGGCAACAGGCGGAACGTCACGTCGTGGCTTCACTCTCGGGGCCGCGGTGGCGGCGTTGGTGGGCATTGTGAAGATCGACCGACGGGGGGCCAATCCTCGGGGTATGTCTGTATGTAACACTGTCGGTGAATACGCGTAACCACAGGTATCCCGCCCATGGCTGGATACACTGGTACGCATTGCCCCGGATGCGGTTCAGCTGCCGACACGGGATGATCGCGACATGGAGACTGAAAACCCGATGCATCGACTGCTGATCGTCGACGACGACAACGACATCCGGACCCTGCTGGCAGAACAGCTGGGCCGTGCCGGCTACCAGGTGAGCACGGCCGCCGATGGCACCGCCATGCGCCAGTTGTTGGACCGTGAGCACGTGGACCTGATCGTGCTCGACCTCAACCTGCCGCGTGAGGATGGCCTGACCCTGTGCCGCGACCTGCGCGCGCGCTCGAACACGCCGGTGATCATGCTGACCGCACGCGCCGAGCCGATCGACCGGGTGCTGGGCCTGGAAATGGGCGCCGACGACTACCTGGCCAAGCCGTTCGAACCGCGCGAGCTGCTGGCGCGCATCCGCAACGTGCTGCGCCGGACCGAGGCGCTGCCGGCCAATCTGGAGCCGCTGGCGGTGCGCCGCGCGCGCTTCTCGCGCTGGATATTCGACCTGGAGCACCGCCACCTGGTGGACCCGGACGACCGCGTGGTGGTGCTGTCCGGTGCCGAGTTCCGCCTGCTGCGGGTGTTCATCGCCCATGCCAACAAGGTGCTGTCGCGCGAACAGCTGGTGGCGCTCAGCAGTGGCCGCAACTACGAGGCGCAGGACCGCGCCATCGACCTGCAGGTCAGCCGGCTGCGCAACAAGCTGGGCGACGACGGTGGCCCGGACGGCCTGATCAAGACCGTGCGCAACGAAGGCTACGTACTGGCCTCGTCGGTGAACCTGGAATAAGCCTCGATGAAGCGCCTGCGCCATTTCCTGTCCTCGATGGTCGGGCGGTTGTTCGTGATCCTGCTGCTGGGCATGAGCGTGGCCGCGATCGGCGCGACCATCCTGGCCACCTCCAAGCGCCAGCAGGAGTTCGAACGGCAGAACCTGAACCGCATCGCCGACCGCCTGCAGGGCTACGTCAACCTGCTCGATGGCAATCCGGAGCTGCGCGAGCGCCTGCTCGAGATCGGCGGGCCGAGCGTGCGTGCGCTGCAGCCGGGCGCTCGCCTGGGACGTGCCGACACCGCGCTGATGGAGGTACTGGAAGACCGCCCGGGGCCGGTGTCCCGCGCCCACGTGCACTTCGCTTCGTTCCGCTCGTGCATTCCCAAGCTGCAGGATCTGCTGCCGCCACCGCCGCCCGGGCACCGCCGCCACCCGCGCGAGCGTGATCCGGCGTTCATCCCGCCCAAGTGCCGTGCGGTCGACGTGACCCTCAACGACGGCACGCTGCTCAAGCTGGCACTGGATTCACCGGCCGTGGCGCACAACGGCATTCTTGCCGTGGATCCATGGTTCCTGACCCTGCTGGTGCTGGCGATTGCGGTGCTGGCGTACATCGTCGCGCGCATGGCCAGCGCGCCGCTGCAGGAACTGGCCGCTGCCGCCGAGGACCTTGGCGACGACCTGCAGCGTGATCCCTTGCCCCTGCGCGGGCCGCGCGAGGTGCAGCGTGCCGCCGAAGCCTTCAACGCCATGCAGCACCGCCTGCAGCGGCATCTGGCCGAGCGCACGCAGATGCTGGCGGCGATCACCCATGACCTGCAGACGCCGCTGACCCGCCTGCGCCTGCGTCTGGAAAATGTCAGCGACGAAGCGCTGCGCGAGCGCCTGATCGGTGATCTGGCGGCAATGCAGGCACTGGTGCGCGAAGGCCTTGAGCTGGCCCGCAGCGCCGAAAGCGCCGAGCAGCGTGCCGCGCTGGACCTGGACTCACTGCTGGAAAGCATCGTCGAGGATGCCACCGAGGGCGGCGCTGATGTCGTCTTCGAAGGCGGTACCGGCGCGGTGCTGATGCTGCGTCCACTGGCCATGCACCGGTTGTTCTCCAATCTGGTGGACAACGCTGTGATGTATGCGCATCGCGTGCGGGTGCGGGTGGAGCGCGGCGGTGGCTCGATCACCGTGATGGTGTCCGATGATGGTCCCGGGCTGGCGGAGGAGCAGCTGGAGGCGGTGTTCGACCCGTTCGTGCGGGTGGAAACCTCCCGTTCGCGGGAAACCGGCGGCGCCGGGCTGGGCCTGACCATCGCCCGCGCACTGGCCGAGAAGGACGGCGCTCGCCTGTGGCTGCGCAACCGTGCCGAAGGCGGGTTGGAGGCGGTGGTGCAGTGGCCGGCCAGCGCGCAGGTGGTGCCCCCGGGCCGGGCTGGCTGAGTCCGCCCGCCAGCCAACGGTGACGCCAGGGCCGGGGTTTGGCCTATCATCTGCGCAACTCCCCAGTTTTCCGTCGATGAGCCAGCCTGTTCCCGCCGGCATGCCGTTCCGCGCTGCCCGGCCGTTCCCGCATGCTGCCTGGTCCGGTGGCTGCATCTGGCCACCGCCGCTGCACTGATGGGCGGACAGGGGGGCAACGGGCGCTGGGTGGAGTGCCACGTATCGGGATTCAGGCGGGCGCTGCGGCAGGGGCTGCTGTGGCTGCTGCTGGCGCTTGCGCTGCCGCTGGCCGCACAGGACGGCGCCCCCCCGCTGCGCGACTACGCCATCGATGTATGGACCTCGCGCAACGGCCTGCCACACAACTCGCTGCGTGACATCGCGCAGACGCCGGAAGGCCATCTGTGGTTCGCCACCTGGGAAGGTCTGGTGCGTTACAACGGCTTGGATTTCACCGTGTTCGACCGCAGTACCCGCCCAGGCCTGCGCGACAACGGCATCGGCGCGCTGTTCGTCGACCGCCAGGGCGGGCTGTGGATCAGTGATTCGCGCGGCAATGTCAGCCATCGTGGCAATGACGGCCAGTGGCGGGTCTGGGAGCACCAGGCCGATACCCCGCAGGTGCTGATCCAGTCCATGCAGATGGACAGCCAGGGCCGCCTGTGGCTGCTGTATGAAGGCAAGGGCATCGGCTATCTGACGCCGGACACCGGCATCGTCTACCAGGCTCCGGCCGCTGACCTGCCGATGGCGATGAGCTTCACCAAGCTGGTGGTCGATGCGCAGGACCGGGTCTGGGCCGGCACCCTCGATGGACTGGTACTGCGCGACAACGACGGCGTTCTCAAGCGGGCGCCTGCGGCGTGGGGGCTGGGCGCCGGCAGTGGCCTGTCGTGGCCGTACCGTGCTCCGGATGGCGCGCTGTGGATCGTCGCCGGCGAGCGCCTGTACCGGGTGGAAGATGACCAGCTGGTGTTGATGCACCGCCTGCCGGGCCAGCTGCACATGACCTCGATGCTGCAGGACCGCCACGGTGACCTGTGGCTGGGCACCGAGAACCAGGGCCTGCTGCGCATCTCCGCACATGGTCTGGAGCGGCTGCCGGCGGGCCTGAACCTGCCGGGTGGGCGCGTGGTCAGCCTGCGCGAGGACGCCGAGGGCAGCATCTGGGTGGGTGCCAACGGTGGCCTGTACCGCCTGCGCGAAACACTGTTCAGCAGCTACACCGAGCGCGATGGCCTCAGTGGCGACTATGTGCGCACCGTGTTCGAGGACCGCGACCGCCAGCTGTGGGTCGGCAGCGCCAGCGGCCTCGACCTGCAGACCGCCGATGGCCGCTTCCGTGCGATGCCGCTGCACAACCGCGGCGGCAAGGCACCTTCGGTGCTGAGCCTGGCGCAGGGCCCGGACGGTGACCTGTGGGTTGGAACGTTCGGCGATGGCGTCTACCGTCTTGGCCGCGATGGCCGGCTGCGACACAACTATGCCGCCGCCGATGGCATGCCGGGTGGCAACATCCGCGCGATCAGCGTGGACCCGCAGGGCGTGGTCTGGGCCGGTACGCAGAAGGGCGTGGTCCGCATCGACGGCGACCGCGTGCAGGTGTCAAACGTCCCGGGCATGCCCAGCGGCCTGATCACCGCGCTAGAGCACGATCACCAAGGCAACCTGTGGATCGGCACCATCGAGGGAATCCGCGTGCTGCGCGGCGACCACGTGCAGTCGATCGACCTGGCGCCGCTGGGCGGCGGCCGCAGTGTGTTCGGTTTCCACCAGCTGGGTGACGCGATGTGGATCAGCAGCGACCGTGGCCTGTACCGCTGGCGCAACGGCACGCTGGCGCGGGTGGGGCTGGAGCAGGGCATGCCGGTGGATGCGGTGTTCCAACTGGTGCCGGACCGCCTGGGCAATGTGTGGATCAGCAGCAACCGCGGTGTGCTGCGCACCGACATGGCCACCCTCAACGCGGTGGCCGATGGCCGCGCGCCGCGGGTGGTGGTGGAGCGCTACAACGAGATCGACGGCATGGCCAACGCGCAGGCCAACGGCAGCTCCGGGCCATCGGCGATCCTGCGCCAGGACGGCACGTTCTGGGTGGTCACCGCCGGAGGCCTGAGCACCGTCGACCCGCAACGCCTGCAGCGTTTCCGCGAGCGTCTTTCACCGCCGGCAGCGATTGAAAGCGTGCAGGTGGATGGCGCACCGGTGCATTGGGAAGGCCCGGACCGCAACTACATTCCCGGCGGCCGCCGGTTGACGGTGAGCTATGTCGGCCTGAGTTACCTGATGTCTGACCGGATCCGCTACCGCACGCGGCTGGACGGCCTGGATGCGGGGTGGGTCGAACGCGGCCCGCAGCGCAGCGTGGAGTTCGTCGGCTTGCCGCCGGGCGACTACACCCTGCACGTGGCCGCTGCCCATCCGAGTGGCAGCTGGGGCCAGCAGGAAGCGGTATGGAGCTTCACCGTGGAGCCGTTCTGGTGGCAGCGACGCAGTGTGCAGGTGCTGGGTGGCCTGTTGCTGCTGGCCGGGCTGGTGGCGCTGTACCGCCTGCTGCTGCAGCAGCTGAAGGCCAGCAACCTGCGCCTGGCACGGCGGGTGGATGAAGCCACCTTTGACCTGCAGGCCAAGACCGTGCACCTGCAGGCGCTGAACCAGGAAAAGACCGAACTGGCCGAGCGTCTGGCACGCCAGGCCGAGGCCTTCGAACGGCAGGCCCGCGAGGATGCGCTGACCGGCCTGGCCAACCGCCGAGCCTTCGATGAGACCCTGGCGCGCGACTTCGCACGTTCGCAGCGCAGTGGCCATCCGCTGTGCCTGGTGGTGCTGGATATCGACCACTTCAAGGACGTCAACGACCGCCATAGCCACAGCATCGGCGATGCCGTGCTGGTGCAGGTGGCGCGGTTGATCGCCGCCGCCAGCCGCGACTCGGACCTGCCGGCGCGGACCGGCGGCGAAGAGTTCGCGCTGCTGCTCAACGACACCCGCCTGGAGGAAGCCGCACAGCTGTGCGCGCGCCTGCGCGGCCTGTTCCACGACCACCCGGACTGGGCTGGCGTGGACGGCCTGCGCGTGACCTTCAGCGCGGGCCTGGTGGAACTGGATGCCGACGACCGCACCCCGGCACTGCTGTACCAGCGCGCCGACCGGGCGTTGTATCGCGCCAAGAGCGATGGCCGCGATCGTACGAGCATTGGTTGATCGCATCCACGCGTGGCGTGGATTTACTGGAGTGCCGTACCAACCGGCGGTGCCGACCAATAGTCGGCACCCACCAAAGAAGTGACCCACAGAGGCCGTCGGCAGCTCACAACGAGTGCAGTGACCCGCTGTTGCTCCTGCTTTTCTGATCTTTCCGTGGCGCTCAGCAACGTGTCCGCGGCCGGACGGGTGGGCTGCGCAGGGGCGTGAGCCGCATGGATGCGGCGACCGAGCTTACATGGACGTACTTGCAGCGTCCCCTGCGCAGTCCACCCGTCCGGCCCAATTGATGATTTGCTTCACGCCACGAGGGGCTCCGCCGTTGGCTGCTTCACCGCGGCCAGGCGTTGGCGATGGTGCAGAACAGCCGCGCCGTCTGCTCGGTGTCGTACACCGCGCTGTGTGCTTCGTTGGCATCCCAACCTAGCCCGGCGGCGGTGGCTGCACGCGCCAGCACGGTCTGCCCGTAGGCGATGCCGGCCAGGGTGACCGTGTCGAACACGCTGAACGGATGGAACGGATTGCGCTTGTGGCCGGTCCGCGCCACCGCCGCATTGACGAATCCGAGGTCGAAATGGGCGTTGTGGCCGACCAGGATCGCGCGCTGGCAGCCGTATTTCTTCATCGCCGCACGCACCGGGGTGAAGATGTGGTCCAGCGCCGCCTTTTCTTCCTTGGCCAGCCGGAACGGGTGGTCGAGGATGATGCCGGTCACTTCCAGTGACTTCGGATCGATCTCCAGGCCTTCGGCCGGCACCACGTGGGCGCTGGCGGTCTGGCCGGGGTAGAGCAGGCCGTTCTCGTCCATCTCGATCGGCACGGCGGCGATTTCCAGCAGCGCATTGCGCTGGCTGTCGAAGCCGCCGGTTTCCACATCCACCACCACCGGCAGGAAGCCGCGGAAGCGTTGTGACATCGCGCGCTGCGCCTGGGGTACTACGGAATCGGGAGCGGCGGCAGGTGCGGGGGTGGGGTCAGTCATGCGTGAATTCTAGCAGAGCGACCCTGAGCGCCCGGCCAGCCTGTGGCGCACGGGTTCCCTGCGCAGGAGCGTGTCGACCAAGGTCGACACCCACCGGTGCACCGCGCGCTCAGGATTCCGGTAGGTGCCAACCTTGGTTGGCACGGTGCGTGCCGACCAGGGGCGGCAACTACCGAACCGCTGGCCGCGCAGGTGTGGCCGAGGGAGACCACCGCGCCAACCACGCGTCCAGACTCAGCTTGCCGGCGCCGGTGAAGATCAGCGGCAGCAGCATCGCCATGAACAGCACCGGCAGCTTGAAGTTGCCGAAGCCCTGGTCGCTGATCGCATAGCCCATTGCCAGGTCGGCCAGCGAGTTCCACTCCATCGGCCAATGCACCGCATAGGTGGCCACAATGGTCAGCACCAGCAGGCTGGCCGCGGCAAACCGGGTGCCGAAGCCAACCAGCAGGCAGACCGCGCCGACCAGTTCGAACCACGTGGCGAGCTGCCAGTTCAGGGTGGCCGGCAGCTGGTCGAACGGGAACGGGAACGCGTCCTGCAGGTCGGCGAACCAGTTCTGGCCGTGCAGTTTCTCGCGGCCGGATTCGAAGTATTCCCAGGCCAGCAGCAGGCGCAGGCCGAGCGGGGCCAACCAGGGGGCGAGACGGTCCAGCTGGCCGCGCGCGGTGGCCAGGGTCGGGAGGTTCATCGGCGGTTCTCCGGGGAAAGGGGCGTCAGCTGGGGACTGCGAGCGGGCCGATTACGCCGGCCTGCAGGAACTGCTGCAGCAGCGCGGCACCGGGTCCGGCCAGCGCATCCTCGGCCAGGCCGTGCGCGGCTGCCAGGTGCTGCAGGTAGGCATGACCATCAAGGCCGGGGTGTTCCCCGATGCTGGACAGCAGGTACACCGCCAGCGGGCTGAGCACGGCAAAGCGCACCTCGCCATCGGCCTCGCGGCGGACCAGCAGGCCGGTCGGTTCGGCCGGCGGTTGTGACGGTGCATCCTCGGCACCGAGCCGGTGCACCGGCCACTGGTACAGCAGCGGCCACGCCAGCGGCGAGCGCCGCAGCGGTACCTGCAGCGGATCGATGTCTCCCGCGGGCGGCAGGGGCTCGGCGGCCAGCTGGTACAGCGCGGTTTCCACCCACTCGTAGTGGGCCAGTTCGGCCAGGGCCGGATGCGGCAGCTGCGCCTGCGCCTGCAGCCATTGCACGAACTCGGCGGCCAGTTCGGTGAACAACGGCGTCTGGCAGCGGTGCGTGGCGAAGTACCGGCGCACCAGTGTGCTCCAGGCCGGTTCTCCGAGCAGGCGCACACAGACCGGGAAGCCATTGCTCAACAGGCCGAGCAGATTGTTGAACAGCAGCCGTTGGTACACCGCCACCCGGCGTGGCTCCAGCCCGGCCGGTGGCGGCACGCCCTGCGGATCGCGCAGATGGGCAGTGAAGGCGTGCTGCTGCGCGCGCAGGGTGTGGGAGGTATCAGCCATGGGCGATCCCGGTATGGGGGGCCTGCAGGCGGCGGATGGTCTGCAGTTCGCCCTGCAGCTCGGCGTAGGGCGGGAAATTGAAATCGCGTTCGAGCAGGGTGGGGCGCGGGCCGATGCGCGCGTAGGTACGCGCCAGCAGGTCCCAGACGGGATCGATCACTGCGCTGCCATGGGTATCGATCTTCAGGTCCGGTGCCTCGTCCAGGTGCCCGGCCACGTGCAGGCAGACGATGCGCTCTGCGGGCAGCCCGGCAATGAAGGTGTCGGCGTCGTAGCCATGGTTGCAGGCGTTGACGTAGACGTTGTTGACGTCCAGCAGCAGATCGCAGTCGGCTTCGGCAAGCACCGCATTGGTGAAGGCCAGTTCGTCCATCGCCGGTTCCGGTGCCAGGTAATAGGAGACGTTCTCCACTGCGATGCGGCGGCCGAGAATATCCTGCACGCGCGCGATGCGGGCCGCGGTATGGCGTACGGCTTCGTCGGTGAATGGAATCGGCAGCAGGTCGTACAGATGGCCGTCGTCGCTGCAGTAGCTCAGGTGCTCGCTGTACAGCGGCACGCGGTGCGTGTCGAGGAACTGGCCGACCTGTTCCAGCAGCTGCGTATCCAGCGGCGCGCTGCCGCCCAGCGACAATGACAGGCCGTGGCAGCTCAACGGATGGCGCTGCGCCAGTTCGGCCAGTGCATCCCCGGCGGGACCACCGACATGGATCCAGTTCTCCGGCGCACATTCGAGGAAATCGAAGTCGCCCGCCGGTGCATCGCGCAGATCCTGCAGCAGCGCCCTGCGCAGCCCCAACCCGGCGGCCGCCGCATGAAGCGGCGACCGCAGGTGGACGGCACTGGCGCGGACGTCAGTGCTTGGCACCGCACTTGCCTTCGCCGCACTTGCCCTCGGCCGACTTCTTGTCGCCGGTCTTGGCCTTGGCGCCTGCCGCAGCACCGGCGGCCTTGCCCTTGTCGGCGCCGCACTTGCCTTCGGCACTCTTGCCATCGGCACCACATTTGCCTTCGGCGTGCTTGGTCGCGTCAGCGGCCATCCTGGTATCCGCTGCCTTGGCATCGGTGCTGGCCTTGGCCGCCTGGCCGGCCACCAGATAGCCCTGGGCCAGGTCGCTCATGCTCAGCGCCGAGGCACTGGCGGTCATGCCCAGGCCGGCGGCCAGGGCGGTAGCAGTCAGCAGGGACAGGGTCTTGTTGGAACTGCTCATCGGTCGTGCTCCTGGGTGGTGTGGGCGGGTGCCCGGGTCGCCGGCACGGGTGCCGGTGGAATCGATGGTGCAGCGATCCTACTCAACGAATCCTCGCCAAGACCTCAAATTTTCGTGAGGTTTGTTACAGAAGCATCCGGCAGGTTCGCACCGGGCGAGCCCGGCGCCCACAATGCGGGTGGAACACGCAAAAAAAGAAGGCCGCTGTCACCAGGACAGCGGCCACCTTGGAGTCAACTCCGGTGTTGCAGTGCAGCGTCAGGGCTGCCCGGTGCTGGAGGTCTCGTCGCGCTTTTCACGCGGCGGCAGCGGCTGCTCGCCGTGCACCAGGAACCACACGTTCTCGGCGATGTTGGTGGCGTGGTCGCCCACGCGCTCCAGGTTCTTGGCCATGAACAACAGATGGGTGCACGGGGTGATGTTGCGCGGGTCTTCCATCATGTAGGTCAGCAGTTCGCGGAACAGCGCGGTGTACTGCGCGTCCAGGCGGGCGTCATCCTCGCGCAGTTCCAGCGCAGCATCGGCGTCGTTGTCGCGGTAGGCGGCAATGGCACGGCGCACCTGCTGCGCGGCCAGGCGACCCAGCGCACGCAGGCCCTGGATCTGCGGCAGCGGCGGCACCTTGCCCAGCGCGATCGAACGTTTGGCCACGTTCGCTGCATAGTCGCCGATACGTTCGATGTCGGCCGGGATGCGCAGGCCCGCCAGGATCTCGCGCAGGTCGCGCGCCATCGGTCCACGCAGCGCCAGGCGCATCACGTCGTGGCTGATCTGCTGCTCAAGCGCATCGATCGCTTCGTCGTTGGCGATGATGCGATGGGCGGCGTTCTCGTCGCGCTTCTCGATCACGTCCATCGCAGCTTCGAGCTGGGCGACGGCCATCTCGCCCATGCGCACGATTTCGGCCACCAGGCGCTGCTGCTCTTCGTCGTAGCTCTTGACGATGTGGTCGTTGGGAAGATTCATGGTCTGCAATCCGGGTAGAGCCAGGCCATGCCTGGCTGGGACATGTGGCGAAGGAACAGCGTCGATCAGCCGAAGCGACCGGTGATGTAATCCTCGGTCTGCCGCTGCGACGGCTGCGAGAAGATCACTTCGGTGCGGTCGTGCTCGATCAGGTCGCCCAGGTACATGAAGGCGGTGTAGTCGGACACGCGCGCGGCCTGCTGCATGTTGTGGGTGACGATCACGATCGTGTACTCGTGCTTGAGCTCTTCTACCAGCTGCTCGATGCGGCTGGTGGAGATTGGGTCCAGCGCCGAGGTCGGCTCGTCCAGCAGCAGCACCGACGGGCGCAGGGCCACGGCACGGGCGATGCACAGACGCTGCTGCTGGCCACCGGACAGGCCCAGTGCGCTCTGCCCCAGCTTGTCCTTCACCTCGTCCCACAGCGCGCCCTGGCGCAGCGCCTGCTCGACGCGGTCGGCCATGTCGGCCTTGCTCAGCTTCTCGTGGTGGCGGATGCCGTAGGCCACGTTCTCGAAGATGGTCATCGGGAACGGCACCGGCTTCTGGAACACCATGCCGACCTTGCTGCGCAGGCGGTTCATCGGGTACTTCGGCGACAGGATGTTCTCGCCGTCCAGCAGCACTTCACCGCGCGCTTCCAGCTTCGGGTACAGCGCGTAGATGCGGTTGAAGATGCGCAGCAGCGTGGACTTGCCGCAACCGGAGGGACCGATCAGCGCGGTCACGCGCTTTTCCGGAATCTCCAGGTTGATGCCCTTCAGGGCGTGGAACTTGTCGTAGTAGAAGTCCAGTCCACGCGCAGCCAGCTTCACCGGCGACGGCGTGTGCAGGCTCTCGTGCGAGGACGGCACGGCGATGCGCTGCATCGGCACGGCGTTGGAAAGGTCGTTCATGGCGTTATCCACGGAAAGGTCAGTCATGGGAGATACGGTTGCGCAGCAGGATGCCGCGTGCGGCAAGGCTGACCAGCAACACGAAGACAGTCAGCACCAGGGCACCGGCCCAGGCCAGCACCTGCCAGGATTCATACGGGCTGCCGGCGAACTGGTTCATCACCACCGGCACCGAGGCCATCGGCTGGAAGATGTTGTTGTTCCAGTACTGGTTGCCGAAGGCAGTGAACAGCAGCGGTGCGGTCTCGCCGGAGATGCGGGCCAGGGCCAGCAGGATGCCGGTGATGATGCCGGCCGACGCACTGCGGTACAGCACCTGCACGATCACCTTCCACTGCGGGATGCCCAGCGACAGGGCCGCTTCGCGCATCTGCGAGGGCACCAGGCGCAGCATCTCGTCGGTGGTGCGCACCACCACCGGCAGCACGATGAAGGCCAGCGACAGCGCACCGGCGAATGCCGAGAAGTTGCCGCCGGTCTGCATCACGTACAGGGTGTAGACGAACAGGCCAAGCACGATGGACGGTGCCGACAGCAGGATGTCGTTGACGAAGCGGACCACGGTGCCGGCCTTGCGGGCGTTGCCGTACTCGGCCAGCCAGGTGCCGGCCAGCACGCCCAGCGGGGTGCCGATGCCGATCGCCAGCGCACACATCACCGCGCTGCCGAAGAAGGCGTTGGCGAGGCCGCCTTCCTGCATCGGCGGCGGCGTCATCTTGGTGAACAGATCCCAGTTGATACCGGCCAGGCCCTTGGAAGCCAGGGTGAACAGGATCCAGCCCAGGAAGAACAGGCCGAACAGGGCGGTGGCGCACGACGCGGCGATGGCGACGACATTGCCGATGCGGCGGCGCAGGTACAGCGAATCAGCGGTGCTGGACATCAGTTGCCCTCCTTGCGGGACAGGCGCATCAGCATCAGGCGGGCGATGGCCAGCACTACGAAGGTGACGATGAAGAGGACGAAGCCGAGCAGCAGCAGGGCCGAGCGGTAGGTTTCAGTGGCTTCGCCGAAATCGTTGGCGATCAGCGCGGCGATGGTGGTGCCCGGTTCCAGCAGCGACGGCGACAGGCGCACGCTGTTGCCGATCACGAAGGCCACCGCCATCGTCTCGCCCAGGGCGCGGCCGAGGCCAAGGAAGATGCCGCCGATCACCGCCGAGCGGGTGTAGGGCAGGACGATGTCCCAGCTCACTTCCCACTTGGTGGAGCCCAGCGCGTAGGCCGATTCCTTCAGACGGGTCGGCACGGTCAGGAACACTTCGCGCATCACCGAGGAGATGAACGGAATGACCATGATGGCCAGTACGAAACCGGCGGTGAGCATGCCGATGCCCAGCGGCGGGCCCTGGAACATCGGGCCGATGATCGGCCATTCGCCCAGGGTCTCGTTGAGGAACGGGGTGACGTACTCGGTCATCACCGGCACCAGCACGAACAGGCCCCACATGCCGTAGATGATCGAGGGGATGCCGGCCAGCAGTTCGATGGCGGTGCCGACCGGGCCACGCAGCCAGCGCGGGGCGACTTCGGTGAGGAAGAAGGCGATGCCGAAGCTGACCGGCACGGCGATGACCATCGCGATGAGCGCGGTGACCAGGGTGCCGTAGATCGGGGCGAGGGCGCCGAACTTGTTTTCGACCGGATTCCAGTCGGCGGAGAAGAAGAAGCTCAGGCCCTGCATCTGCAGGGCATGGCGGCCGCCCCACAGCATCGACAGCGCGGCGCAGGCCAGGGCGATCAGGACGAAGATGACGGTGCCGACCAGCACCCATCGGAACAGTTTGTCGTTGCGGGCATCACGCGTATCACGCGTGGACGGGGCGGCTACAGGCTGGGCGATGGCATTCATGGGGACGGCAGGGCCAGGAAGGGGCGGGGCGGCACGGCGTGGAAGAGGCGGTGCCCGCGCGGGGCGGGCACCGTCGTGTCCATCACTTCAGGTCGGTCGCCCAGTAGGCCTCGATCTGCTTGACCAGTTCGGCCGGCAGCGGCACGTAGTGCAGCTCGTTGGCCTGGGCCTGGCCGTTCTCGAAGGCCCACTTGAAGAAGGCCAGGGTGTCCTGGTTGCGCTTGGCGTCCTTCGGCTGCTTCTGCATCAGCATGAAGTTGGTGGCAGTGATCGGCCAGGCCTGCTCGCCCGGAGCGTTGGTGATGACCAGGTTGAAGTCCTTGGCGCTGGCCCAGTCGGCGCTGGCGGCTGCAGCGGCGAAGGTTTCCGCGCTCGGCTCGACCCAGTTGCCGGCCGCGTTCTGCATGGCGGTGTACGGCATACCGTTCTGCAGCGCGTAGGCCAGTTCGACGTAGCCGATGGAGCCCTTGATCTGCTTCACGTAGGAAGCGACGCCTTCGTTGCCCTTGCCACCGACGCCATCCGGCCACTGCACCGAGGTGCCTTCGCCGACCTTGGTCTTCCACTCCGGGCTGACCTTGGACAGGTAGTTGGAGAAGTTGAAGGTGGTGCCCGAACCGTCCGAACGGTGGACCAGAGTGATCTTGCCTTCCGGCAGCTTCACGCCCGGGTTGGCGGCGACGATGGCCGGGTCGTTCCAGGTCTTGACCTTGCCCAGGAAGATGTCGGCCAGCAGGGCGCCGCTCAGACGCAGCTTGCCACCTTCCAGGCCTTCGATGTTGACCACCGGCACCACGCCGCCGATCGCGGACGGGAACTGCGCCAGGCCGGCCTGGGCCAGCTCTTCGCTGCTCAGCGGCTTGTCGGAGGAACCGAAGTCGACGGTGCCTGCCTTGATCTGGGCGATACCGCCGCCCGAGCCGATCGACTGGTAGTTGATCTTGGCGCCGGTGCTGGCGTTGTAGTCAGCCGACCACTTGGAGACCAGCGGGAAGATGAAGGAAGCGCCGGCACCGGACACTTCGGCGGTCACCTTGGCACCGGCAGCGGCCGGAGCGGCGGCACCGTCGGAAGCCGGCTGCTGCGCTGCCTGCTTGTCGCCACCGCAGGCCGACAGGCCCAGGGCGATGGCCAGGGAAAGGGCGGCAAGGCCGGCCGAGTGCAGTTTCATGGTCACTCCATAGCGGGGTAGAGCCGACGGCGTCGGCGGATGCGGCTATGAAATGATGTTTTTGTTACAGCCGTATTACGACCATGACAGAGGTGTCCTGGATCACGTTCTGACAAGGGTTTCACGGGGTTGGCCCCGATTCCGCGGGCCCCCGGGGACCCCGGATCTGCGCACCGACCATGACGGTCGGTTGGCCCTTGTAGAGTCGAGCCAGGCTCGACTGCTCCTTGCCCTCGATAGGTGCGGACTCCTTGCCCTCGGTAGGTGCGGACCGTTGGTCCGCACGCTCGAACACCCAGCCGAGCATGGGCTCGGCGCAACAAAACCCCAAGCCATTTCACCCCCACCACCCAACCCATACCCCCCCCGCTCTACAAACGCCCTTGCCTTTGCTCCCGCTCCTGCCTTCCATGACCCCACCGCGCCCCCCGATGAACTGTCGAGAGGCGGTGGGCCAGGGCGTGCAGGACCGTCCACGGCATGGATGCCGTGGCCGAGCCCCCAGGGACGGGTTTACGGCGTGTCCTGCACGCCCTGGCCCACCGACTCCCCCACGGATCAGCGAAGGCGCAGCGCTCTTCACGACCAACCCCCAAAAACAAGAAGAGCGCGAGATCTCGAGGATCTCGCGCCCGGGTGGGATCGGCGGGGGAGAGAGGACCCGCCGATCCCGTTCCTGCGGGGGAACGCGCTTGCTTACTTCAGGTTCTGCGACCAGTAGGTCTCGATCTGGCGGACCAGGCTGTCCGGCAGCGGCACGTAGTCCAGCTGGCGGGCCTGGGCGTCGCCGCTCTTGTAGACCCAGCGGAAGAACTCCTGGGTGGCCTTGCCGTTGGCAGCGTTCTTCGGCTTCTTGTGCACCAGGATGAAGTTGGTGGCGGTGATCGGCCAGGACTCGGCGCCCGGGGCGTTGGTCATCACAAGGTAGAAGTCCTTGGCGCTGGCCCAGTCAGCGCTGGCAGCAGCGGCGGCGAACGAGGCGTCGCTCGGCTGCACGAACTTGCCGGCGGCGTTCTTCATCGCGGTGTACGACAGCTTGTTCTGCAGTGCGTAGGACAGTTCGACGTAGCCGATGCCGCCCTTGATCTGCTTCACGTAAGCGGCAACGCCTTCGTTGCCCTTGCCGCCGATGCCGGCCGGCCACTGGACCGAGGTGCCTTCACCGACCGAGCTCTTCCACTCCGGGCTGACCTTGGACAGGTAGTTGACGAAGTTGAAGGTGGTGCCCGAACCATCCGAACGGTGCACGACGGTGATCTTGGCGCTCGGCAGGGTCACGCCCGGGTTCAGCGCGGCGATGGCCGGGTCGTTCCAGGTCTTGATCTTGCCCAGGAAGATGTTGGCCAGCACGGTGCCGTCCAGCTTCAGCGCGCCTGGGGCGATGCCGGCCACGTTGACCACCGGCACCACGCCGCCGATCACCGACGGGAACTGGGCCAGGCCCGAAGCAGCCAGTTCTTCCGGCTTCAGCGGGGCGTCGGACGAACCGAAATCAACGGTCTTGGCCTTGATCTGCGCAATGCCGCCGCCGGAACCGATCGACTGGTAGTTGACCTTGTTGCTGGTGGCAGCGTTGTAGTCGGCCGACCACTTCGACATCACCGGGTAGATGAACGAGGCGCCCGCGCCGGTGATTTCAGCGGCGTTGGCGGCGAACACGGACGACGCTGCGAAGACGGCAACGGCAACGCGCGACTTGAAGGCGTGGATCACGGGGTGGCTCCTGGGTTGATTGGGATGCGGGGTTACCCGCCCGGCGCACATTCCATAACGGTTCGATGACAGCGCAGGGACCGTTGTATGACGCAACCGTTACAGTGCTGCCCGGTGCCCGTACAGCAGGGGCGTGAAGGTTCTGGGTGCTGCTGGCAACGGGATGACCAATGCGCCGGAGACAGACGCAAGCCGGTT
This sequence comes from Nocardiopsis yanglingensis, assembly GCF_045809185.1. Taxonomy (NCBI): domain Bacteria; kingdom Bacillati; phylum Actinomycetota; class Actinomycetes; order Streptosporangiales; family Nocardiopsidaceae; genus Nocardiopsis; species Nocardiopsis yanglingensis. Next base: position 218,383 of record NZ_JBJNRH010000005.1, on the reverse strand, counting down.
GAGATCACGTTCTATATGTCGCTGATGACCTGTCCGCTGTAGTCGTCAATGCCGTCCCGGCCCGGCATTCCGCAGTGATGCCGCGTCATCCACACGAAACCATCGATGCAGGTGAGGGCTGCGCGGCGGTCGGTCCGGGCCGGGACGCTGATACATGACGCCATATGCCGCAAGGGATCGACAAGCATGTGCCCGCAAATGAGTCGTACGCATGACCGCACGAAGAAATCTGTGGTTGGTGCTCAATCTGTCATTCGGCTGTCATGGTTTTAACGGAACGTTCGCAAAACGCTTGACCGGCCTGCCGGCGTGGCGTTCTGCCCAAGCCATTCCAACCCTCTGGAGAAATCCAAAATGCGTTCCCATTTGCTCGCCGCCGCGGTCGTTGCAAGCCTCGGTCTGGTTTCCGCCGACGCCTTCGCAGCCCCCGCCAGCTCGGGCGTATCCCAGGCTCAGCTGCAGCAGCTTCAGGCACAGATCGCTGCGCTGCAGGCCCAGGTCCAGCAGTTGCAGAACGATTCGCAGGCGCTGCAGGCGCAGTCCGATGCGCAGTCTGAAGTGAACATCACCCAGGCCCAGGCCCTGGAAGGTGCGCAGAAGACCCAGACCAGCGTCGACAAGCTGGCCAAGCTGGTCAATGACAACAAGATTGGCGGTCGCATGTTCTTCGACCTGACCAACATCGACAAGACCAGCAACGGCAAGGACACCGCCGCCAGCGGCACCGGCCTGGACGTCAAGCGCTTCTACCTGACCGTCGACCACAAGTTCAACGACATCTGGTCGGCGAACCTGACCACCGACTTCCAGTACAGCTCGGCCATCGGCAACACCGAACTGTTCGTCAAGAAGGCCTACGTGCAGGGCAGCTTCGACCCGGCCTTCAACCTGCGCGTCGGTGCCGCCGACATGCCGTGGATCCCGTACGTCGAGAAGTTCTACGGCATGCGCTATGTCGAGAACACCCTGACCGACCGCCTGAAGTACGGCAACTCGTCCGACTGGGGCCTGCATGGCTTCGGCAACCTGGGCAACAACTTCAACTACGCCGTGTCGGTCGTGTCCGGCGCCGGCTACAAGAACCCGACCCGCAGCAAGGGCATGGACGTGGAAGGCCGCGTGGCCTACACCCCGAACGAGAACTTCGTAGTGGCCGTCGGCGGCTACAGCGGCAAGCTGGGCAAGGAAACCGACATCCAGAGCGCCGAGAACACCTACACCCGCGCCAACGCGATGGTGGCCTACGCCGACAGCAACTTCCGCGTCGGTGGCGAGTACTTCCAGGCCAAGAACCTCAACAACGTGCTGACCGTTGCCACCGACAAGACCAGCGGCTGGTCGGTGTGGGGCAGCGTGCGCGTCACCGACGGCGGCATCAACGTGTTCGGTCGTTACGATGACACCGACGTCAGCAAGACCCTGGACCCGACCCTGAGCGACAAGTACTGGAACGTCGGCGTCGAGTTCCCGGTCATGAAGAACCTCAAGCTGTCGACCGTGTACAAGTACACGCACCTGGCCAATGCCGGCGACAAGAAGAACGACAAGACCAAGGAATTCGGCGTCTGGGGCGACCTGTCGTTCTGATCTCCTGAAGCACCCTTGTCTACAAACAAAGACGGCGGGCCTTGTGCCCGCCGTCTTTGTTTTGTCACACCACGAACGCGGTCACGCCTCGGCCGTCGTCTTTTCCTTGAACCGGCACAGGTCGGCGATCACGCAGCCAGGGCAATCCGGCTTGCGCGCCTTGCATACATAACGTCCGTGCAGGATCAGCCAGTGATGCGCGTCGAGCAGGAACTCGGCCGGAATGACCTTCACCAGTTTGTCTTCCACTTCGCGCACGTTCTTGCCTGGTGCCAGACCGGTGCGGTTGGAGACGCGGAAGATGTGCGTGTCCACCGCCATCACCGGCTCACCGAATGCAGTGTTGAGCACCACGTTGGCGGTCTTGCGGCCTACGCCTGGCAACGCCTCCAGTTCATCGCGATCGCGCGGCACTTCACCGCCATGCTTCTGCAGCAGGATCGCGCAGGTGGCGATCACGTTCTTCGCCTTGGCGTTGAACAGACCGATGGTGGCGATGTACTGCTTCAGGCCGTCTTCGCCAAGCGCGAGGATCTTTGCCGGGGTGTTGGCGACCGGGAACAAACGGCGCGTGGCCTTGTTGACGCCGACGTCGGTGGCCTGCGCCGACAGCGCGACGGCCACCAGCAGCTCGAACGGTGAGCTGTACTCCAGTTCGGTCTTGGGGTGCGGATTGAGTTCACGCAGGCGGGTGAACATCTCCACCACGTCGGCGCGCGGCATCGTGCCGCCACGCCGCGCCGGCGCGCGCGGGGTCTTCTTCGTGGTGGCCATTACTGCTCCTTGCCGCTGGCGCGGGCCTTGGCCCGGGCGAGGATGGCGGCCGCCGCGGCGGGCAGGGCAGGCTTCACGTCTGGCGCCGGGGCCGGTGTGCGGCGCGCATCGCGCTCGGCTTCGCGCCGTGCCAGCCGCACCGCACGCGCACGGTAGCGTTCGCGTGCGGCCCATGCTGCGTGCAACTGCTGTTGCGCCTGCTGCAGGCGTCGCGGAAGGTCCGGGTGGCCGGGTAGCAGCTGTTCGTCGCCAGCGCGGGCGACGTAGTCCATCAGGCCTGCCTGCAGGGCACCATCGAGATCGTCTGCCTGGACCCGGGCGAACAACTGCGCGGGGTTGGGTCGGGATGCCATGGCGTCAGCGGTTCTGGAAGGCCGGCGGACGGCGCTGCAGGAACGCGCTGGTTCCTTCGCGCATGTCCTCGGTGGCAAACAGCAGGCCGAACTGCGCGCTTTCGTACTCCAGCCCGGCCTCCAGGCTGCATTCGCCGCCTACGTGTACCGCGTCGAGCAGCCCACGCAGGGCCAGCGGGGCCGAGCGTGCCAGCTGGCGGGCGACGTCCTGCACGCGGTTGTCCAGCGCGTCGGCGGGTACCACCTCGTTGACGATGCCCAGTTCCAGCGCACGCGCGGCGTTGATCGGTGCACCCAGCAGGCACAACTCCAGGGTGGCGGCGCGGCCGCACAGACGCAGCAGGCGCTGGCTGCCGCCGAAGCCGGGAATCAGGCCGAGGTTGATTTCCGGCTGCCCGACTTTGGCCGTATCGGCAGCGATGCGCAGGTGGCAGGCCATCGCCAGTTCCAGGCCGCCGCCCAGGGCGAAGCCGTTCACGCGCGCGATCACCGGCTTGGGCATGCGCTCGATCTGACGCATCAGGGCCTGGCCGAGCAGGGAGAAATCACGTCCCTGAACCGCACTGAGTGTGTTCATCTCGGCAATGTCGGCCCCGGCCACGAAAGCCTTCGGACCGGCACCGGTCAGCACCACCACGCGTACGTCCGGGTCGGCGGCGGCGGCGCTGAACGCCTCGGCCAGCGCCTGCAGGGTCGCGGCATTCAAGGCGTTGAGCTTGTCCGGGCGCTGGACGGTCACGGTGCGGATGGCGCCGTCGTCGGCGACAGCGATCAGGGCATCGGCCACGGGAAAACTCCTGAAACGTTAAAAAAAAGTGAGATTGAACTCCGCCAACGCAGACGGGTCTTAGCCTGCATCGTGAGTAGCGGTTACACGTTGTGCCCGTTATCCTAACCCGTCGCCTCAGGGCGGCGCAGAACGTCCCTGAGTTACCACCCCTGGAGAACTGTTTGATGAAGTTGCGTTCTATCGCGGTCGCCGTCGCGGCCCTGGCCCTGACGGGCAATGCCTTCGCCCAGGACGTCTCGTCCGAAAAGGGCAAGCTGAGCTACTACTTCGGTTACGACTACGGCAACAACCTGGCGGAGCTGACCGGTCGTGGTGAGCAGCTGGACATCAACTCGGTGGTGAAGGGTCTGCAGGACGCCTACGCCAAGAAGCAGCCGGCGATCACCGCCGACCAGCTGAAGCCGGCCGTTGAAGCGTTCCAGAAGCGCGAGCAGGGCCGTGCCCAGGCTGCCAAGGCCGAGTACGAAAAGGCTGCTGCCGAAAACAAGACCAAGAGCGATCAGTTCGTCGCGGCGAACAAGGCCAAGGCCGGCGTGCAGTCCCTGCCGAGCGGCGTCCAGTACCGCGTGATCGAAGCCGGCAAGGGCGCCAAGCCGACCCAGGCCAGCACCGTGCAGCTGGAAGTGGCCGGTCCGTTCCCGTACGGCCAGCGCCCGACCGAAGCCCGCCCGGCCCAGCAGATTCCGTCGATCAAGGTCAGCGAAGTCGAAATGAAGGCCATGCGCGAGACCCTGCTGCAGATGCCGGCAGGCTCGAAGTGGGAAGTCACCCTGCCGCCGGACCAGGCGTACGGTGCCGACCCGCGCACCCCGTTCCCGCCGAACGTGGCTGTGCAGTTCGAGATCAAGCTGGTCAGCGTCAAGTAAATCGACGCCGTAAACGAAACGCGCCGGTGATTCCACCGGCGCGTTTTTGTTTGCGCGGAGCGCGACGGTGCCACGCACCGCATCTGCACCCCGCGCAAATTCAGCCCGATCGCGCTACTGTTGCCGGGTGCAAACAATGGAAGAAACGGCGCGTGTTGTCGCAAGTCCCTGCATCGGAGTGTGCACGCTGGATCCGGACCGGCAATGCACCGGCTGCGGGCGGCACATCGATGAAATCGCGCGGTGGTCGTCGATGAGCAACGAGGAACGCAGCCGCATCCTGCATCGCGTGCAACCCCTGCGTGAACAGCTGCAGCAATCATTGCGTGGCTCGCTGGCCGATCACGAACGCCTGATGCGCGCGCTGCATCCACTGGCCGAGCCGCCGGCCGGCGACGGCTGGAACCGCAGCGAACTGAGTGACCTGCTGCCGCCCGGGCCACCCGTGGAAGCCGCCGTGCTGGCCGGCATCGTGCCGCGCGCCAACGGCGCACAGGTCATCCTCACCCGTCGCACCGAAACCCTGCGCACCCATGGTGGCCAGGTTGGCTTCCCCGGCGGACGCACCGAACCCGATGACCGCGACGCACTGGCGGCCGCGCTGCGCGAGAGCCAGGAAGAAATCGCACTGGCTCCGGGCCAGGTGCAGGCGCTGGGTTATCTCGATCCCTTTGTGACGATCACTGGCTACCGGGTCACGCCGGTGGTAGCCGTGGTCGATCCGGACTTCGTGCCGGTGCCGCAGCCCAGCGAAGTGGCCGAAGTGTTCGAAGTGCCGCTGGCCTACCTGATGGCCGCAGACAATCTGCGCCAGGTCGAAATCAATCACCGCGGCCGCGTCCGCCACGTCCTCGAATACGGCTGGCCCGGCCAGCGCATCTGGGGCGCCACCGCCGCCATCCTCTACAACCTGCGTCGCCGCCTGGAGCAAGTGCAATGAAGCCGATCGATCCGCCGTGGACCACCCTGGTCGATGTCGCCACCCTGGCCGCTGCATTGGGCGAGGGCGTTCGCGTGGTCGACGCACGTGCTACTGCCAGTACCGCCGTACGCGTGGTCGATGCACGGTCCTCGCTGGCCGATCCGCAGGCGGGTAGCGGCCAGTATCTGGCGGGGCATGTTCCGGGCGCGGTGTATGCCGATCTCAATCGGGACCTGTCGGATCTGACCCGCAGCGGCCACGGCCGTCACCCGCTGCCGGACAGCGATGCCTTCGCCGCGAAGCTCGGCCAGTGGGGTATCGGTCCCGACACCCAGGTGGTGGTCTACGACGGCAGCGACGGCAGCATGGCCGCCTCGCGCCTGTGGTGGCTGCTGCGCCTGATCGGGCACACCAAGGTGGCTGTGCTCGATGGTGGTATCGCCGCGTGGCAGGCCGCAGGTCACGCGTTGGCAACCGGCCAGGGCGAAGTAACGGCGCTGCCGGCTTACCCGGGCCGTTTCGACACCACCCAGATCGCCAATGCCGATGAAATCAGCGCACGTCTGAAGCACGCGCCGGGCTGGCTGGTCGATGCACGCGCGGGCGAACGCTTCCGCGGCGAAGTCGAGCCGCTGGACCCGGTCGCCGGCCACGTACCCGGCGCGGTCAACCGTCCGTTTGCGTTGAACGTCGCCGACGGCCGCCTGCGCGATGCACAGGAACTGCGCGCCGAACTGCAGGGCGTGATCGGCAACCGTGATCCGCAGCAGGTGGTGCTGATGTGCGGCTCAGGCGTGACCGCCTGCCACCTGCTGCTGGCGATGGAATCCGCAGGCCTGTCCGGCGCACGCATCTATGCCGATTCCTGGAGCGGCTGGGTCAGCGACAGCACCCGCCCGGTTGCGACCGGCGCCTGAGCAATCCGAGCCAAAAACAGTCGAGCGTGGCTCGACTCTACTAAGGCACCCTCCGATCGATTCGATCCCGTGCCGACCAACGGTCGGCACCCACCAACAGCAGCAGGAATCTGTCGAAGGCGGGGTGGGTCCGGTTGCGGGGGCGTGAGCCGCATGGATGCGGCGACCGAGCTTACATGGACGTACTTGCAGCGTCCCCCGCAACCGGACCCACCCCGCCTCCCCTCAGGAAGTCAGCTTCTGCTTTTGCTGTTGCTCTGGCTTCGGCTTCGGCTTCTGCGGGTGCAGGGCGCAGCCCTGCCGCTTACCCAACCGGCTGCAACGGCACCTTCGCCAGAATCCGCGCCCACGGGAACAACGGCCCCGGGTCACGCTTGCGCGCCACCATCAGCGACGGGGCATCACTGGCCGGCACCTGCTCCAGATCCAGCTGGTCGTGCCCGGCAATCCGCCGCAGCGAGGGATAGCGCACCACCAGCGCCTGCAGCAGCTGCTCCAACGCCTGCAGCTGTGCCTCGGTGTACGGCTCGTCCATCGCCTGCTGGCGGCTGTCGAACCAGTCCGGGTAGCGCCCGGTGTTGACCAATTCGATGCCAAGCGTATGCGCGTTCATGCCGCGCACGTGGTGGGCCACGCGTTCCGGTGCCACGTACTGGACCACGCTGCCATCGCGGTCGATGTAGAAGTGGCCGCTGTTGCCGGCGCCACTGTCATACAGCACGCGCTCGCCGTACTCGCGGGCCATCGCCAGATCGGGCAGCTCGGTGCAGTGGATCACCACCATCTCCAGCGTGGCCGGGTCGCGCAGTGGCAGACGGTCTTCGTAGGGCAGGGGCTGCAGCTGCAGGCCGGGCAGGAGCGGGTTGGGCATCCGGCGATGCTAGCATTGCGGCATGAACCTGCCTCCTCTTTCGCCGCCGACCCGCTCCCACGGAGCGCGCGCATGAGCCGCGGCCACTGCATCCTGTCCCACGGTTTCGAGAGCGGCCCGGAGGCGACCAAGGTCACCGCGCTGGCCGACGTGGCGCAGCGCCTGGGCTGGACCCATGAGCGCCCGGACTACACCGACCTGGACGCGATGAGCGAGGTCAGCCGGGTGGGCGACGTGCCGACCCGCCTGCGCCGCCTGGTCGAACGCACCGCCATCGCCGCCCAGCAGGGCCCGGTGGTGCTGGCCGGCTCCAGCCTGGGCGCCTATATCTCCGCCATCGCCTCGTTGCAGGTGCCGGTGGCCGGCCTGTTCCTGATGGTGCCGCCGACCACCATGGGCCCGATGCCGGCGCTGGACGCTGCGCCGGTGCCGACCACGGTGGTGCAGGCCTGGCATGACGAGGTGGTGCCGGCCGCAGGCGTGATTGCCTGGGCCCAGGCGCGTTCGGCGCAGCTGCTGCTGGTCGACGATGGCCACCGCCTGGAACGGCATGTGGAGGCCTCTGCGCAGGCCTTCGAGCGCCTGCTGCGCCAGCTGTGAAGCCCGGGCGCACGGCGCGCCCGCCCGCATTGACTACAATGGCAGCCCCGCCGCCCCCGGCGCGGGCCTGCCGGCCGTGTCCACGGCCCTCCCTCTTGAATGGCCCGGCTTCCTGCCGTGCCTGACCACCTGTGAACCGATCCCGTGAAATTTTTTGTCTCCTGCGCCAAGGGCCTGGAATACCTGCTTGCCGATGAGCTGTCGGCCCTGGGCCTGGAAAAGGCCACTGCCACCATTGCCGGCGTCAACGCCGAGGGCGAACTGGAGCAGGCGCTGCGGATCGTGATGTGGTCGCGCCTGGCCAGCCGGGTGCTGTGGCCGATCGACGCGTTCGAGTGCCCGGACGAGCAGGCCCTGTACGACGGCGTGCGCGCCCTGCCGTGGCATGAGCACATCAAGCCGGAAATGACTCTGGCGGTGGATGCGCACGTGTCCGGCGACAAGATCACCCATGCGCGCTTCGCTGCGCAGCGGATCAAGGACGCCATTGTCGACCGCATGCGCGATGAGGGCCTGGAGCGGCCGTCGGTCAACACCGACCTGCCCGATGTGCGCGTCAACCTGTCGCTGCGCAAGGGCCGTGCCTCGCTGTCGATCGATCTCGGCGGCGGCTCGCTGCACCGCCGTGGCTGGCGTGGCGCCGCCCACGAGGCGCCGCTGAAGGAAAACCTCGCCGCCGCCCTGCTGCTGCGCGCGCAGTGGCCGCGTCTGCACGCCGCCGGTGGTGGCCTGCTGGACCCGATGTGCGGCAGTGGCACGCTGCTGATCGAAGGTGCGCTGATGGCCGCCGACGTCGCCCCCGGCCTGATGCGCCACGGCAGCCTGCCGCCGAGCCGCTGGCTGGGTTTCGACAAGGCCGCCTGGAAGGCGATCCAGAGCGAGGCACGTGACCGCGAAGCTGCTGGCCTGGCTGCGCTGAAGCCGGTCATCCACGGCAGCGACATCGACCCGACCGCAATCCAGGCGGCACGCGAGAATGCCGAGGTGGCCGGTGTCGCCCACGCGATCCGCTTCACCCGCGCCGATGTGGCCGACCTGGCCGCGCCGGAGCAGGAGATCGGTGCGGTGGTCTGCAACCCGCCGTACGACGAGCGCCTGGCCGCCGATCCGGCGCTGTACCGCGCGCTGGGCAACGCCCTGCAGAAGGCCGTACCGCAGTGGCGCGCCAGCCTGCTGTGCGGCAACGACGAACTGGCCTTCGCCACCGGCCTGCGTGCGGGCAAGAAGTACCAGATGTTCAACGGTGCGCTGGAATGCGCGCTGATCGTCTGCGATCCGATCGCCGTGCCGGGCCGTGATCCGGCACAGCCGCGCGAGCTGAGCGAAGGTGCGCAGATGGTGGCCAACCGCCTGCGCAAGAACCTGAAGAAGTTCAAGAGCTGGCGTGCCCGCGAGGACATCACCTGCTTCCGCGCCTATGACGCCGACCTGCCGGAGTACGCAGCCGCCATCGACGTCTACGAGGAAGACGGCGGCAAGCGCCGCACCTTCCTGCATGTGCAGGAATACGCCGCACCGGCGGCGATTCCGGAGAACGACGTGCGCCGCCGCCGCAACGAACTGCTGGCGGCCGCGCGCGAAGTATTCGGCGTGCCGCCGGAGCAGGTCTCGATGAAGTCGCGCGAGCGCGGCAAGGGTGGCAGCAAGTACGGCCGCTTCGAGCAGCGTGACGAGTTCATCGTGGTGCGCGAGAACCACGCACTGCTGCAGGTGAACCTGTTCGACTACCTGGACACCGGCCTGTTCCTCGACCACCGCCCGCTGCGCCGGATGATGGCCGAGCAGGTGCGTGGCAAGCGCTTCCTCAACCTGTTCTGCTACACCGGCGTGGCCAGTGTGCAGGCGGCTGTTGCCGGTGCGGCCAGCACCACCAGCGTCGACCTGTCGGCGACCTACCTGCAGTGGTGCTACGACAACCTGGCGCTGAACGGGCAGGGCGGCAACCAGCACCTGCTGGTGCAGGCCGATGCGATGGCGTGGCTGGAAGGCGACCGAGGCCAGTACGACGTGATCTTCTGTGACCCGCCGACCTTCTCCAACTCCGCGCGCGCCGATGACTTCGACGTGCAGCGTGAGCAGCTGAAGCTGCTGCGCGCGGCAGTGGCGCGACTGGCACCGGGCGGCGTGCTGTACTTCTCCAACAACTTCCGCCGCTTCAAGCTGGAAGAGAACGCCATCGCCGAATTCGCCCAGTGCCGCGAGATCACCGCGCGCACCATCGGCCCGGACTTCGAGCGCAACGCGCGCATCCACCGCGCGTGGGAACTGAAGCGGTTGGGGTAAGCCCGGTAGTGCCGGCCGCTGGCCGGCAACGGTGTCAGATCCGCAGAGAGTTCATGGGATGCCGGCCAGCGGCCGGCACTACCCATATCTGGCCGGTACATCCACGCCATGCGTGGAGGATTGTTCAGTAGATCCGCGCCATGCGTGGATGGCGGTTACAGCAACGCCACCAGCAGCCCGGCCACGGGCAGCGCGATCGCCAGTGGTGCGATCCACTTCGGCCGGTACGGGTACAACCCGAACGACAACGCCACGCCGCCCACGGTCATCACGCCCAGCCACAGCACCGGGCCCATCGCCCAGCCGTGGTCGACCACGCACAGTGCGAACGCCGCCGTCAGCAGGGCCCAGCCCAGCACCCGCCACTGCGTGCGCCGTGCCGGGGGGGCTGCCGCCTTGCCATGCAGGTCGTGCTGGTGCTTTTCCATCGCCAGCGACAGCGCGGTGAACGCGGAGAACGACAGGGTCAACGCCAGCAGCATCATGCGCTGGCCTCCGCTTCGGCGGGTTCTGCCACAGTCTTGGGCGCCGCCGCAGCCGCCGCACGCTTCTTCTTCTCGGCCGCAGACAGTGGTGGCGTCCAGCGCTGCATGCGCCAGCCGCACAGCGCCAGCATCGCGCCGAACGCGATCATCGACAGATCGAAGCCCGCCAACACCCAGTCCCCGTTGCGCAGGGTGTTGCCCAGGTGCGCATGCGTGGTCAGCGCATTGACCACCGGCACCAGCGCGAACGCGGCCGCGCCCAGGTACAGCTGCCAGGCCCACATCATCCGCTTTGGCCAGATGAAGGCGGCCAGCAGTGCCGCACCCCAGGCGTAGAAGAACACGTTGGCCTCGGCGCTGGAGCGCTCGGCGATGTCCAACGGCAGCAGGCGGTTGCCCCAGAAGTAGGCGGCAAAGGCGATCGGCAGGCCGGCCACGGTACCGATGTTCAGCGCATCGACCAGGCGCAGGCCGAAGCCGGTGCGGCCACTCTTGGCGTGCTTGGGCCGTTCCTTCACCGCCCACAGCACCACGCCGCTGGCCACCATCAGGCAGCCGACCAGTCCAGACAGGAAGAACAGTGCGCGCAGGCCCCAGTCGGCGAAGCGCGCCAGGTGCAGGCCGTACAGCACGCCGCGGGTGGCGGTGGCACCACCGGAAGGCGGTGTTTCTTCCAGCAGTGTTCCGTTGACCATGTCGTAGCGCACGGCCGGGGTGTCGGTGGACAGGCGCTTGCCGTCACGCTGGCGGATGTCGATCACTGCATTGGCCGCGCCCGGGTTGGATACGGTGAAGCCGGCCACCTCCACGCCGTGCCAATGCGCTCGCGCGCTGTCCAGCAGCTGCGCGATCGGCAGCGGCGTGGCGCGGCCTTCGGCCGGCGCGGTCACCTCCGGCATGCCGCCGAAGGCTTCGCTGAAGAATTTGTCCTCGTCCTGCGGGTAAGCCACCTTCACGCCCCACGGCAGGTACATGATCATCAGGGTGACGATGCCGGTGTAGGTGATCATCGCGTGGTAGGGCAGCGCCATCACCGCGCTGACGTTGTGGAAATCGAGCCAGGAACGCAGACCCTTGTCCTTGCGGAAGGTGAAGAAGTCCTTGAAGATTTTCTTGTGGGTGATGACGCCGGTGATGATTGCCACCAGCATGAACATCGCGCAGAAGCCGACCAGATAGCGCGCCCACAGCACCGGGATGTAGTGCAGGTCGAAATGCAGGCGGTAGAAGAAATCACCGCCTCGGGTCTCGCGGGCCTTCAGTGCCTGCCCGGTGTTCGGGTCCAGTGTTGCGTCGCCGAAGCCACCGCGACGGCCACGGCTGGGATCGGCCAGCTCCGGCGGCAGCCGCCAGAACATCTGCATGCCGGGGTTGCGCGGCTGCGGCAGGGTGACGAACCAGTTCTCGGCCTGCGCGGCGTTGGCCTGCAGGTAGTCCACGGCACGCTGCGCGGCCACATCGATGCTGACGTTGCTGGAGGGCAGTTCCGGGCGCATCCAGCGGCTGATTTCCTCGCGGTAGTAGCTGGCCGTGCCGGCCATGAAAATCAGCAGCAGCAACCAGCCGACCAGCAGGCCGGTCCAGGTGTGCAGCCAGGCCATCGACTGGCGGAATCCGTTCTTCATGCCCAGGCCCCCAGCAGGCGCGCGATGGCTGCCATCAGCAGGGTGGGAGCGAGAATGCCAACCCACGCACGCAGCGCGCTGCGGGTGGCGAATGCCCACAGCGCCGCGCAGGCGGCCACCAGAATCGCCAGCAGCATGCCGGTCAGCACGGTCTGGCCGCGAGCACCGGGCAGGGCCACCGCGCAGAACACGCTGGTCACCGAGGCCAGCGTGTAGCCGCCGAAGATTGCAGCCAACGAGCGTGACAGCACGCCCCAGCGCGGGTTGGAGAAGAAGGTGCGGGGGCTGGCGGTTGCGGGCGAGCGGTCCACGGCGTTCCTGCAGGGTTAAAAGGAAGAAGGCCGGCGCACCGCAGCGCGCCGGGATTGGCCATCCGTGGCCGGGAGCTGGTCGCAGAACCAGCGCCATCCATCGAGGGTCAGAGCTTCCAGCGCAGTGTCACGGTGACGTTGCGTGGTTCGCCCCAGTACACGCCGTTGTAGAAACCGACGTTGTTGAAGTACTTCTTGTCCAGCAGGTTGTTGATGTTCAGCTGGGCGCTGAAGTTTTCGTTGAAGCGGTAGCCGCCGGCGAGGTTGACCAGGTAGAACGCGTCCTGGGTGATGTTGGCCTTGCTGCGATCGGGCTTGGTGCTGGTGCTCCAGATGCGGCTCTGCCAGGTCACGCCACCGCCCAGCCAGAAGCGGCCATCGATACCGCCGGGGCGCCAGCTGGTGTTGAGCCGGAAGGTATCCTGCGGTGCGGTGGTCCGCTGCAGTACGCCGTCCTTGTTGCGGATGACGGTGTGGGCGAAGCCGGCCGAGACGTTCCACTGCTCGCCGATGCTGCCCTGGGTTTCGATCTCCCAGCCCTTCACCTTGTTGCCCTTGCCGGTGGAGCGGTAGGCCTGGCTGCCATCGGGCAGGGAGTTCACCGGCACCGAATCATCGATCTCGGCGACGTTGTCCTGCTTGCCCTCGAACACGGCGGCGGAGGCATTGAGCAGGCCGCCGAAGAACTCGGCCTTGATGCCTGCTTCGTACATGTCGCCGACCACCGGCTCCAGATAATTGCCGTTACGGTCGCGGTAGTTCTGCGGCTTGAAGATGTCGGTGTAGCTGACATAACCGCTGAAGATCGAATTGAAGTCGTAGACCAGGCCGGCATACGGAGTGAGCATGTCGTCCGGCCGGTAGCCGGTGCGGGTAATGCTGTTGCGGTTGCCGTTGGCGTCGTAGCCATAGGTCCACTTGCGGGTTTCCCAGCTGCCATAGCGGGCGCCCACCACGGCCAGCAACGGATCGGCCAGGCGCAGGCGAGCCGCTACATAGGCGGCACGCTGGCGCAGTTCGTCCTGCGACGACAGGCGACCCAAGCGGGTCACCGGGAGTACCGGCACCTCGCCGGTCCAGTGGCGCCAGTCGGGCACCTGCGAGTAGCCCGGTGCGCTGGAATCGAACGACATCGCCTTGGATTCGCCCTTGCGCACCGATTGGCCCAGCCCGAACACCAGTTCGTGCTCACGACCGAACAACCGGAACGGGCCACCGACGTTGACGTCGAACACGTCCATCGTGCTGTGCTCGTTGAAGTGCGAGATGTAGGCGGTGACGCCGGTGCCATCGGCGCGCGGATAGCCGGCCGCCCCGTACCACACGCTGCCATCGGTATCGCGCACGGCGTGGCTGACGTTGCCCTTCACCGACCAGCCGTTGCCCAACTGCTGCTCCAGGCGCGCGAAGCTGGTCTTCTCCACGATCGGCCAAGCGCTCCATGACGCGGACAGGTTGGTCGAGCGCGGCAGGTTGGCCGGCGCGCCATCGGCGCCCCAGTACGGCACTACGCCCCAGGTCACGCCGGTGGTGCGCGGCGACTGGTATTCGTAACCCACCTCGAACAGCGTGCTGTCGCTCAGGTCGGCCTGCACGATGCCGTAGAACACGTCTTTGTCCAGTGCATAGACGTCGCGGAACGAATCGCTCTGCTGTTTGGCGGCGACCACGCGGGCGCGGATGCGCCCGTCCCAGGCGATCGGGCCACCGAGGTCGGCTTCCAGGCGGCGGTTGCCCCATCGTCCCACCGTGAGGTTGGCGCCCATCTGGAACGAGTCGGTGGGGCGCTTGCGGATCATGCTGATGGTGCCGGAAGGATCGCCGGCACCGGTGGTCAGGCCGGTGGCGCCGCGGATCACTTCGATGCGCTCGTAGATCACGTTGTCGGTGTTGGTCTTGACCGAGCCACCGAACGTGTTGAGCATGCCGTCGATCTGGAAATTGTCGATGGTGTAGCCGCGCGAGACATAGTTGATGCGCTCGCTGTCGGTGACCGACACGCTGACCCCGGTCACCTGGCCCATCACGTCCGACAGCGAGAACAGGCCCATGTCGTCCAGGCGCTGGCGCGTGATGACCGTCACCGACTGCGGCGTCTCGCGCAGCGACAGGTCCAGCTTGGTCGCACTGCGCGCGCCCTTGACCGTATAGCTGTTGGGAATCTCGCCGTCGGCGGTCACCTTCACGGTATCCAGCGTGCGCGCGGAGGATTCGGCGGTGCCGTCGGCGTGGGCCAGCGGGGCGATCATCAGTGCGGTCACGGCCAGGGCCAGCAGAGTGGGACGAGGGAGATTCAGCGGCGTTACCATCGGTGCGATTCCATGCAGGACGAAACAGGCGATGGAATGCGCAGACGCAGCAGCCGCGCGCTCCGCGCACGTCGCCCAGCGAGTCCCATCGACGGTGCGCCACCCGCGCAGAGCGGGTGACCCGGTAGTCGGGGGATGTACACGGGCGAAGGGGCGGGTGGGTGCGTGCTTCCGTGCCCCGCTTGGCTAAGCGTACAACCGATTAGCAAATGATAGGCATTCGCATTTCGTTAATCAAGCGTGATGGCGCGCATGCCCGCGTGGACGGTGATCCAGAGGGGGCTTCAGAAGCGGAAAAGGATCGTTGCCGCATGCAGCAGCAGGCCGATCAGGCCACCCACCAGGGTGCCGTTGAAGCGGATGAACTGCAGGTCGCGGCCCACGCTCAGTTCCAGCTGCTCGACCAGGTGCCGTTCGTCCCAGCTCTTCACGGTCTGTGCGATATGCGTGGTCACGCCTTCGCGCAGGCGGCCGGTCAGACGTTGGGCGCCCTCCAGCAGATGCTGGTTCAGCGCGTCGCGCAGGGCCGGGTCGGCCTGCAGGCTGCTGCCCAGCGAGGCCAGGCTGCGCTGCAGGTGCCCGACCAGCGCTGAATCCTCACGCTGCAGGTCTGCGCGCAGGCTGGCATGGATGCGCGCCCACAGCCCCTGCACGTAGTCCTGCAGGGCGGGGTGATCGATCATTTCCTGCTTGAGCTGTTCGATGCGTTCGGCCAGGGCCGGATCCTCGCGCAGGCGCTGCACGTAGTTCTGCAGCCAGGTCTCGTAGTCCTGGCGCAGCGGATGCTGCGGCTCGGCCAGTACCTGCTGCAGTTCTTCCAGTACCGCCCGCGCCAGTCGCTCGGCCAGGCTGTCGCCGATCTCGTCGATCGGCTTGACCCAGTTCACCGTGCTCGACAGCGTCGGCCATTCGCGCTGGATGTAACGCACGATCAGCTGCGAGGCGCGCTCCTTCACTTCCGGCTGCTCCAGCCAGTGCCCCAGCCGCTGCAGGCCCTCGTCCAGCACGCGCTGGTGGCGTCCGTCGGCGGTCAGCAGGGTCAGCAGCTCACCGGCGGTGGCGGCGGCATTCCACTGCCGCAGCTGCTGCACCACGAAGGTGTGCAGCTGCCGGCGCACCGCGGTTTCGTCGAAGAAGTCCAGTGCCTGCAGGGCCCAGCCGCGTGCCATGTCGGCCAGCATCCGTGAGCGCGCCGGATCGGCCAGCCAACTGCCGAGGCGGCTGGCCGGATCGAATACCTGCAGCTTTGCCAGCAGCACCTTTGGTTCAAGGAACTGGTCGCGCACGAACAGGGCCAGGCTGTCGCCGATGCGCTCCTTGCTGCGCGGGATGATGGCGGTATGCGGAATCGGCAGGCCCATCGGCCGCCGGAACAGGGCAACGACGGCGAACCAGTCGGCCAGTGCGCCCACGGCTGCAGCCTCGCAGAACGCCGAGACCCAGGCCCAGATGCCGCGCTCGCCCTGCCAATGGCTGATCGCGAAACCGGCCAGCATCAACAGCAGCAGGCCCAGCGCGAGGGCTTTCAGGCGCCGCAGCTGAGCGCGGCGCGGATCGTTGGCAGGCGTCATGGCGGAAGTCTAACCGGCACGGCATGAGCATCTGGTAGTGCCGGCCGCTGGCCGGCATCTGCAGTCCACCCGATACGTTCATGGGGTTGCCGGCCCGCGGCCGGCCCAAACCCGTGGTTGAGAGCGCTTCGAGCTGCTTGCGCAGCGCGGCCAGCTGCGCGCGCAGGGTATCGTTCTCGCGGGTCAGCGCGACGACGCGGCGGCGCAGCGCTGGGGCATCCTCACCCAGCTGTTCCAGCGCCGACAGCACCTCGGCGTCGCGGCTGGCGATCTGCTCTTCGTCTGCTTCCTCGAAGTCCATCTCGGCTGCTTCCGGCTTCGGTGCGCGCGGCTTGCGCTTGGACTCGCGCACGCGCTTGGCGGCCTGTTTCAGCTCGTCCTTGCCACCGGCGGCGGCAGCGCGCTGCTCGTCTTCCGGCAGGTCGGCCACGGCAGCGGCAGCGCTGATCGAGATCACGCCGGCCTTCACCGCTTCCACCACCTCGGCCGCGGCCTGGGCGTGGATGCGTTCGATCATGCCGACCTGGCTGGTGCTCAGCTTGGCCTCGCGGGCCAGCTCGGCGCGGCTGATCTTCGGCGCCGGTTCCCACGGCGGGCTGTCTTCCCCGGCGTCTTCGACGACGTCGGCGGTGCCATCGCTCTCGCGCTGCAGCTGCGCCTGCTCCATCTGCTTGCGGGCGGCCAGGATGTCGCGCTTGCGCAGTGCCAGCACGCCGCGCTGGAAGTCGGACACGCTGCGGCGGCCCAGGTGCTGCTCGATCATCCACAGATGCACGTCTTCCATGCTCTGGAAGCGGGTGTTCTGCACGGTATTGAACGGCAGGCCATGCTTCTGGCAGATACCGAAGCGGTTGTGGCCATCGACCAGCACCTCGCCCCACAGCACCAGCGCATCGCGGCAGCCTTCGGCCAGGATGCTGCGCTCCAGCGCGTCATGTTCGTCCGCGGTCAGCGGGTCGATGTAGGCCTTGAGTTCTTCTTTGACGACGATATCCATGGGCACGGCAGCGAGCAGGAGCGGAACCGCCCATTGTACCCGCTCGCCACCGCTGGCCCGGGCTCAGGCAGTGGCCCGGATCATCTCGCCCAGGGTGCCGATAATCTGGTCGATCTGTGCCTTGTCCACGATCAGTGGTGGCGACAGCGCGATGATGTCGCCGGTACAGCGCACCAGCAGCCGGCCGTCGTGGAAGCAGCGCCGGAACACCTCGTAGCCGCGGCTGCCGGGGGCATCGCGGCGCGGTGCCAGCTCGACCGCGCCGACCAACCCGAAGTTGCGGATGTCGATCACGTTGGGCAGGCCCTGCAGCGCATGCAGCCGTTCCTGCCAGTACTCGCCCAGCTCGATGGCGCGCTCGAACAGGCGTTCTTCCGCGTAGACGTCCAGCGTCGCCAACGCTGCGGCGCAGGCCAGTGGGTGACCGGAATGGGTATAGCCATGGAACAGCTCGATGGCCTGCGGCGGCGCCTGCATCAGCCCGGCATGCACGGCATCGCCCACCAGCACGCCGCCCAGCGGCACCGCGCCGTTGCTGACCGCCTTGGCGAACGTCAGCAGGTCCGGGGTGACCCCGAAGCGCTGTGCGGCGAACGGCATGCCAACCCGGCCGAAGCCGGTGATGACCTCGTCGAACACCAGCAGGATGCCGTGCTGGTCGCACAGCTCGCGCAGGCGCTGCAGGTAGCCGGGCGCGGGCAGGATCACCCCGGCGGAACCGGCAATGGGTTCGACGAATACGGCGGCAATCGTCGAGGCATCGTGCAGCGCGATCAGCCGCTCCAGGTCGTCGGCCAGCTCCGCACCCTGGCGTGGCAGGCCCTTGCTGAACGCGTTGCGCTGCAGGTCCAGGGTGTGCCGCAGGTAATCCACGCCGCCCAGCTGCAGGCCGAACGCCCTGCGGTTGTTGGGCAGCCCACCCAGCGCCATGCCGCCGAAACCGACCCCGTGGTAAGCCTTCTCGCGGCTGATGAAGCGGGTGCGCTGGCCCTCGCCACGCTGGCGGTGATAGGCCAGCGCGATCTTCATCGCGGTATCCACCGCCTCGGAGCCGGAGCTGGTGAAGAACACATGGTTGAGCGGGGCAGGCGCCAGCGCGGCCAGCCGCTGCGCCAGCGCGAAGGCTGGCGGCGAGCCCATCTGGAAGGCCGGCGAATAGTCGAGGGTGCGTGCCTGCTCGACGATGGCCTCGACGATGCGCGGGCGGGCGTGGCCGGCGTTGCAGCACCACAGGCCGGCGGTGCCGTCGAGGATCTGGCGGCCGTCGACGTCCTCGTAGTGCATGCCTTCGGCGCGTACCAGCAGGCGCGGCGCGGCCTTGTACTGGCGGTTGGCGGTGAACGGCATCCAGTACGCGTCCAGTGACTCGGGACGCTGGGTGGCCAGGTCGTGCAGGTCGCTTTCGGGACGCTTCATGCCAGCTCCATCGGGTCCGATGCGACGAATGTAGCGCAGCTGCGTCACGGCGGAGTCGCGGCGGCCCCGGTATAACCAGGGCTCGTTGAATGTTGGAGCTTCCCATGGCCGATTTCCCCGACCGCAGCCATTGGCAGGCGCTGGCCCTCCAGCTGTCGATGCCGGGCCAGGCCTTCATCGACGGCCGCTATGTCGATGCCGCCAGTGGCGCCCGCTTCGACTGCATCAGCCCGATCGACGGTCGCGTGCTGGGCGCGGTTGCCGACTGTGACGCGCAGGATGTCGAGCGCGCGGTGCTGGCCGCGCGGCGCAGCTTCGAGGCGGGCCACTGGTCGCAGGCGAGCCCGGGCCATCGCAAGCGCGTGCTGCTGGCGCTGGCGGCATTGGTGGAAGCGCACGCCGATGAACTGGCCCTGCTGGAAACCCTGGACATGGGTAAGCCGGTGCGTGACGCGCGCCGTATCGACCTGCCCGGTGTGGTGCGCTGCCTGAGCTGGACCGCCGAAGCGGTGGACAAACTGTATGGCGAGGTAGCGCCCACCGGGCCGCACGAGCTGGGGCTGGTCACGCGCGAGGCCGCGGGCGTGGTGGCGGCCATCGTGCCGTGGAATTTCCCGTTGCTGATGGCCTGCTGGAAGATCGCGCCGGCGCTGGCGATGGGCAACTCGGTCGTGCTCAAGCCGTCCGAGCGGTCACCGCTGAGTGCGCTGCGGTTGGCCGCACTGGCCGCCGAGGCGGGCCTGCCGGAGGGCGTGCTGAACGTGCTGCCCGGCCACGGTGCGCGCGTCGGTGAACCGCTGGCCCTGCATATGGATGTGGACGTGCTGGCCTTCACCGGTTCCACTGCCACCGGCGCGAAGCTGCTGGAGTATTCCGGGCGATCCAACCTCAAGCGGGTCTGGCTGGAATGCGGTGGCAAGAGCCCGCACGTGGTGTTCGCCGACGCCCCCGATCTGGACGCGGCGGCCAAGGCCGTGGCACAGGGCATCTTCTTCAACCAGGGCGAAGTCTGTACCGCCGGTTCGCGGCTGCTGGTACAGCGCTCGATCCGCGAGGATTTCGTGCACCAGGTGGTTGCCTACGGCCAGCACATGCAGCCACGCCACCCGCTTGAAGCCGACGCACCGATGGGCGCGCTGGTGGATGCCGCGCATCTGGACAAGGTGATGGACGACATCGCACGCGCTGAAGGTGAGGGTGCGCGGTTGCTACTGGGTGGGCGACGGGCCGAGGTGGAGGCCGGCGGCAGCTATGTGCAGCCGACGGTGTTCGACCAGGTGCGCCCGGAGCAGGCCTTGGCGCGCGAGGAAGTATTCGGGCCGGTGCTGGCCGTGCTCGGCTTCGACGACGAAGCCGAAGCGGTGCGCCTGGCCAACGACAGCCGCTACGGCCTCGCCGCCGGCCTGTGGACGCGTGATCTCGGCCGCGCCCATCGCGTCGCGCGCCAGCTGCGCGCGGGCAGCGTCTGGGTGAACGGCTGGGATGGCGGGGACATGACCGCACCGTTCGGCGGCTACAAGCAGTCCGGCAACGGCCGCGACAAGTCACTGCACGCCTTCGACAAGTACAGCGAGATCAAGGCCACCTGGATCCAGTTGTAACGACGTGCTTGCTGGACGGCTTCGTGCTGTTCTGTAGAGCCGAGCCCATGCTCGGCTGCTCCCCCTGCCCGGTAGCTGCGGACCGTTGGTCCGCACGCTCGAACACCCAGCCGAGCATGGGCTCGGCTCTGCAGAGGAGTGCCCGCTACCGGCAGCGGGCACTCACCTGCAGCACTGCCGCACGCAGCATGTCGCGGTCGGCTTCTTCGACGGCGTTCTGGAAATACTCCATGTCCTGCTTGCCCAGTTCGCAGGGGTCGACAATGTACCCCGGTGGCCACAAACCCAGCAGCTGCGCCACCCCATGCACGATCTGCTCGGGGCTCATCTGCCGACGGATGCGGAAGTAGTTGCGGCGCGGCCCGAACGCGGGATGGACCTCGCGCCGACCGATCAGGCGTGGGGCCACGCCCGCTGCGCTGATGCCGTCACCGCCATCGATGCTGCCCGCAGGCAGGTCCAGCATCAGTGGCGCCGTTGCAGGCGGTTCCTCGGACGCGGGGGCAATGGCATCCGTGGGTGCAGCCGGGGTCGGGCGTGGCGCTGTCGATGCGGCGGGCCGCGCCGCCGATGCGGAGGGCAGCGCCGGCTGTGGTTGAACCGCCGCGGGTTGGTCCGGCGGCAACCAGCGCAATGAAATCCTGGCAGCTTCATCGCTGCGCAGCGTCACCCTGCCACTGCCCAGCAGCCACAGTGCCATCAACCCATGCACAAGCAGTACCACCAGCCACGCCGCCATGCGCGGCAGCTTCGGCGAATCGGACCACGACAGCGCGACTGCAGTCATCGGCAAAGCATCCATGCAGGGACCGGTGGCGCAGCCTAGCGGGCGACCCGAAAAATTTCGTTGGCATCGGTGTCGGCTGAAACCATCGCCCCGTGCGGCCATCGGCCCGTGGCAGAATCGGGCGATCCGCCGTTACCCGTGTTGCCGATGTCGACGATCACCGCTGCCGCACCGCCCGTGAATTCTCCCCGCCGTGTCCTGCTGGCCAGCCTGATCGGCACCACCATCGAATTCTTCGATTTCTACATCTACGCCACGGCCGCGGTGCTGGTGTTCCCGCACCTGTTCTTCCCGGACAGCAGCGAACAGGCGGCGCTGCTGCAGTCACTGGCGACCTTCGCGGTGGCGTTCATCGCGCGCCCGGTCGGCTCGGCTGTGTTCGGCCACTTCGGTGACCGCATCGGCCGCAAGGCCACGCTGGTGGCCGCGCTGCTGACCATGGGCCTGTCCACGGTGCTGATCGGCCTGTTGCCGACTCATGCGCAGATTGGCCTGTGGGCCCCCGCGCTGCTGGCGCTGTGCCGTTTCGGCCAGGGCCTGGGGCTGGGCGGTGAGTGGGGCGGGGCGGTGCTGCTGGCCACCGAGAATGCACCGCCGGGCAAGCGCGCCTGGTACGGCATGTTCCCGCAGCTGGGTGCGCCGCTCGGCTTCCTGCTGTCAGCCGGCATCTTCCTCGTGCTCGGCCGCTGCCTGAGCCAGGCCGATTTCCTGCAGTGGGGCTGGCGCATCCCGTTCGTGGCCAGCGCGCTGCTGGTCGGCCTCGGCCTGTGGGTGCGGCTGAACATCCACGAGACCCCCGACTTCAAGAAGGCGCTGGAACGCAAGGCGCCGGTGCGGCTGCCGATGCTGACGGTGCTGCGTGACCACCCGGTGCCGATGCTGCTGGGCACGCTGGGTGCGTTCGCCACCTTCGTGCTGTTCTACCTGATGACGGTGTTCAGTCTCGGCCATGGCACTGCGGTGCTGGGCTACAGCCGCGAGCAGTTCCTGCTGATGCAGATGGCTGGCATGCTGTTCTTCGCGCTGGGCATCCCGCTGTCGGCGCGCTATGGCGACCGTTGGGGCACGCGGCGCACGATGATTGTCGCCAGCGTACTGATCGTCGGCTTCGGTGTGCTGTTCGCACCGCTGTTCCAACCGCACAGCCCGTGGCTGGTCACTGGCTTCCTGTGCCTGGGCCTGTTCCTGATGGGCCTGACCTACGGCCCCTGCGGCACCTTCCTGGCCGAGATCTACCCGGTGGAGGTGCGCTATACGGGCGCGTCGCTGTCATTCAACCTGGCCGGCATCCTCGGCGCGGCACCGGCGCCGTACCTGGCCACCTGGCTGGCCGAACGCTTCGGCCTGGTCGCGGTAGGCTACTACCTGTGCCTGACCGCGGTGGCGACCCTGTGCGCGCTGGTGGCACTGCACCGGCGCGCCCTGCGGCTCAACCAAAGAAGCGCTTGAGCGTGCGGCCCAGCCAACCGCCGCCCTGATGCTCGCGGGCGAACTGGTTCAGGTGCGCCTTGACCTGTTCGGCGTAGGCCTGGTCGTCGCCGCGGATGTGGTTGAACAACCAGCGTGAGAGCATGGTGCGCAGCTCGTCGCTGATGTCCTCGCCGGCCTGGAAGCGCATGCGGTATTCCGATACCCGTTTGATGAAGACCTCATGCACGCGCTTGTGCGCGGCGCAGAACGGGTAGCCTGCTTCCTCCATCAGCTCTTCCTCGAACGCGAAGTGCGACATGGTGTAGTCCACCACCTCGTCGATCACTTCTCCCACCGCCGCACGCTGCATGCTGGCCTGGGCCACGTGCAGGTGGTTGAGCATCTCGATGATGCGGCGGTGTTGTTGGTCGATCACATCGATGCCGATGTTCAGATCGTCCTGCCAGACCAGTAGTGCCATCCCCGGCTCCCCTTCATGCGTATGTCGGGGCCGACTGTAGAGCCGCCGCGCGGGTGCGGCGTTGATCTGGATCAAAGCGGGCTGGTCAGGGCAGGGCAGGCTCGCGCGGGCGCAGCGGGCTGGCCACCGTGGTGCAGCTGACCCGGTTGCGGCCACCGGCCTTGGCCAGATACAGCTGGCGGTCGGCCTCGGAGATCAACCGGTGCAGTGCATCGCGTTGCGGACGCAGGCAGCACAGGCCGATGCTCACGGTCATGCGCAGGGTGGCGGTGCCGATGTCCACTTCCAGTGCGGCGATGCGCTGGCGCAGTTCCTCGAAGTACAGCAGCGCCTCGTCCTGTTCCATGTCCGGCACCAGCAGGCAGAACTCTTCGCCGCCGAAGCGTGCGATCAGATCCTGGCTGCGTGCGTGTGCGGCCACCGCACCGGCCACCGCGCGCAGCGCATCATCGCCGGCTTCATGGCCATGGGTGTCATTGATGTGCTTGAAGTGGTCGATGTCGATCATCGCTACCGCCACGCACTGGCCATGCAACTGCAGCTGCGGCAACTGGCGCTGGCTCTGCTCCAGGAAGCAGCGGCGGTTGGGGAGGCCGGTGAGGAAGTCGCGGGTGGCCAGATCCTGCAGGGTGCCGATCAGTTCCAGCTGGTCCACGTTCTGCGAGACGCGGCAGAAGAATTCCTCGCGCGAGAACGGCTTGCGCAGGAAGTCGTTGGCACCGTTCTTCAGGAAGCGTGGGATCAGCGAGGCATCGGTATTGCCGGAGATGCCGATCACCGCCACCTTGTCGCGCGATCGCAGGGTGCGCAGGCGGCGGGTGAATTCCACGCCCTGCATGCCGGGCATTTCCTGGTCGACCACCGCCAGGCGGATTGCCGGATGCGCTTCGATTGCAGCCAGGCCCTCGTTGCCGTCGGCGGCTTCATGCACCTCATGGCCGTACATGCGCAGCAGGGCCGCGGCATAGCCACGCGCGGACGGCGAATCGTCCACCACCAGCGCGGCAATGCGACGGTTGCGTTCCAGCCGCTGCACCAGCCACACCAGATAGTCGATGCTGCCGGGGGTGTTCTTCAGCACGTAGTCGATGATCTGCTGCTGCAGCACGCGCTTGCGCAGGTCCTCGTCGTACACGCCGCTGACCACCACGGTGGGCAGGTCGCGCTTGAGGAAGAACTCGACCACCGCATCACGGTCGCCGTCGGCCAGCACCAACCCGGTCAGCACCAGGAACCAGCCGCCGCCTTCGCTCAGCAGGCGATCGGCCTCGGCGAGGGTGGAAGCGATCACCACCGGCAGTTCCAGGCGTTGCTCGATGGCCTCGCGCAGCATGCCGGTGAAGGCACGGGAGTTTTCGACCAGCAGAATCCGTTGTGGCAGGGGATCAGCCAGGTCGCCATCGACGGCGACCTGCGGCAGGACGGGCATGAGGCGGTGGCTCACGGAGGAGGGCTCGGCACGGATAGCGGCGGTTTCGGGCGCAACTTTAGAGGTGAACGCTGTGCGCTGGGCAAGATTCCGTATCAGGCCGCCGCTGGCGACGCGTGGGTGATCGATTCATGCAGGACCAGTCGCAGGCGATTGCCTCGGCAGTGGACCGTTCCGCCGTAGGCAAGCATCCGTCCGGCCAGACGCTCGACGGCCTGGTCGGTGGTGCGTGCCGATAGCGTGCAACCACGGTCGAGCAGGCTCACGATAGCAACGATGCCGCGACGTCCGCCCGCCTGGCCACTTCGGGCACGCACGTAGACCTGCCCAGTCTCCAGCTCCAGCAGCAGTGACACCGCCTCGATCAAGGAGCGGTAGATGGCCAATTGCAGATCCACAGTCAGCAGGCAGGGGTTACCCGCCAGCCTGGGCGGAATGACGCGATGCGTGTTGTTCCAGATCTCGCATGCGCCGCCTGCTTGCAGCGCGATGTACAACCCCACCTGTTCCAATCCAGTGGGGTAGACCATGCTGGCCTGCTCGCGGAACAGACGTGAGTGCACGGATGACGCGTGTTGCAGGCTGTTCGCCACGGCATGATGGCCCTGCGATTTGAGCCAGCTGACCATTTCAACGAGCGAGCTGTCCATGCCGTCGCCCAGACGCTTCAGATGGGCGGCCCGTTCACGCAGCTCACGTTCGCTGGTCTGGTGAGAACTGCGTGTCAGGCGCAGCGTCGTTTCCTCGGCCAGACCGCGGGATCGGGCGCGCTGATGGTGATAGCTGATGCTGGAACCGAGCGCAAGCAGCGCGACACTCATCACCGCCATGTTCTGTTGGGTGGAAAACGTGCCCAGATCGAACGAGGCCGGCAGGCCGGTGCTGGGGGTGGCGAAATGAAGGGGAAGGTTCAACAGTGGAATCGCGATGGCAGCGCCACGCCATCCATGCATGAAGGTCAGGGTGATGGCTGGGAGTGCCGCCAACAGCACAAGGTGGGTACGGGTCGAATGGGCATCCGTCGAAATCAGCTGCATGCACAGCCCCAGGGCCAGCATCAGAGCAATGGCCACGAGGGATGGAACGAGCAACCTCTTCTGCCATGGAGAACCGGAGCGCCGCCGGGCCCAAAGAAGGGCCAGGGGGGCCATGGTAATGATCGCGGCAAAATGACCAAATACGACTCTTTCGGCAGCATCCAGCAGGGTGTCCGGGGGAGGAACTGGCCACAGGAGGCGAGAAAGACTCAGGTTGAGGCCGGTAACCGCAACCGCTGCCGAGATTGAAAGGGACAGCAGCCAGAATCCGGTGGCTGCCTCGGATATGGTTTTTCTCAGATGGAGGTGAACTACCAGCATGGCCATCGGCATCAGCAGCGTGGACGCCAGGATGACCCATTCCAGACCGTACTCGTCGATCGTAGGGATGCGCAGATATGCAAAGTAGCCCAATTCTCCCAGCAATACATAAGGCCATCGGCGTTGTGGAACGATCAAAAGCGCTGCCACGCGGATACCGGCGGGAAGGAAAAACTGGTCCAGGGAAAACTGTCGGGCGGAAACGCAGGCAATAGCGTACGCGGCAGCCAAGAGAAGCCCAGCCGGGTGCACTGGAATGCCGGCTAGTGCCATGTTCTTCACGGTGCTCCATCTCGGATGGGCTGGTGCGCGAGCAACGCTCACATTCCCTCGGGGCGGTAACGGTCCAGCGGCGAAAGTAGCGGTACTTCGCGAGGTGTGCAACGGTATTGGCAGAAACTCCGCCGTTGTCCGAATCCACGTAGGGCGAGTGATGTGAACGGCGGGGTTGTGAGCGGCGAAAGTATGCTGACAGGGAGGCGTGTCCTGAGATTGTTCACGTCGCCAGCGGGCACTCAGAGGATATTGCACTATCTGCCAAGGCCGCGCCTGTGTTGCATTGATGTTGTCCACCTTTCAATCATGGAGATGCCTGTGAGATTTTCCCGGTTGTCGAAGTTGAGCGCCGCTGCTGCGCTGCTGGTCGTTCCTGCGCTGTCGTTTGCCTGCTGTCCGGGCGGAGGGCAGGGTGTACCACTGGCAACGGCTGGGTTGGGTGAGAGCCAGCCTGCGGCGCTTGATCTGAGTTCAGATCCCGCATGGCTTGTCTACGCATTCGAGCGGGATGGAGTGTCGTACTACCAGGTCAATGATCTGACCGGCCAGGTCAATCTGATCGTTGCCAACATCGAATCGACGTTCTGGGCATTGCCGGCCGGCAAGACCGTAGCTCGCGTGTCGTTGCCGTCCAAGCCTTTGGCGATACCGAAGAATGCTCGCCGCAGCGTTGTCTTCCGCGGGCCTGATTTTTCTCTGGTCGTCTATGGAGAGGGGCGTGGGGCAGTCTGGTCCGTCGAGCGCGAGGTCAGTAACAAATGACGGGCTGAATACAGGTGGCCTGCCTGTTGCTTGCTTCGCAGAGGGAGGAAACACCTCTGCGGGGCGAGCCACAGGCGTCGCCTGGGCTCGATCGTCCGCCTGCGATCACTGGCGCGCGGGCGTCTCGCAAATGTCGTTTCGCTTGTATGGAAGTGTTCCGCGCTCGGCCTCGCCTGTGGTGTCCAGCAACACCATGGTGATGCGGTGGCCCCGGCATTGCACGCGTCCGGAATAGGCGTGCACGCGTGCAGAGAGTCGATCAATGGCGCTTTCCATGGTTCGCGAGGCGAGTGTGCGATGTCGGTCCAGCAGCGCGACCCTCAGCACGATACCGTGCACGCCTCTATAGCGACCGCAGCGAGCGCTGATCTGGATCTGGCCGGATTCGTCCTTCAGGAAAAGGGATACGGCTTCGGCAAAGGTGCGATACGCGGCAAGCTGCAGGCCCATGCTCAGCTGGCATGGATCCCCGCCAAGTATCGGACGGACGATGCGATGGCTGGCGTTCCAGGTTTCGCTGAGTCCCCCGGCACGCAAGGCGACATAGAGGCCTGCATGCTCGAGCTCCGTGGGATAGACCATACTGGTCAGTTCACGGAATCGTCGTGAGCGTTGCGAGAAGGTGCGGAGCAAATCAGACGCAGGAACTTCATGGCCATCGGCCTTGAGTTGTTGCACGGTCTCTCCCAGAGCCTCTTCGATGTCATCTGCAATCTGGCGCAGGCCCAGCGCGCGTTCGCGCAGGTCCTGCTCGTTGGCAAGATGCGCCGAGCGCGAGAGTGCATTGACCCGCGATGCTGACATCGCTACAGGTGTGCGCTGATTGTAATGATGGGTGATGCGCGGTCCCAGCGCGATAAGCGCTGTACTAGTGATGGCAATGATCTGCTGGGTGAAGAAAGTGGTCTCGTCGAATGACCCGGGCAGACCCGTGGTTGGCATGGTCTGGCTGAGGATGATGTTCATCAGAGGAACACCCACAGCGGCCCCTCGCCAACCGTGCATGCAAGTCAGTGCGATGACTGGCAGCACCAGCAACAACTGCAGCGTTGCTCGTGCCGAGTGATCCTCCGTGCTGACCTGGAGCAGCAGGGCGCCCAGCATGCCCAGCGAAGTGAGGGCTGCGATGGTCGGTCGGCGTCGCCAGGTCGTCCAGTCATAGCCGCTGTGTCGGCGTATCCAGAGCAGCGCCAGGGGCGCGACCGTAAGGATTGCAATGTAGTCGCTGAGCACGTAGAGCATCGCGTTCGTGTAGAACGGCATGCTCGGTGGAGCTGGCCACAGCATGTGAATCAGACCGAGCTTGAGAGCAGTGGCCACCAGCGCAGCGGATGCCGCGATCGAAAGCAACCAGCTTTCGGTGGTGGAAGCAATCAGCTTGTGATGAAGATGAACGATCAGCGCCACTGCTGGTATGAGGCATGCGGATCCGAAAATGACCCAGGCCATTCCGTAATCTTCAATCATCGGATAGCGCATGTGGGCGAAGTAGGCATACTCGCCAAGGACCAGATAGGCCCACATTCGCTTCGGGGTCAGCAAGAGCGCCGCAACACGGATTCCAGCCGGAAGGAAGAACTGATCGACGGAAAGGTGCCAGGTGGTCCAGCACGCGACAGCGTAGAGTACCGCCAGCGCAAGGCCTGCCGGGCGGATACGGAAACTCAGCTCAAACCCATTTCTCAGCCACTTCAAACGCAAGCCTCCCCTGCTCGTCGAACACTATCGCTGTCCAGTCGATACATGACGCACTCCCTTCAGCGCGACAGTATCGATAGATTCAGATGGGCGCAATCTCACCCTACTATCCGTGATGCGGGCATACGAAAAGGAGACTTGGAGAATGTCACGACAAGGTTGTGATATTCATCGCATTTTTCACCGGGCTACAAAGAGTGGGGGGCTGTCCCGGGCGGCTGCAGTCCGGCAGGTACACCGGTTCCCCAGACCGAGGCCTCTTCGCCCTGTGATGCATCGGCTGCTTCAACCAGCATCAGCCTGATTCTCCTACGGCCACAATGCAGCGCACCACGATAGGCGGTTATCCGAGCAGATAATTGGGACGTTGCAAGATCGAGGGTTGCCGTTGACAGCGTCTGATGCGGATCCATCGCCGCAACCACAACGACGATGCCGCGGTGACCGGCACGTTGCCCGCAGCGGGCCCGGACCATGAGCTGGCCTTTCTCGCTGCCCAGGAGGATCGAAACCGCTTCGACGATCGAGCGATAGGCTGCCAGCTGCAAGCCGGGGCTGAGCTGACACGGATCACCCATTAACCTGGGTTGCCCGATTCGATGCGTGGCATTCCACGCCTCACGCACTCCACCCGCCTGCAAGGCCACGTACAAGCCCAGCCGTTCCAGGGCGGCGGGATAGATCATGCTGGCCTGGGCCCGGAACAGGCGTGAATGCACCTCCGAGGTATGCCGCAGGCTGTCGGCCACGGCGTGATGGCCCTGCGCATGCAGCCAGTTCACCATTTCGTTCAGCGACAGGTCCATGCCATCGCCCAACTGGCGCAGATGGGCCGCGCGCTCACGCAGGTCCATCTCGCTGGCCAGATGTGAATTCCGTGCAAGCTGCAGTGCCGCTCTGCCATCTTCCTCGCGCAACCGGTGCTGGTTCTGGAAGTGGGTGATGCGCGCGCCCAGCAACAGCAGGGCGATGCTGGCGATGGCCATGGCCTGCTGGGTAGCGAAAGTGGCCGGGTCGAATGCCGTCGGATGGTCGGCGGGGGTGCTGACGCCAAGAATCATGTTAACGGCGGCGACACCGATGGCCGCACCGCGCCATCCCAGCAGGCAGGTCAGGGCGATTGCGGGAATAGGCAGGATCAACAACAACTGCAGCGAGCCAGGCGCCGTGATCGAGGCAGGTACCGGAGTTGCCTGCAGGCCAACGACCAGCATGGCTGCGAGTGCTCCTGCCACAGCAGCAACGGACCGGGGCGTCCATTGCTCCTCGGCGCGACGGATCCAGAGCAGTGCGAGTGGCGCCAGGATGAGGATGCCAGTGAAATCGCCCAGCGCATAGCGCAACACGTTGGTGATGAATGACGCGTTCTGCAACGGCTCCCAGAGCAGGTACGAGATTCCCAGGTTGAGCAGGCTGATGATCGTCGCGGCGCATACCGCGATGGAGATCACGCCGACGATCGTGGTGCGTGCCAGCAGCTTTCGGTGCAGGCGCACGATCAGCATCACGGCAGGCATCAGGAACACCGAGGCCAGGATCACCCAGGTCAGGTTGTATTTGCTGATCAGGGGGATGCGCAGATGCGCGAAGTAGGCGTATTCACCAATCAGCAGGTAGGG
Organism: Nocardiopsis yanglingensis; assembly: GCF_045809185.1. Classification (NCBI taxonomy): domain Bacteria; kingdom Bacillati; phylum Actinomycetota; class Actinomycetes; order Streptosporangiales; family Nocardiopsidaceae; genus Nocardiopsis; species Nocardiopsis yanglingensis. Next base: position 188,285 of record NZ_JBJNRH010000005.1, on the reverse strand, counting down.
CCACAGTCGAGGCGGGCACAACAGCAATGCGGCCACCCGTACGCCGGCAGGCAGGAAGAACTGGTCCAATGACAGTTTGCGCGCACCCCAGCAGGCGACGGCATAGACGAGTGCGAGCACCAGCCCCTCGGGGCTGACCCGTATCCTCACCAGCAGGCCGTCTTTCCACCACTGCATCCACGTGCTCCCCCAGCTCCTGCACCGATTATGTGGGCGGGAAGGGTTCCGCTACCACAACGCATCCCGCAGCTTGTACCACGACATCGCTGCCACCAGCAGCGGCATCCGCAGCAGCCGCCCACCAGGGAAGGGCGCGTGCCGCAGGCGCTGGAACACGTCCAGGCGCTCGCTCTGGCCGGCAATCGCGGCGGCGATCACCTCGCCGGCCAGCCCGGCGGCGGCCACCCCATGGCCGGAGAACCCCTGCGCGAAGTACAGGTTGCCGTCCAGCCGGCCCCAATGCGGGGCGCGGTTGCGGGTAATGTCCACATAACCGCCCCAGACCTGCTCCAGCGCCACGTCGGCCAACTGCGGGAACACCTCATGCATGCGCCGCTGCATCACCCCGCGCAGGCCGGGTGGGGGCAGCGCCGAGTAGCTGGCGCGGCCGCCAAACAGCAGGCGGTGGTCGTGGCTGAGACGGAAGTAATCCAGTGCCCAGGCGGTGTCGGCCACGGCCATGTTGTTGCCGATCAGGGCCCGGGCGCGTTCAGCACCCAGCGGCTGGCTGGCGCCGATATAGGTGCCGACCGGCATGATCCGCCGTTCCAGCTCGGGCAGCAGGCCCTGCAGCCAGGCGTTGCCGGCCACCACCAGATGCGCAGCGCGCACGCTGCCCAAGGCGGTGTGCAGGGCAGGCTGCGGTCCACGCTGCACGCGGGTCACTGCGGAGTTCTCGTGGATCACCACGCCGGCCGCGCGCGCTGCATCGGCCAGTCCGCGGGCATAGGCCAGGGGCTGCAGGTGCGCGCTGAGCGGGTCGAACATCGCGGCACGGTAGCGCGGGCTGTCCAGCTGCGCGCGCAGGGCATCACGGCCCCACCACTGCATGGGGTAGTCGTAGTGGCGCTGCAGGTGCTCGCAGTTGGCCAGTAGTTCACGCTCATGGCGTTCGCGGATCGCGACGCTGGCGTGGCCCTCCACCCAATGGCAGTCGATGCGATGATGATCGATGCGAGTGCGCATCGCCTGCACCGCGTCACGCGACCAGTCGAACAGGTGGCACGCATCATCACGACCGAGCTGACGCTCCAGTTCGTCCACCTCGCAGCCATAGCCGACCAGCGCCTGGCCACCATTGCGACCGGACGCGCCCCAACCGATCCGCTGCGCGTCCAGCACCACCACGCGCTGGCCACGCGTAGCCAGTTCCAGTGCTGCGGTCAGGCCGGTGTAGCCCGCGCCAAGCACTGCGACATCGGCCTGCACATTCCCCTGCAGCGAGGGAAGTGCGGGCGGCTCGGGCAGGCTGGCGGCATACCAGCTGGGCGGGAAGGCGGCGCTCATCGCAGGCCTTGCGGGCGCAGTACGGACGGGCGGAGCGGGGGAGGGCGATCAGCGTTCACGCCCTTAGTTTCGCCGATGCGTGACGGCCATGGTGTGACGGTGACGACTTGCCGCGTTCGCCGGGCGACGGGTAACGTGTCGGCACGCCAAGGAGTTTTCCCATGCGCCGCCTGCCCTGGGTGGGCCTGCCCACCGACAGCACCGTGCTCGGCCATCACCGCTTTGCGGTGGCCGGCGAGAAGTACGTGCGCGCGCTGGCCGAGGCCGCCGAGGTAACCCCGGTACTGTTGCCGAGCCTGCAGCCGCCGTTGCCGGCTGCGGAGTGGTTGCGCGGGCTCGATGGCCTGCTGCTGACCGGTGCGGTCAGCAATATCGAACCGCAGCACTATGAGGGCGGCCGCAGCTGGCCAAGCAATCCGCACGACCCGGCCCGGGATGCCAACGCCTTTGCGCTGCTGCGCGAAGCGCTGGCGTTGGACCTGCCGGTTCTGGCGATCTGCCGTGGCCTCCAGGAACTGAACGTCGCGCTGGGTGGCAGCCTGCATCCGCAGGTACACGCGGTGCCTGGCCTGGCTGACCATCGTGAAGATCCACAGGCGCCGGTGGAGGTGCAGTACGGGCCGGCCCACGCGGTTACCCTGGTTGCCGATGGCTGGCTGACGCAGTGGTACGGAAGCGATCGCGTGCAGGTCAATTCGGTGCACGGGCAGGGCATTGCCCGCCTCGCGCAGGGCCTGCAGATCGAGGCCGTGGCTGATGATGGACTGGTCGAGGCGGCGCGCAGCCTGCACCATGGTTTCGTGCTCGGCGTACAGTGGCATCCGGAGTGGCGTGTCATGCAGGCGCCGTTCTATCACGCTATTTTCCGTGCGTTCGGCCAAGCTTGCCGACAGCACCAACAGAACCGACTGGATTCCCGATGAGCTCCCGAACGCGCCCGCGCAAGACGGCCACGCCCCCCGCACCGCAGGAAAGCAGCCTGCTGCGCTGGCTGAAGGAGCGGCGCATCACCGAGGTCGAGTGCCTGGTGCCGGACATCACCGGCAACGCGCGCGGCAAGATCATTCCCGCCGACAAGTTCTCGCACGACTACGGTACGCGGCTGCCCGAAGGTATCTTCGCCACCACCGTCACCGGCGAGTTCCCTGACGATTACTACGACCTGACGTCGCCGTCGGACTCGGACATGATGCTGCGCCCCGATCCGGACACGGTGCGCATGGTGCCGTGGGCGGCCGATGCCACCGCCCAGGTCATCCACGATTGCTACACCAAGAACGGTGAGCCACATGAGCTGGCACCGCGCAACGTGCTGCGCCGCGTGCTGGCGGCCTACGCCGAGCTGGGCCTGCGCCCGGTGGTGGCGCCGGAGCTGGAGTTCTTCCTGGTGCAGAAGAACACCGACCCGGACTTCCCGCTGCTGCCACCGGCCGGCCGCTCCGGGCGCCCGGAAACCGCGCGGCAGTCGTACTCGATCGACGCGGTCAACGAATTCGATCCGATCCTCGACCTGATGTACGACTACGCCGATGCGATGAAGCTGGACGTGGACACGCTGATCCACGAATCCGGCGCCGCGCAGCTGGAGGTCAACTTCACCCACGCCGATGCGATGGACCTGGCCGACCAGGTGTTCCTGTTCAAGCGCACCATGCGCGAGGCGGCGATGCGCCACGGGGTGTATGCCACGTTCCTGGCCAAGCCGATGGAGAACGAGCCGGGCAGCGCCATGCACATCCACCAGAGCCTGGTGCGGGTGAGCGATGGCAGCAACGTGTTCGCCGGTGAGACCCATGCCGAAGGCGAGTTCAGCCCGGTGTTCGGCCACTATCTGGGCGGCCTGCAGAAGTACGTGCCGCAGGCGATGGCCTTCTTCGCGCCGAACGTGAATTCCTATCGGCGGCTGGTGTTCGGCGAGGTCTCGCCGAGCAACGTGCACTGGGGCTATGACAACCGCACCTGCGGGCTGCGCGTGCCGCTGGACACGCCGGAGAACATGCGCGTGGAAAGCCGTTTCGCCGGGTCCGACGCCAACCCCTACCTGGCGATGGCGGCGACCCTGGCCTGCGGCCTGTTGGGCATCCGCGAGCGGTTGGCACCGGACGCACCGGTGACCGGCAGCGCCAAGGAACTGGGCTACAACCTGCCGCGCTCGCTGGGCGAGGCGCTGGACGGGCTGGAGCAGTGCAGCGAGCTGCAGGCGCTGCTGGGCGAGCGCTTCTGCCGCGCCTACATTTCGGTCAAGCGCAAGGAATACGAGACCTTCTTCCGCGTCATCAGCTCGTGGGAGCGCGAGTTCCTGCTGCTGAACGTCTGAGCATCTGGAATAGAAAAATCCGCCGCCGGGGGGTAGGCTGGCACCCGTTGCCGGCCCCGCCGGCCCCCCTTCCCGCATTCTGGAGCACCCGATGAAGCTGCGTATCCTCACGCTCGGCCTGGCCTCCGCCATGCTTGCCGCCTGCAGCGGTGGCAACGGCGGCGCGCAGGACAGCCAGGTCCTGAACGTCTACAACTACAGCGATTACATCGCCGAGGACACCATCCCGACCTTCGAGAAGGAGAGCGGCATCAAGGTGACCTACGATGTGTTCGACAGTGATGAGATGGTCGAGACCAAGCTGCTGGCCGGCAACAGCGGCTACGACGTGGTGGTGCCGACCCTGAACTTCTTCGGTCGTCAGATCCAGGCCGGCGTGTTCCTGCCGCTGGACAAGAGCAAGATCCCGAACCTGGCCAACCTCGATCCGGCGGTGATGAAGCGCATCGCCACCCAGGACCCGGGCAACCAGTACGGCGTGCCGTACATGATCGGCACCACCGGCATCGGCTACAACGTGGAGATGCTGAAGCAGCGCTTTGGCGGCAGCACCGACATCGCCAACAGCTGGGACCTGGTGTTCAAGCCGGAAAACATCAGCAAGATGAAGGACTGCGGTGTGACCATTCTGGACACGCCGGCCGACATGATTCCGATCGCGCTGCATTACCTGGGCCTGGACCCGCACAGCGGTGACCCGGCCGAGCTGCAGAAGGCGGCCGACCTGCTGAAGTCGATCCGCCCGTACGTGCAGAATTTCCACTCCTCGCAGTACGTGGGTTCGCTGGCCAACGGTGGTACCTGCCTGGTGGTCGGCTGGTCCGGTGACATCATCCAGGCCCGCGACCGGGCCGAGGAAGCCAGCAATGGCGTGCACGTGGCCTATTCGATCCCGAAGGAAGGCGCCCCGCAGTGGTTCGACATGCTGGCGATCCCGAAGGATGCCAAGCACCCGGAAGCCGCTTACGCGTTCATCAACTACCTGCTGCAGCCGAAGGTTGCCGCGGCCAACACCAACTTCATCCACTACGCCAACCCGGTGCCGACCGCGACCCCGCTGGTGGATGAGGCGATCCGTACCGACCCGACCATCTACCCGCCGGCCGACGTGGCCGAGAAGATGTTCACCTACTCGATCAACACGCCGGAGACCGACAAGCTCTACACCCGGCTGTGGACCGAAGTGAAGACGGGCCGCTAAGGGCTGGTTGGCAGGTGGGTGCCGACCGTTGGTCGGCACGCTTTTCCGGCAGGGCCGACCAACGGTCGGCCCCCACCAGATCTGCAGATCCCCCCGGCCCGGTGGATGCCGCCCACAGCCGTCATATCCCCATCGGCCCCCGGCCGGTAGAATGGCGGCCGCTGTCCACCGCCCGCTCCCGGAGCCCCCATGCCCGTTGAAGCCCAGCCGGTAGCCGCCGTCGTCGACACGACCGGTGCGCCCGGCTATCTCTCCATTCGTGACCTGCGCAAGGAATTCGACGGTTTCGTCGCCGTCGACGACGTCAATCTGGACGTGCGCAAGGGCGAGATCTTTGCTCTGCTCGGTGGCTCCGGCAGTGGCAAATCGACCCTGCTGCGCTGCCTGGGTGGCTTCGAGACGCCCACCAAGGGCAGCATCACCCTCGATGGCCAGCGCCTGGACGCGCTGCCGCCGTACCAGCGGCCGGTCAACATGATGTTCCAGTCCTATGCGCTGTTCCCGCACATGACGGTCGAGCAGAACATCGCTTTCGGCCTGAAGCAGGACGGTCTGGGCAAGGACGCGATCAGCAAGCGCGTCGGCGAGATGCTGGACCTGGTGCAGATGGGCCACCTGGGCAAGCGCAAGCCGCACCAGCTGTCTGGCGGCCAGCAGCAGCGCGTGGCGCTGGCGCGGTCGCTGGCCAAGGGGCCGAAGCTGCTGCTGCTGGACGAGCCGATGGGCGCGCTGGACAAGAAGCTGCGCTCGCAGATGCAGCTGGAACTGGTCAGCATCATCGAATCGTCGGGCGTGACCTGTGTGATGGTCACCCACGACCAGGAAGAAGCGATGACCATGGCCACCCGCATCGCGGTGATGGATGCCGGCTGGATCCAGCAGGTCGGCAAGCCGGACGAGGTCTACGAGCAGCCGGCCAACCGCTTCGTCGCCGAGTTCATCGGTTCGGTCAACCTGTTTGACGGGGTGATCGACGAGGACCTTCCCGAGTACGTGACCGTGCGCTCGCCGCTGTTCCCGGCGCCGATCTACATCGCCCATGGCATCACCGGCTATGAAGGGCAGCCGGTCGCGTTCGCGCTGCGCCCGGAGAAGGTGATGATCGGCAAGGACGAGCCGGAAGGGCACACCAACAAGGCGCAGGGCGTGATCGAGGACATTGCCTACTTCGGCAGCCATTCGGTCTACCACGTGCGCCTGCCCAGCGGTGCCAAGGTGCTGGCCAACTTCGCCAACTCGCAGCGCTGGGCCAGCGATGGCCTGACGTGGGGCGACAGCGTATGGGTGCACTGGCGTGACAACGACGGCGTGGTGCTGACCTCATGAGCGTCGCCGGCCTGAAGCGCTGGCTGCCGGGGCTGCGTGCCACGGTGATCGGCATTCCGTACCTGTGGCTGCTGCTGTTCTTCGCAGTGCCGTTCCTGATCGTGCTGATGATCAGCTTCTCGCTCAGCCGGGTCGGCTCGCCGCCGTACACCTGGCTGCTGCAGTATGCGGACGGCGGCTTCTCGTTGAAGCTGAACCTGGAAAACTACCTGGCGCTGTTCCGCGATTCGATCTATGCGCAGGCGTTCCTGAGCTCGATCAAGATCGCGGCCATCTCGACCTTCCTGACCCTGCTGATCGGCTACCCGATGGCCTACGCCATCGCCCGCCTGTCGCCCGCCGCGCGCAACGTGGCGATGATGCTGGTGGTGCTGCCGTCGTGGACCTCGTTCCTGATCCGCGTGTATGCATGGAAGGCGATCCTGGACCGCAACGGCCTGCTCGACCAGTTCCTGCAGTTCACCGGCCTGCAATCGCTGATGACCAGCATGGGCCTGCCGAAACTGCAGTTGATTGATACCCCGACCGCCGCCTACATCGGCATCGTCTACTGCTACCTGCCGTTCATGGTGCTGCCGCTGTACGCCAACCTGGTCAAGCATGACCACCGCCTGCTGGAAGCGGCCTACGACCTCGGTGCCAAGCCGTGGCAGGCGTTCCTGCGCATCACCCTGCCGCTGTCCAAGGCCGGCATCATCGCCGGTTGCATGCTGGTGATGATCCCGGCCATCGGCGAATTCGTGATTCCGGAAATGCTGGGTGGCTCGGAAACGCTGATGGTCGGCCGCCAGCTGTGGAATGAATTCTTCAACAACCGCAACTGGCCGGGCGCCTCGGCGATGGCGGTGGCGATGATCCTGTTGCTGCTGGTGCCGATCCTGCTGTTCAACCGTTCCCAGCAGCGCCTGCTGGAAGGGAAGCAGGCATGAGCCCGCGTACCGCCAAGGGCCTGGGGCTGGGCGTGCTGCTGCTCGGCTTCGCCTTCCTGTACCTGCCGATCCTGCTGTTGATGTTCTATTCGTTCAACAGCTCGCGGCTGGCGATGGTCTGGGCCGGGTTCTCCACCCGTGCCTACAGCGACCTGTTCGCCGACCGCGCGCTGATGGATGCGATGTGGACCAGCCTGGTGGTCGCGTTCTGGACCGCCTGTACCGCCACCGTGCTGGGCACGCTGGCGGCGATGGTGATGACGCGCTTCAAGCGCTTCCGTGGCAAGCCGCTGTTCGGCGCACTGGTGACCGCGCCGCTGGTGATGCCGGATGTGATCCTGGGCTTCTCGCTGATGGCGCTGCTGGCCTCGATGGGTGCGATTCCCGGCTTCCCGGCGCGCGGCCTGACCACCATCTGGATCGCCCACGTCACCTTCACCCTGTGCTTCGTCACCGTGGTGGTGTCCTCGCGCCTGCAGGAAATGGACCTGTCGCTGGAAGAGGCCGCGATGGACCTGGGCGCGAGCCGGTTGACCGTGTTCGGCCGCATCACCCTGCCGATCATCGCGCCGGCGCTGGTGGCGGGCTGGCTGCTGGCGTTCACCCTGTCGCTGGATGACGTGGTGGTGGCCAGCTTCGTCGCCACGCCGGGTTCGACCACGCTGCCGATGAAGGTGTTTGCCTCGGTACGCATGGGCATCAGCCCGAAGATCAACGCACTGGCCACGCTGCTGGTGTCGGCGGTGTCGATCGCCGCGGTGATCGGCTGGTACATCAATGCCCGCGCCGAGAAACGGCGCCAGCGCGACCTGCAGTTGGCACGCCAGGACAACGGCTGAGCACACGGTTTGTCGACAGCGTCGGCAACACCCGGCTCACGGACAGCGGCGCACAATGGGGGTCTTCCAGATGGAGATCCCCCATGACCGTCGAGATTGTCGACCCGGCCACCGGCCTGGTGACCTACCGCCACGAACTGATGGGTGCTGCCGACATCGAGCATCGCCTGCACGCCGCCGCCGATGCCTTCCCCGGCTGGGCCGAGCGCTCGCTGCAGGAGCGGGGGGCGATCCTCAAGCAGATCGCTGGCCAACTGCGTGCGCGGCGCGATGATCTGCAGCAGGCGATGACCCGCGAGATGGGCAAGCTCAAGGCCGAGGCGCTGGCCGAAGTGGACAAGTGTGCCGCCGCCTGCGAGTACTACGCCGACCACGCCGCCGACTACCTCAAGCCGCAGCTGATCGATACCGAAGCCCAGCGCAGCTATGTGCGCTACGAGCCGATCGGCTGCGTGTTCGCGGTGATGCCGTGGAATTTCCCGATCTGGCAGGTGTTCCGTTTCCTCGCCCCGGCGTTCATGGCAGGCAATGTGGCCCTGCTCAAACACGCCAGCAACGTGCCGCAGTGCGCCGACCTGATCCTGGCGGTCTGCCGTGACGGTGGCCTGCCGGACGGCGTGTTCGACGTGCTGCACATCGACAACGACCAGGCCGCCGAGGTGCTGCGCGACACACGGGTGAAGGCGGTAACACTGACCGGCAGCGAACGGGCGGGGCGCTCGATCGCGTCCAATGCCGGCAGCCAGCTGAAGAAATCGGTGATGGAACTGGGCGGCAGCGATGCCTTCGTGGTGCTCGACGATGCCGACCTCGACAAGACCGTGGCGGCGGCGGTGAAGTCGCGCTTCGACAACAGCGGGCAGACCTGCATCGCGGCCAAGCGCTTCATCGTGGTCGATGCGGTGGCCGATGACTTCACCCGGCGCTTCGTTGAAGCTGCGGGCGAACGCCTGTACGGCGATCCCAATGAGCGTGGCACCACGCTGGCGCCGATGGCGCGCGCGGACCTGCGCGACGAACTGCACAAGCAGGTGCAGGCCAGCGTGGCCAAGGGTGCGCGGGTGCTGGTGGGTGGTGAGCCGATTGCGGGCACGCATGCCGGGTATCCGGCGACCGTGCTCGATCAGGTCGGCCCGGGCATGCCGGCCTACGACGAGGAACTGTTCGGGCCGGTGGCTGCGGTGATCCGGGTCAAGGACGAGACCGAGGCATTGCGCGTGGCCAACGACACCCGTTTCGGCCTGGGCGGCAGCGTGTGGACACGCGACCCCGTGCGCGGTGAACGTTTCGCCCAGCGCATGGAATGCGGCGCCGCGTTCGTCAACGCCATCGTCAAGAGCGACGCGCGGTTGCCGTTCGGTGGCAGCAAGCAGTCCGGCTTCGGTCGGGAGCTGGCCGACCACGGCATCCATGAGTTCATGAACATCAAGACCGTCTACGTGGCTTGATTCCCAACGGTAGTGGCGGGGGGGGGGGGGGGCGGGGGGGGGGGGGGGGGGCCCCCGCCGCCCCCACACCACGCGGGGGGGCCCCCACCCCCACACGGGGGGGGGGGGGGGGGTTTGGGGGGGGGGCCGCCCCGCGCCCGGCACTACCCAAGGCGGGTCATGCGCCACGACCAACGGTCGTGGCCTACCGGCGCGGTGGGTATCGACCGTTGGTCGATACGCCCTACAACCACTTCGCGCGCTTGAACAACCGGTACAGCCCCACGCACACGCCACCCACGCCCACGATCATCAGTGGGTAGGACCACGGTTCACTCAGCTCCGGCATGTGGCTGAAGTTCATGCCATACCAGCTGGTGATCAACGTCGGCGCCGCCAGCAGCGCGGCCCATGCACCCAGCCGCTTCACCGTCTCGCCCTGTGCCAGCGTCACCAGCGACAGATTCACGCTCAGAGCGGTGCCCAGCATTTCGCGCAGGGTGTCGATCACATCGCTGATGCGCACGGCGTGGTCGTGCACGTCGCGCACGTACAGCTTCACTTCGTCGGGGATCAGTTCGCCCTGGTAGCGGCGCAGTTGCGCCAGCACATCCTGCAGCGGCGCCACCGCCATCCGCATCTTGTTCAGTTCGCGCTTGAGCTCGTACAGCCGCACCACCGTGCTGCGCTTGTAGTTGTCCGCAAAGATGTCCTTTTCCAACAGGTCCAGGGTGTCGCGGAAGCGGTGCACGATCGGCAGGTAGTTGTCGACCACGAAGTCGGTCACCGCGTACAGGCAGTACGACGGGCCCATCTTCAGCAGCTGCGGCTCGCGTTCCACCCGCGCACGCACCGGCGCGTAGGACAGCGAGGCACCGTGGCGCACCGTGACCAGGAAGCGAGGGCCAAGGAAGGCGTGGGTTTCGCCGTACTGGATGCGTTCGTCGACCATCTGTGCGGTGGTTACCACCACGAACAGCGAATTGCCGTAGGTCTCGACCTTGGGACGCTGGTGCGCGTTGCGCGCATCCTCGATGGCCAGGTCGTGCAGGCAGAATTCCTCCTGCAGTTTCAGCAGTACATCGTCGTTGGGGTCATACAGGCCGACCCAGACGAAGCCGTTGCCGCTGGCGATGACATCGCTGATGGCATCCAGGCTGATGTCGTGGCGTTTGCCCTCGTCATCGTAGTGGACGCAGTTGATGACGCAGGCAGGGTTGGCCGAAGCAGGGGCGGAAGCGGAGGCGGGCAGTGACATGCCCGCCATCGTGCGTCAGTGCCGTGTTTCCGACAAGTGAGGACGCCGCCCCAGCACCCAGGCCAGCGCCACGTGCACCGGCAGCAGCAGCACGATCCACTGCACGTTGTACTGTGCCTGCAGGCTCAGCCAGTGCAGCACCATCGCGGCCACTGCCTGTACCGCCAGCAGCCACAGCACGATCCTGAACATGCGGCCCGGCACGCGCCGGCGCAGCAGGGCGATCGCACCCGGCAGCAGCAGCACCGCCAGCGGCGAGAGCAACAGCAGGTTGCGGTTGGCCCAGGCGGCGTAGTGGATGCTGAAGCCCCACAGGAACACCAGCACGCCACCGAACAGGGCGCACAGCAGCCAGAACGGCAGGGCCAGCCCCGCCAGCAGGCGCGGGCGGTTGCGCAGCGCCATCACGCCAGCCGCGACTACCAGGCCGCACAGCAGCCACGGCCACCAACGGCGTGCGAACTCCTTCGGCTCCGGGTCGATGCGGTGCGGCAGCAGTTCCTGTTCGGACTGCACCAGCGGACGCCCATCGCTGTTGCGTGCCTGGCGCAGCGCATCGGCCAGACGCATCGGCACAAACGCTTCCTGCCAGCGCGACAGCGGCTGGTCGGCGAACGGCCCGAGGCCTACATCGAAGCCCAGCCACATCCACGGTGCCGGCGATGCCAGGCGAACCGATTCACTGCGGTAGGTATTGCCGCGCGAGCGCCCCGACAGCTGCGACTGCAGGCCGCCACCCAATGCCTTGTCCACCGTGTCGCGCACCATCGTGGCGCAGTTGGCGGTGTAGTAATCGTAGTGGTAGCGCGCGTTCTCCGGCTTGGCCCGCTCGGCCAGGTCGGCCGCCAGCGCACGCGCCTGATCCGGGCGCAGGTCCAGCCACTGCACGCTGGCGCCGCGGCCGGTCTCGTCGTAGTACGACAGGTCCTGCTGCAACGGCAGCGCCACCAGGTAATACATCATGTCGCCGCGTGCGAAGCGGCTGATGAAATCGTCCTCGGACGGATCGAAGTAGCCGAAGTTGTACGAGGTCGCCTCGCCGCTGACCGGATCGAGCACGACGATGGCGTCGTGGCCGAAGCGTTCGAAGAACACGGTGCCCGGCTGCATGGTCACCACGCCGATGCGCGGAGCAGGGGCTTCAGCGTTGGTCGCAGGTACGGCAGGTGTGGCTGCCGCCGGCTGCGCGAAGGCGGCCAGCGGCAGGGCCATGGCCACCACGCACAGTGCCAGCCACACCGTGAGGATCATGCCGCGGCGCTTCAAGCGTCGTCCTGCGCGTCCGGCGGCAGCACGGTCACGTGGAAGGCCTGTACCCGGCGCGCATCGGCGCGGGCCACGCGGAACATGAAACGGTCCAGCGCCAGCTCGTCACCGACTTCCGGCAGGTGACCCACGGCCTCGGTGACCAGGCCGCCGATGGTGTCGTAGTCCTCGTCGGAGAAGGTGGCACCGAAGCGCTCGTTGAAGTCACCAATCGGGGTCAGCGCGTCGACCACGTACTGGCCGTCGGACTGGATGGCGATCTGCGCCGAGGGATCTTCAGCCTCGTCATGCTCGTCGTCGATCTCGCCGACGATCTGTTCCAGCACGTCCTCGATGGTGACCAGGCCGGCGACACCGCCGTACTCGTCCACCACGATGGCCATGTGGTTGCGCGACAGACGGAATTCCTTCAGCAGCACATTGAGCTTCTTCGCCTCCGGGATCAGCACCGCCGGGCGCAGCAGCTCGCGCACGTTGGCCGGGCCGTTGTCGGCAACCACGCCGCGCAGCAGGTCCTTGGCCAGCAGGATGCCAAGGATGTCGTCCTTGTTCTCGCCGTGCACCGGGAAGCGTGAATGGCCGGATTCGACCACCTGCTTCATCAGTTCCAGGAAGGGCGCTTCTACCGGCAGCGAGACCATCTGCGAGCGCGAGATCATCACGTCGCCCACGGTCAGCTCGGCGACCGAAATGGCGCCTTCCATCATCTTCAGGGTATCGGCGGCGATCAGACCCTCTTCCTGCGCGGTGTGCAGGACAGCGACCAGCTCGTCGCGGGTATGGGGTTCGCCGGAGAAGGCGGAGGTCAGGCGTTCAAGCCAGCCGCGCTTCTTTTCACTGTGCTCCGCAGGGGAGCTACTACTGTCGTCTTCTGACATCTCTGGAAAAAAGGCACCCGGCAGGCCGGGCGTTGGCCCAAGTCTAGCAGGATGTGACGGCCTGTCAGTGACTGCCGGTGGCCGGGGCAGGGGCGGCCGGGGCCGGCTCGTCCTCGGGCAGGTCCAGGCTGTAGGTGCAGCCGGCCAGGGTCTTGCCGGGGTGGGAGGCCACGGTGGAGACGCTGAGGATGATCGACTCGATCTGGGCCTCGCCGGTCTTCGGGTCGGTCACGTCGCGGCTGACCACCTCGCGGCCGGCCATGAACTTGCCGTTCTGGTCGTAGCCGGTCTCCAGCGCCAGGCGCTTGGCCAGCGGGCGTGGGTCGGCCTGGTCGAGGACGGCCATGATGCTGGCGCCGGCCACCGCCACCCGCTCGGTCTGTTGGCCGAAGACGGTGATCGGGCTGGCCAGCCGGTACTCGCTCATGAACTGGTTGCCCTGCGGCAGCGGCTGCAGGCCCTGGGCCACGGCCTTCAGCGGATCGGCCAGCAGCGGCGCCAGCGCGGCCTGCTCGGCCACGCCCTGGCGGCATTCGATCAGGGCCGGCAGGTCAAGACTGGAGGCGAGGGCCGAAGGCACCGCAAAGGCACACAGCAGGGGCAGGCAGCAACGCAGGGACACGGGCAGGTTCCGCAGTCGGGCCGGACATCATAACGGTGACGGGCGCGGGTTCTCAGCCTTGTTGCGGCGGCGGCCGCGGGTCAGCAGGGCACGTAGACCCATCACCGGCAGCGTGAGCAGCACCGCCTGCATCGAAACGTGGAGGACCGTGACCAGCCCGCGGGCCGCGAACTGCAGCAGGCCCGTTTGTTCGAACCAGGGCATCAGTGCCGGTTCGGCGGCCTTTGCCAGTGGCACGTACATTGCGCAGAGCGCGTACAACAGCCAGAGTGAGGCGGTTGAGGCATGGAAGAACGGCAACGTCGCCGCCGAGCGTCGCAGGCGCTGCTGGACTACCACGCGCCAGGCCACAGGCGCGGTGAGCGCGCCAATCAGCATCAGCAGCAGGGCCCCCGTCACCAGGCCCGTCGTGGTGCTCATCCCGTGCCGCTGTTGCAGCAGATGAGGCCCGATCCCGCCGACGACCAGGCTGGCAATGACGCACGCCGGTGACAGCAGTGCCAGCGTGCGCAGCAGCCAGTGCTGCCCGCTGGGGGCGCGTGCACTTACACGGCGAACGGCATGCGCGCCCAGCACCAGCAGAATGGCGAGAAGGCCGGCAGCCATCATGATCGTCATGAAGCCGTTCCCTGGGTTCATCCTTTTTCCTTCCGCGTCCTGGCCGGTGTTGAACAATAGCGCAGCGCATGGGCTGGCACTCAGCCCGGGCGCAGTCAGGGCGGATTCCGGCGCGTGGTCGCCGGGTACCAGCGCAGCCTGACCGGGTAGCCCAGCTGCACCTGCAGGTGGTCGCGCAGGGCCGCTGCGGTCGCGCGGTTGGCTGGGGTATCCCGCAGCTCAACCTCCAGCTCCCCGGTCTTGACATCCAGGCTATAGCCGAACAGGTCGGGCAGCTGGGCCCGCAGCCAGTCCCGCTGTGCATGCAGGCGGCGCGTCATCTCCGCTTCGGTCATCGCGGCGCCGGTGATGTAGTGCACACGTTGCGGGCCATCCGCCCCTGGGTGTGTCTCATCGGCCTCGGGTGCGGCGCCTGTCAGTCGCACCACAACGTTCCAGCCCCTCGCATTGTCCACCCAGATGCCGGCCAGACGGGCCGCGTGCCGCGCTTCCAGGCGCTCGATCAGCGCCCGCTGCTGGGCGGTGGCGACGGTGTTGCGGGTGTCGCGCTCGCTGCTGCCGAAGAACGCCCGTAGTTCGGCGACCTTTGCGGCGATGTCGGCCTCGCTGTCGCTGGTAGGGAACGGTGAAGGACGGTCAGGATCGGGCATCAGGCCTGCCCCGGACTGCAGTAGCGCGGCAAGCACAAGTGCGGGCAGGGTCATGCTGCGCTCCTCTTCCGTGAGTGCGTGGGCCCGGAACAGAGCCCGGTGTCAGCGCTCGCCCGCGTACGGGTCGGCGATGCCCAGCTCGGCCAGGATGTCGCGCTCCAGCTGCTCCATCGCCTCGGCTTCCTTGTCGTCCTCGTGGTCCCAGCCAAGCAGGTGCAGCACGCCGTGCACGGTCAGGTGCGCGTAGTGGGCGTTGAGCGCCTTGCCCTGTTCGTCGGCTTCGCGGGCCACCACCGGTGCGCAGATCACCAGGTCACCGAGCAGTGGGAACTTGACGCCCTTGGGCAGGCCTTCGGGCACTTCGGCCGGGAAGCTGAGCACGTTGGTCGCGTAGTCCTTGCCGCGGTAATGGCGGTTCAGCGACTGCCCTTCCTTGGTATCGACCACGCGGATGGCCAGATCGGCCTCGCGGATGCGGCCCTTCAACGCGGCGGCCACCCACTTGCGGAAGCTCACTGCCGCCGGCAGGCCGGCACGCGGCAGGGCATAACTGACGGCGACGTCCAATCGCACGGGGCCACGGGTCATGGAGTTGCTCCTGGTTGGATCTGATGCAGGTCGCGGCGGTCGTAGGCGCTGACGATGCGCGCGACCAGCGGGTGGCGGACCACGTCACGGGATTCGAAGAAGGTGAAGCTGACGCCCTCGACCTCGCGCAGCACGTCGATGGCGTCGCGCAGGCCGGACTTCACATGCTTGGGCAGGTCGGTCTGGGTCAGGTCACCGGTGACCACCGCAGTGGAGCCGTAACCCAGGCGGGTCAGGAACATCTTCATCTGCTCGATGGTGGTGTTCTGCGCTTCGTCCAGGATCACGAACGCATCGTTGAGCGTGCGGCCGCGCATGTAGGCCAGCGGCGCGATCTCGATGACGTTCTTCTCCAGCAGCTTGACCACCTTCTCCACGCCCATCATCTCGTACAGGGCGTCGTACAGCGGTCGCAGGTAGGGATCGACCTTCTGGCTCAGGTCGCCGGGCAGGAAGCCCAGCTTCTCGCCGGCCTCCACCGCCGGGCGCACCAGGATCAGGCGCTGCACCCGCGATTCGTTCAGTGCTTCGACCGCGCTGGCTACGGCCAGGAAGGTCTTGCCGGTACCGGCCGGGCCGATGCCGAAGTTGATGTCGTGGGTGGCGATCTGGTGCAGGTAGCGGCCCTGGTTGGCACCGCGGCCGCGTACCGTGCCGCGCTTGACCTTGATCGCCACCTCCTGTGCTTCATAGGAGCGCTCGGCGATCTGCTCGACATTGGCCTGCGCCAGGCGCAGATGGATGGCGTGGTTGTCGAAGGTGGTTTCGCCGGCTTCGGCGTACAGCGCTTCAACCAGCTTCTGCGCCTCGACGATGGCCTCGTTGGGCCCGCTGATGCGGAACACGAAGCCACGATTTGCGATCTCCACACCGAGCTTCAGCTCGATCTGGCGCAGGTGCCCGTCGAAGGGGCCGCACAGGTTGGCCAGTCGCTCGTTGTCTTCCGGCGACAGGGTGAAGTCTCGATGCTCGATGCTTTTCATTGCTTGGGGTGGGGCGGGTTCGCCGTCCACCGCGATGGACTCGGGATGACAAGGTTACGCGCGTGCCGGGCGGGCGGCCAGCGCGGGCATCGGAACGGTGTGGCGCCAGACGGTTTTCCACACCGGGTGTGGACCGGCGTTGCGGAAAGCTGTGGATAGCCCTTCGCAGCGCTTGTGCCACAAGCATCATGAGGGGCTGGTGAAAAAACCGTCACGACCTGCAGTCGCTCCTTCCCCCGGGAACGGCGGTACAGGGAGGTGGGGCAGCGGGCCGTGCATTCCCGTTCAACCCGCCATCCGCACCGGCATGTTCCTGATGGCGGGGCATGTTCTGCTGCCAAACGAGCAAGGGGGCCTTGTTTCGCCGGTTTTCCACACCGGTTGTGGAATGATGCTGAATCAACCTGTGGATAGGTGGTGCGGAGCCTTGCAGCGAAAGGCCCGCCAGCGTGTGGTGAAAAAACCGTCAGGTCTGATCGGGATCATTGTGGGTGCACGGGGCGCATGCCACCGTGGCGCCGTCGCAGGAGGGGATGGCATGGGCATCGGCAACGGGATGCGGGGAATCGGACTGGCGGGTCTCGGCCTGCTGGCAGGATGTGGCCCATCAACGCCGCACGCGCTGGGGACGCTGGAGTGGGACCGGATCACGGTGCCGGCACCGGCGGCCGAAGTGATCGCTGCGGTGGAGGTGCGCGAGGGGCAGCCGGTCAAGGCGGGCACCGTGCTGATGCGGCTTGATCCCGCCCGTGGCGACGCACAGTTCGCCGCCGCACAGGCCGATACGCTGCGCGCGCAGGCACAGCTGGAAGAGCTGGAGATCGGTCCGCGCCAGGAGCAGATCACCCAGGCCCAGGCCCAGCTGGCCGCGCTTCGCGCCCAGGCCGTCGAAGCCAGCGCCTACTATCGCCGGGTGCAGCCGCTGGCACGCCAGCAGCTGGTGGCTGCCGCTGAACTGGATCGTGCACGTGCCGCCGCCGGCAACGCCGAGGCCAGCGCGCGCGCGGCCGAGCAGGCTTGGCTGGAGCTGGTGCACGGCAGCCGGGTACAGGACATCACCCAGGGCAAGGCCGCGGCCGACGCCGCACGCGCACAGCAGGTGGTGCAGGGCGTCAACCTGCAGAAGCTGCAGCTGCGCGCACCGCGCGATGGTGTGGTCGATGCCTTGCCCTACCGGCAGGGCGACCAGGCGCCGATCGGTGCGCCGTTGGCGGTGATGCTGGTCGGTGAGCGTCCCTATGCGCGCGTCTACCTGCCGCAGCCGCTGCGCCTGCAGGTGAAGGTCGGTCAGGCCGCGCAGATCCAGCTGGAAGGTCGGAGCATGGTGCTGAAAGGGCGCGTGCGATCGATCCGCAGCGAACCGTCGTTCACCCCGTACTACGCACTGACCGGCGACGACGTCGAGCGGCTGAGCTATCTGGCTGAAATCGAAGTGACCGAAGCCACCGACATGCAGAAGCTGCCGGCCGGCCTGCCGGTGCAGGTGCGCTTCTGAACACCGGCGACGACATCGCGGTGCACGCGCAGGGGCTGACCCGTCGCTTCGGCGAGCTGCTGGCCGTGGACAACGTCGACCTGACCGTGCCGCGTGGCCAGGTCTATGGCTTCCTGGGCCCGAACGGGTCGGGCAAGTCGACCACCATCCGCATGCTGTGCGGCCTGCTTGAGCCGAGCGCTGGGCAGATCGAGGTGCTGGGGTTGGCGGTTCCCGAGCAGGCCGAAGCGCTGCGCCGGCGCATCGGCTACATGACTCAGCGCTTCTCGCTGTACGAAGACCTGTCGGTACGCGAGAACCTGGAATTCCTTGCCGCCATCCAGGACCTGCCACGCGCGCAGGCGCAGCAGCGCGTTGATAGTTTGCTGCAGCAGTACCGGCTGCAGGACCGCCAACCACAACTGGCTGGCACGCTCAGTGGTGGGCAGAAGCAGCGCCTCGCCCTGGCGGGTGCCGTGGTGCATTCGCCCGAACTGCTGTTCCTGGACGAGCCGACCAGCGCGGTCGATCCTGAATCGCGCCGCGATTTCTGGGAGGCCCTGTTTGAACTTGCCGACGCCGGTACCACCGTGCTGGTGTCGACGCATTACATGGACGAAGCCGAGCGCTGCCACCGGCTGGCGATCCTGGATCGTGGTGCGCTGGTGGCCGATGGCACGCCGGCCGAACTGTGCGCACGGCTGGACGGCCGCACGTTGCAGGTCACGTCGGCGCAGCCGCGACAGGCCAGCCGCGCACTGTCTGAGCTGCCCGGCGTGCTGAGCGTGGCGCAGATCGGCACCCAGCTGCGAGTATTGTGCAGCGAGGATGTCGCGGACGCCGTCGCATTGCGGCGCGCGCTGGCCAGCGCCGATCCGCAGGCCCGCATCGAGGCGGTGGCGCCGAACCTGGAAGACGTGTTCGTCGCCGCTACCCGCGGCCGTGGCAGGGAGCCGGCGGCATGAACCTGCGCCGGCTGTGGGCGATCATGCTCAAGGAGCTGCGCCAGCTGCGCCGCGACCGCATCACGCTGGCGATGATCGTCGGCATTCCGGTGATGCAGCTGCTGCTGTTCGGCTACGCGATCAATCTCAACCTGCGCCATCTCAACGCTGGTGTCGCCGACCAGGCCAACAGTGCGGCGTCACGCGCGCTGGTGCAGGACATGGTCGCCACCGGCGTGATCACGCCGCGCAGCGAGGCGTACACGCCCGATCAACTGATGCAGGCGCTGCGCCGTGGCGAAATCAGTGTCGGCATCGTGGTGCCGGCCGACTTCGAGCGTCGTCGCTTCGATGGACGCGAGGCGGTACAGGTGCTGGTCGATGGCAGCGACACCGTGGTGCAGAGCGCAGCGATCCAGCTGGCACAGGTGCCGCTGGATTCGCGTCCGACCAGCAACACGCGTCCCCTGCGCGAAGGCAGCATCGCCAGTGGTCCTATCAGCGTGACCAGCTTCTACAACCCGCAGCGGCGTTCGGCGGTGAACATCGTGCCGGGCCTGATCGGGGTGATCCTGACCATGACCCTGGTGATGTTCACGGCGGTAGCGGTGGTGCGCGAACGCGAGCGCGGCAACATGGAACTGCTGATCGCCACACCGGTGTCGCGCAGCGAACTGATGGTGGGCAAGGTGCTGCCCTATGCAGCCATTGGTCTGCTGCAGACCACGCTGGTACTGGTGCTGGGCACCTGGCTGTTCCAGGTACCCATTCGCGGCAGCCTGCTGGACATCTACCTGGCCGCGGTGCTGCTGGTGCTGGCCAACCTGGCGCTGGGCCTGCTGATCTCCACGCGTGCGCGCTCGCAGTTCCAGGCGATGCAGATGACGCTGTTCCTGTTCCTGCCGTCGATCCTGTTGTCGGGCTTCATGTTCCCGTTCGCCGGCATGCCACGGCCGGTGCAGTGGCTGGCCGAGGTGCTGCCGCTGACCCACTTCCTGCGCCTGGTGCGCGGCATCATGCTGCGCGGCGCCTCGCTGTGGGAGTTGTGGCACGACGCGCTGGCGCTGCTGGCCTTCATCGTGGTGATGATGACCCTTGCCATCCTGCGTTTCCGCAAACGATTGGATTGAGGCATGCCGACCAACGGTCGGCATCCACCCCGGTAGGCGCCGGCCGTTGGCCGGCATCAATTCCGGTAGGCGCCGGCCGTTGGCCGGCATCAATTCCGGTGGGTGCCGACCGTTGGTCGGCACACCTTATTCCGCCACCACCCGCGCGCGCAGCGAATTGGTCAGCGCTTCGGTAATCACCACGTCCACGAACTGGCCGATCAACCGTGCCGGCGCCGGGAAGTTCACCGAACGCATGTTCTCGGTCTTGCCGGTCAGCTCGTTCGGGTTCTTGCGCGAGGGCCCTTCCACCAGCACCGTCTGCACGGTGCCGACCATCTTCTCGGAAATGCCGGCGGCATGCGCATTGATGCGCTCCTGCAGGCGCGACAGGCGCGCGTGCTTCTCGGTATCGCTGATCGTGTCCTCCAGATCCGCAGCCGGCGTACCCGGGCGACGCGAATAGATGAAGGAGAAGCTGTGGTCGAAGCCGATGTCTTCGATCAGCTTCATGGTCTTCTCGAAGTCGGCGTCGGTCTCGCCGGGGAAGCCGACGATGAAGTCCGAGCTGATCGAGATGTCCGGGCGCACCGCGCGCAGCTTGCGGATCTTCGACTTGAATTCCAGTGCGGTGTAGCCACGCTTCATGGCCGACAGTACGCGGTCGCTGCCGGCCTGCACCGGCAGGTGCAGGAAGTTGGCCAACTGCGGCACGTCGCGGAACGCATCGATCAGCGAATCGCTGAACTCCAGCGGATGCGAGGTGGTGAAGCGGATGCGGCCGACGCCATCGATCTCGGCGATGGTGCGGATCAGCAGGCCGAGGTCGGCGAATTCGCCGTCCCCATAGGGCCCACGGTAGGCGTTGACGTTCTGGCCGAGCAGGTTGATCTCACGCACGCCCTGTGCAGCCAACTGCGCTACCTCCACCACCACGTCCTCGAACGGGCGGCTGACTTCGGTGCCGCGGGTGTAGGGCACCACGCAGAACGAGCAGTACTTGGAACAGCCTTCCATGATCGAGACGAAGGCCGAAGCGCCTTCGGCGCGCGGCTCGGGCAGGCGGTCGAACTTCTCGATCTCGGGGAAGCTGATGTCCACCTGCGGGCGCTTCTGCTCGCGGCGGGCACGGATCAGCTCCGGCAGGCGGTGCAGGGTCTGCGGTCCGAACACCAGGTCGACGAACGGCGCGCGCTTGATGATCGCTTCGCCTTCCTGCGAGGCAACGCAGCCGCCCACGCCGATGATGACCTCACGGCCCTTGTTCTTCAGGCCCTTCCACACGCCCAGTTGGCTGAATACCTTCTCCTGCGCCTTCTCGCGGATGGAGCAGGTATTGACCAGGATGACGTCGGCGTCGTCCGGGCTGTCGGTCAGTTCCAGCCCATCGCTGGCGGCAAGCACGTCGGCCATCTTGGCCGAGTCGTACTCGTTCATCTGGCAACCGTGGGTCTTGATGTACAGCTTGCCCTTGACCTGGTCGGGCTTGCGCGGACCAGCGGGCAGGGCAACGAGCGGGGTACCGCCCGGCGTGGCGGGCGGAAAGACGTCTGGCGTCCCGGTCATGGCGCTTAATCCATTCGGGTGGCGGGAAAGCGGGCAATTCTACCCGCATCCTGGGGCGTGCGTCGGCTTGGTAGAGCCACGCCATGCCTGGCTGCATTCCGTCCCGCATGCGCTGCGGGCGGGTCATCCACGCATGGCGTGGCTCTACTGGAATTCCGGGTCCGGCTCCCCCCCCGGCGGGCGCTCTTACGCCGCTACCAGCTCCGCATCGATCTGCCGCGAACGCTCGAACGCGGTCATCGCACCGATCCGGGCCACGTAGTCCTTGGTGGCCGGGGCCAGCTGCAGCAGGCCGAAATCGCTGGTCCAGAACAGCGCATTGCCCCACAGCACGTCGGCGGCGCTCATTGTCTCGCCGAGCAGGTACGGGCCCTGCGCCAGCTGGGCCTCGACCACCTGCAGCACGGTCTCGGCGTCGTTGTACGGCGACATCAGGCGCGGCGGTGGCTCGCGGTGCATTGCCTTGTCGATCATCGCCGGCTCGAAACAGGCGCCGTAGAAGGCCATCCAGCGCAGGTAGGGCCCGCGCAGGGCGTCGCCGATCGGCGGGGCCAGCCCGGCTTCCGGATACAGGTCGGCCAGGTACAGATAAATGGCCACCTGTTCGGTTACCAGCGCCCCGTTGTGGACGATGGCCGGCACCTTGCCCATCGGGTTGATGGCCAGGTAGGCCGGGGCCAGGTTGGCGCCAGCCTTCAGGTCCAGCACCTGCATGCGGTAGTCGGCACCCAGCGCTTCGAGCAGGGCCACGGCGCCGCTCGAGCGGGAACGGGCGGCATGGTACAGGGTGATCTGGCGTGAATTCATGGCATTGCTCCTTGCGGTGGGTGGTGAACTGGAGGCCATCCTGAGGCACTATTGCGGACGACTTCTGTCCTCGATCCTTCATGCGCCATACCGCCCATCGACTGCTGCGCCTGATCGCCCTGCTGCAGGCCCGTCGCCAGTGGTCCGGGGCCGAGTTGGCCGAGCGCATGGGCGTGGACCGGCGCAGCATCCGCCGTGACATCGAGCGCCTGCGCGAACTGGGCTATCCGGTGCAGGCCTCATCCGGGGTTGGCGGCGGCTACCAGCTGGGGGCAGGGGCACCGGTCCTGCCGATGCTGCTGGATGAGGAGGAGGCAACGACCCTGGCGATCGCCCTGCGTGCCGCGTCCGCGACCGTCGCCGGCATCGACGACACCGCGCGCGGCCTGTTGTCCAAGCTCGACCCGCTGGTGCCGACCCGTCGCCGCCAGCAGGCCGGCGAGGTGCATGCAGCGACGGCCACCTTGTCCGACCTTCCGTCCACCGACGCGCGCCTGCTCGGACGGCTGGCCCAGCACTGCCGGCAGGCGTCACGGCTGGCCTTCGAATACCGCAGCGCGCAGGAGGCCGTCACCCAGCGCGAGGTCGAGGCGCAGCACCTGGTCAATTACGGGCGGCGTTGGTACCTGCTGGCCTGGGACCTGGGCCGGCAGGACTGGCGCACCCTGCGCGTGGACCGGATGGGCGCGGTACGCGAATGCGCCGAGCCGGGCCTGCATCGCCGCACGCCAGCGCCGCCGGATGTGATGGTGCGGCAGGCGGTCAGCCAGGCCCCGTTCGCGCTGCAGGCCATCGTCCGCCTGGCCGGCAGCCGTGCAGAGCTGGAAGGCCGCATTCCGCCCTGGTGCGGGGTGCTGGAGGCGGATGGCGCCGAGCACTGCCTGCTGCGCATGGGGGCCGAGAGCCGGGGCATGATGCTGGCGCAGATCCTCAGCCTGGACCGCGTGCCGGTGGCGCTGTGGACCACGCCGCCGGGCCTGCGCGACGAACTGGCCCAGCGCCTGGCCGGGCTGGGCCGGGTGCTGGCTGTGCCGCCGGTCACAGGCTGAGCCACATCGCTTGGCAAGCCCCGGCGAAGCTGGGACACTCGCCGCCATGAAGGGGATACTGGGGACAACGGCGATCATCATCGCTGCGCTGACCGCTGCGCCGGCCAGCGCCGGAACCCTGTACAAGTGCCAGGGCCCTGACGGCGTCACCAGTTATGTGAGCAAGCGGGTGGCGGGTGCGCGCTGCAGCACCATCAGCTACAGCCGCGACACCCGTCCGGCACCGCGCCCGGTGGTGGCCGCGCCCAGGCCGGCGCCGACCACGGTGGCCAGCATCGAACGCAACCCGGTTGCCGTTGCCGCCAGCGCCGCCACGCCGGCAACGGTCGCGCCTGCGCCTGCTGCAGCCGCGCCAGCAGCTGCTCCGGCACAGCCGGTCGCCTCGCGCGCCGGACGCATGGTCAGCGGCCAGGTCTATTCCTTCATGAAGGACGGCGTGCGCCACTACACCAGTGCGCGCCCGACCCAGGTCGCCAACCTCGGCCCGGTGCGGACCATCCGCTACAGCTTCATGGAGCGCTGCTACGCGTGCGGGATCAATCCACGCGTGGACTTCGGCACCGTGCGCCTGAACACCTCGGCCTTCCAGACCGAGATCACCTCGGCCGCGCGCGAGTTCGGCGTGGAAGAGGCGGTGGTGCGGGCCATCATCCATGCCGAGTCGGCCTACAACCCGACCGCGCTCAGCCGCGCGGGTGCGCAGGGCCTGATGCAGCTGATGCCGCCAACCGCCGCGCGCTTCGGTGTCAGTGACTCCTACGATGCCGGGCAGAACATCCGCGGCGGCGTACAGTATCTTGCGTGGTTGTTGAAGCGCTTCAATGGCGATCTGACCCTTGCCGCAGCTGGCTACAACGCTGGCGAAGGCGCGGTCGACCGCCACGGTGGCGTGCCGCCCTACAGCGAAACCCAATACTACGTGCGGCGGGTCGGGCAGCTGGCCGAGCGTTACCGCACCGCCCTGAGTCACCAGTAGGTGCCGTTAACTGGTGGGTGCCGACCGTTGGTCGGCACTCCTTGGACAGGTAGGTGCCGACTGTCAGTCGGCACGCATCTGAAAGAGTTGTTGCAATGCGTTGTGTGGCGCGCGACGGTTCCGCTACACTCGACCGTGATTCAATGCGGCTCTGGCCCCCACCGGATCCGCTGGCAGCCTTAAAGCTACCTAATCAATATCGGAGTGCCGGATGGCCAACGATGGGGTACACGATCCAGTCAACACCGGACGTCGGCGTTTTCTTTCTGCCACCACAGCCGTGGTGGGCGCCGTCGGCGTCGGATTCACCGCAGTTCCTTTCATCAAATCCTGGAACCCCAGTGCCCGTGCCAAGCTTGCCGGCGCACCGGTGGTGGCCGACATCAGCGCCCTGCAGGAAGGCCAACGCCTGATCGTGGAATGGCGTGGCCAGCCGATCTGGATCGTCAAGCGGTCCAAGGCGATCCTCGATGCGCTGCATGGGCTGGACGGCCGTCTCAAGGACCCCGAGTCCGGCGAGAAGGACCAGCAGCCGGAGTACGTGCTGAAGCAGAACCCCGAGCTGCGCTCGATCAAGCCGGATATTTCCGTGCTGGTCGGCCTGTGCACGCACCTGGGCTGCTCGCCGGAAATGGTCGCCGAGATCCGGCCCGAGCCCTACGACCCGCAGTGGAAGGGCGGCTACTTCTGCCCCTGCCACAAGTCGCGCTTCGACATGTCCGGCCGCGTCTTCAAGGACGTGCCGGCGCCGATCAACCTGAAGGTGCCCGCGCACCACTACCAGGACGACAACACCATCATCATCGGTGTTGATCCGCAGGGGGCTGCCTGATGGCCAATATCCTCAGCCGTACCGCCAGCGGCGTGGCCGACTGGGTCAACGCCCGCGCGCCGGGCCTGATGCCGGTGTACCGCAAGCACGTCAGCGAGTACTACGCGCCGAAGAATTTCAACATCTGGTACTACTTCGGCTCGCTGGCGCTGCTGGTGCTGGTCAACCAGATCGTCACCGGCATCTTCCTGACGATGCACTACAAGACCAACGCCGCCGAGGCGTTCGGCTCCATCGAATACATCATGCGTGATGTGGAGTGGGGCTGGCTGATCCGCTACATGCACTCCACCGGTGCCTCGCTGTTCTTCATCGTGGTCTACCTGCACATGTTCCGCGGCCTGCTGTACGGCAGCTACCAGAAGCCGCGCGAGCTGGTGTGGATCCTGGGCATGCTGATCTACCTGGTGCTGATGGCCGAAGCCTTCATGGGCTACGTGCTGCCGTGGGGCCAGATGTCGTTCTGGGGCGCGAAGGTGATCATCTCGCTGTTCGGCGCGATACCGGTGATCGGCAACGGCCTGACCGAATGGATCATGGGCGACTACCTGCCCAGTGACGCCACGCTCAACCGCTTCTTCGCGCTGCACGTCATCGCACTGCCGCTGGTGCTGCTGTTGCTGGTGGTGCTGCACCTGGGCGCGCTGCACGAAGTGGGGTCGAACAACCCGGACGGTGTGGAGATCAAGAAGGGGCCGAAGGGCAACCGCTGGTCGCCGAACGCACCGGCCGACGGCATTCCGTTCCACCCGTACTACACGCTCAAGGATGGTGTCGGCGCCGGCTTCCTGCTGATCATCGCCGCCTTCATCATCTTCTTCGCGCCCGGTTTCGGCGGCCTGTTCCTGGAGCACGACAACTTCACCGAGGCCAACCGCCTGGTGACCCCGGAGCACATCAAGCCGGTCTGGTACTACACGCCGTACTACGCGATGTTGCGCGTGGTGCCGAACAAGCTGGGCGGCGTGCTGGTGATGTTCTCGGCCATCGCCATCCTGTTCCTGGTGCCGTGGCTGGACAAGGCGAAGGTGAAATCGGTGCGCTACCGCGGCTGGATCTCGAAGGTGATGCTGGGCGTGCTGGCGGTGTGCTTCGTGTGGCTGGGCGTGATTGGTTCCGGCCCGGGTACCGACGTGCACGAGACGTACATCGGGCGGGTGCTGACCTTCCTGTACTTCGCGTTCTTCATCACCATGCCGCTATGGACAAGGTTGGACAGGACCAAGCCGGTACCGGAGAGGGTGACCACCCATGACTGAACGCTGGATGGTCCGGCTGGCCCTGACGGCCGCCCTGATGCTGGGCAGTTTCCTGGCTTCCGCCGCCGAAGGCGGCACCAAGCTGCTGCAGGCCGGCAACGACCTCGGTGACCGCGCCTCGCTGCAGCGCGGCGCGCAGCTGTACATGAACTACTGCTCCGGCTGCCATGCGCTGAAGTACCTGCGCTATTCGCGGATGGCGCAGGACCTGGGCCTGACCGAGGAAGAGGTGATGAACAACCTCAACTTCACCGGCTCGGCGATCGGCGACCCGATCCCGGTGGCGATGCCCAAGGAGAATGCCGAGAAGTGGTTCGGCAAGATGCCACCGGACCTCAGCCTGATTGCGCGTGTGCGCGGCAGTGACTGGGTCTACACCTACCTCAAGTCGTTCTACCTGGACAGCAGCCGGCCGCTGGGCTGGAACAACGCGTTGTTCGCCAACGCCTCCATGCCCAACCCGCTGTGGGAGATGCAGGGCCTGCAGCATGCCGTGCATGGCAAACCGGAGGCGCCGGGCATGGATCCGCCGGTGACCGGTCTGCGCCTGGAAACGCCAGGCAACGTCGATGCCGGACAGTACGACCAGGCAGTGCGGGACATCACCAATTTCCTCGAATATGCCGGCGAACCGGCCGCGCTCAAGCGCCAGCAGCTGGGCGTGTGGGTGATCCTGTTCCTGGCCCTGCTGACCTTCCTGCTGTACCTGTTGAAGAAGGAATACTGGAAGGACGTTCACTGAATCTGCCCCCGGCCATCGCACGGGCCTATTGGCTTTTGTGATGGTCGGTTGCACACTCGGGGAGGAGTCGATCGCTGGCACGGTGCCGGCGGCGCCGATGCGGCAGGCGGTCTCCTGTCGTGGGAGAGCCTTTGATGGCGGCGAGCGTACGCATGCGCAATACACTGACGCTGTTTTCCTCGAACGACGATGTACTGTGCCACCGTGTACGCCTGGTGCTGGCGGCCAAGGGGGTCACCTTCGACTTCGTTCCGGTCGATCCGCAGAACCCGCCTGAAGACCTGATCGATCTCAATCCGTACCACTCGGTTCCGACCCTGGTCGAGCGCGAGCTGGTGCTGTACGCCGCGTCGGTGGTCAGCGAATACCTGGACGAACGCTACCCGCATCCGCCGCTGATGCCGGTCGATCCGCTGTCGCGTGCGCGCATCCGCCTGGCCATGCTGCGCATCGAGCACGACTGGGTGCCGCAGGTGCAGGCCATCCAGCTGGGTAACAAGACCCAGGCCGAAGCAGGGCGCAAGCGCCTGAAGGAACTGCTGACCGCCTCGCTGCCGCTGTTCAAGGCCAGCAAGTTCTTCCTCAACCCGGAGATGAGCCTGGCCGACTGCGCGATGGCGCCGATCATCTGGCGCCTGCAGTCGCTGGATGTGCCGCTGCCGAAGGACGGCAAGGCGATTGAAGACTACGGCAACCGCATCTTCCGCCATCCGGGTTTTGTCCGCAGCCTGACCGACCAGGAAAAGAAGCTGCGCGATCTGCCGGGCTGATCCCGCCTTGCTTTACCCGTCTGCACGCCGACCGGCGTGCAGGCGATCTGCCCCGGCAGGGCGCCGGGCGCGTACACTTCACGCATGACCGAAGACTTCTTCCACATGACCAGCCACCGCCCGTACCTGCTGCGGGCGCTGGTGGAATGGATCAACGACAACCAGCTGACCCCGCACATCCTGGTCGACGCCGGCGTCCCCGGCGTGCAGGTGCCGCCTTCGGCGGTCAAGGATGGCCGGGTGGTGCTCAACATCGCCGAACGTGCTGTCGTGCGGCTGATGATCGACAACGAGATGGTGAGCTTCTCGGCGCGCTTCTCCGGTACCAGCTATCCGGTGCAGGTACCGATCAGCGCCGTGCTGGCCGTCTACGCCCGCGAGACCGGGCAGGGCATGGCGCTGCCGGATGACATTCCGGGCAGCGAAACCGCACCGACCAGCGACGAACTGCTGCATGAGGAAGGCACGCCGCCGGACGATACGCCGCCGGCCAGTCCGCCGCCGAAGGGCCGCCCGAACCTGCGCGTGGTCAAGTAATGTTTCCGACGCCGCCCCGATAGGCGGCGTTTTCCTTTGCAGGATTTACCGGTGGGTGCCGACCGTTGGTCGGCACACCTTCAGCCCTTACACATCCTCGGCATCCTCCACGTCCGGCCGGATCTGGCTGATCCGCGCCGCGCCCGGGCCAGTGAATGAGATCAGCTGGTCGCCACGCAGCACCATGCGGCCCACGTGGCGATCGATGCCATCGTAGGAATACTCGAACTTGAACGTGCGCTCGAAACCGAGCCGTCCATCCTCGCCACGCGACAGCCGCAGGCCGGTAGCGTGCACCGCCTGGTCCAGCCATTGCACATCGGCAGCGCGACAGGCATTGCGCCCCAGCTCGACCGCGCGCTCGGCGGCCGAACGTGCGGCGTTCCAGAAGAAGTAGATGATTCCGCCGGCAATCAGCAACAGCAGCAGGGTGGGCATGGCGTCAGCCGTCAGAGGTCGATCCGGCAAAGATGGCGGCGAACGCGCGCTGGATCAAGCGCTGCATTCACCGCTGTGGTTGTGGTTCGCCAGACACCGGCTGCGCGGGCACGATGACCGGTTGCGGTGCCGGGGCGGGCTGCATCGGCGTCGCAGTGGGCGAGGGCATCACCAGCGGTGATGTGGCGGTCAACTGCAGCAGCGCTGCCCAGTCCTGCCGGTTGAAGCTGCATTCGTCCTCGCGGCCCGGCGTGCAGCTGGGGTCGATGCCGGTGCTGTTGCGCTCGCGTGCCGGAGGCAGCTTGATCAGCCCCGTACGATCCAGCTGCAGCAACCGCATCGCCACGGTGTTCATCACGTTGCCACCGACCAGGTATAGGGTCTGGTCGCCCCCCAGGTTGGCGGCCACCACTACTTCGCAATGCGATTTCCAGTGGCCCACCGAGCCGTTGCCCAGTGCCTGCACCAGCCCGCTGTAGCTGAGCGTGGTACTGCGGTCGCGCAGGAAGCACAGCAGGTCGCCCGGTGCGGGTTTTGCGGTCGCGGGATCGACCAGCCGGTACGGCACGCCCGAGGGGCCGCCCTGGTACGCGGCGCGGATGTAGTCGATGTGGCGTGGCGACGTGTTGAAGCCGGGAACGCCGGACTGCACCATCACCCAGGAAATGAAGGCGGCCGACCACGGGTTGTCGACCAGGAAGGCGCGGCAGTCACTGTCGGTGTAGCGCGTGCCCAGCGGTGCCAGGCAGCTGCTGGCGCCTGCGATGCTGCCCATCGCGTTGAGGGTGCCGCTGTTGCGCCAGTAGCCTGCCACGCGCTGCCAGGCGATCAGGCCGTTGTCGGCCAGGTGATCGCTTTCGGCCTCGGTGACACTGAGGCTGGCGGCGCGGCCATCGCGATCGATGAAGGGCCGGTACCAGAGCCGGTGCTCGTTGCAGGCAGTGTTGCGGATGGCCACCGCCAATGGGCTCAGGCCGAAACGCGGTGGTACATCGCAGGCTTCGGCGGCCGCTGCGGACAAGGGGGCTGCCGCGAGCAGCAGACAGGAAGGCAAGAGCATCCGGCGCATGCGCGGCTCCTGTGGGGGATGCCCGCAGCGTCGCAGAGGACGCCGTGGCCGAGCCGTGAAGGCGAACGGATCCTGTAGGGCCGAGCCTATGCTCGGCTCATTGTCTGGAGCGCGTGTGGGGCTCGCTGCAGATCGAGAAGCCGCCGAGCGCAGGCTCGGCTCTACAAGGTCTTGCAGGCCTCAGCCCGGCGGCGGGCCCAGCTTCAGCGACAGATCAATCGCCTGCACGTGCTTGGTCAGGCCGCCAATGGAGATGCAGTCCACGCCGTCCTCGGCGATCGAACGCAGGCCGCCCAGGCCCACGCTGCCGGATACTTCCAGCGGGATGCGTCCTGCCGTGATACGCACTGCCTCGCGGCGCAGGTCCGGGCTGAAGTCATCCAGCAGGATGCGTTCGCAACCGGCTTCGAGCGCCTGGCGCAGCTGCGCCAGATCCTCCACCTCGACCACCAGCGGCAGCGCGGGCCACTGCCGGCGTGCGCCCGCCACGGCGGCGGCCAGTGAACCGGCAGCGCGGATGTGGTTTTCCTTCAGCATCACCGTGTCGTACAGGCCGAAACGATGGTTCTCGCCACCGCCGCAGCGCACCGCGTACTTCTGCGCCAGGCGCAGGCCGGGCAGGGTCTTGCGGGTGTCGAGGATGCGCGTGCCGGTACCGGCCACGGCCGCCACGTAACGGGCGGTGGTCGTGGCGGTGCCGGACAGCGTCTGCAGGAAGTTCAGCGAGGTGCGTTCGGCGCTGACCAGGCTGCGGCTGCGCCCGTGCAGCAGGGCCAGCACGGTGCCTGCGGTGACCGCGTCGCCTTCGGAAACCTGCCAGTCGATGCGCACGTCCGGGTCGAGCGCGCGGTGGGTGGCATCGAACCAGGGGCGGCCGGCAATCACCCCGTCCTGCTTGCAAAGCAGGTAAGCGCTGTCGGCCTGGTCGGGCAGCAGGGCGGCGGTGACATCACCGCTGCCCAGGTCCTCGGCCAGAGCACGCGCGACATCGGCGGCGACAACGGCCGCATCCGGCGTCGGCAGCGTGCTCATGCGGTCGGGAAGTCGGCGATCTGGGCGGTGGGAATGGCTTCTTCGGCCAGCAGCACCGGGATGCCGTCGTCGACGCGGAATACCTGCTTGCGGTCGCGGGTGATCAGCGCTTCGCGCAGCGGCTGCGCCAGCGGATTGCCATCAGCCTTGTTCACCGCGCCGGCGGAAATGGCCTTGTTGAGGGCTTCCAGGCCCTTGCCATCCAGCAGGGACAGGGGCTGGCGGGTGTCCGGCGACACCAGCAGGTCGAGCAGCTTGCGATCCATGGTTCTTCGTCTTGCGTGGAAGATGGCTAGAATACGTCTTTAAGGCAGGTGACGGCCAATGACCCCCAACCCGATCGCGCCGCTTGTCGGCATCGTCATGGGTTCCCGTTCCGACTGGGAAACCATGCAGCACGCCGCCCAGAAGCTTGAAGCCCTGGGTGTTCCGTTCGAAGTGAAGGTGGTGTCCGCGCATCGGACGCCGGATGTATTGTTCAGTTACGCCGAGCAGGCGGGCCCGCGAGGCCTGCGCGCGATCATCGCCGGTGCCGGCGGGGCCGCCCATCTGCCGGGCATGATCGCCGCCAAGACCGCCGTGCCGGTGCTGGGCGTGCCGGTGCAGTCCAAGGCCCTGAACGGCATGGATTCGCTGCTGTCGATCGTGCAGATGCCGGCCGGGATTCCGGTTGCCACCTTCGCCATCGGCAATGCCGGTGCCTCCAACGCCGCGCTGTTCGCCGCCGCGATGCTGGCCAGCGACCAGCCGGCGATCGGCCAGGCGCTCGACGCTTTCCGTGCGCGCCAGACCGAAGACGTGATGGCCCACGACGATCCGCGCCAATGAGCCTGACCGTCGGCATCCTGGGCGGCGGCCAGCTCGCCCGCATGATGGTTCTGGCCGGTGCGCCGCTGGGATTGCGCTTCGAACTGTACGACCCGGCAGCTGACGCCTGCAGCGGCCCGCTGGCGCCGCTCACCGTCGGTGCTTTCGATGACCGCCAGGCGCTGTCGGATTTCGCCGCCAAGGTCGACGTGGTCACCTTCGATTTCGAGAACGTGCCCGCCGACAGTGCCCAGTTCCTGGCCGACCGCGTGCCGGTCTATCCGCCGCCGGCTGCGCTGGCGGTGGCCCAGGACAGGTTGAGCGAAAAGACCCTGTTCCAGCAGCTGGGCATTCCGTTGCCGGCCTTCGCTGACATCCGCAGCCGTGACGAGTTGGCTGCGAAGGCCGCCGAGTTCGGCCTGCCGTGCATCCTGAAGACCCGCCGCCTCGGCTACGATGGCAAGGGCCAGTTCCGCCTGCGCAGCGAAGCCGACATCGACGCCGCGTGGGATGCACTGGGTGCGCAGGTCGAGCGTACCGGCCTGATCCTGGAGGGCTTCGTGGCCTTCCAGCGCGAGGTCAGCGTGGTCGCCGTGCGCGGCCGCGATGGCAGCTTCGAGGCCTGGCCGGTCACTGGTAACTGGCATGTCGACGGCGTGCTGTCGGCCAGCGTGGCCCCGGCCGTGCTGGCCGACGCCGAGCAGCAGGCCGCGATCGGCTATGCCCGCCGCGTCGCCGAGCACCTGCAGTACGTCGGCGTGTTCGCGCTGGAGCTGTTCTGCCGCGATGGCGAGCTGTTGGCCAACGAGATGGCGCCGCGCGTGCACAACTCCGGCCACTGGACCATCGAAGGCAGCGAGACCTCGCAGTTCGAGAACCACCTGCGCGCCGTGCTGGGCCTGCCACTGGGCAGCACCCGCATGCTCGGCCATGCCTGCATGCTGAACTGGCTGGGCGCGATGCCGGACCCCGCGCCGGTGCTGGCTCAGGCCAGTGGCCATTGGCACGACTATGGCAAGGAGCCGCGTGAGGGCCGCAAGGTCGGTCATGCCACGCTGCGCGATGATGCTGCTGATGCACTGGCCGATGCGCTGGACCAGGTGGGTCTGGAGCTGGGTCGCCAGGCCCAGGTAGCGCCGGCGGTACACGCGCTGCGCAACCGCTGAACCCGGTAGTGCCGGCCGCTGGCCGGCAATGCAACGATGTGGCGCGCCGGTGCAGGCATCGGTGCAACACTCCCGGTGGTAGCGTGGAGCTCCTTTCACAGGAGTCACGACCATGCTCGACTGGAATGCCTACCGCAAGGAACTGAAGGGCCGCATCGGCGAGATCGGCAAGCTCTCGCCGGACACGGTCAAGGGCTACGCCACCCTGGCCAACGCCGGGGCCCAGACCAATCATCTTGATGCCAAGACCCGCGAACTGATCGCACTGGCGGTGGCGGTCACCACCCGCTGCGACGGCTGCATCACCGTGCACGTGGATGCGGCGCTGAAGCATGGCGCCAGCCGCGAGGAAATCGCCGAGGCGCTGGGTGTGGCGGTGTCGCTCAATGCCGGCGCGGCGCTGGTGTATTCGGCGCGGGTCATGGACGCGGTGGCCGCGCATGAGAGCGCGTGAAGCTTCATCTGTAGAGCCGAGCCCATGCTCGGCTGCTGTCCGGCCAGCCGAGCATGGGCTCGGCTCTACAGGGGGTCAGCGCAGCTGGCTCTCGGCGAATTCCCAGTTGACCATCTGCCAGAACGCGTCCAGATACCGGGCGCGATCATTCTGGTAGTCGGTGTAGTAGGCGTGTTCCCAGACGTCGCAGCACAGCAGTGGCGTGCTTTCACCGGTCAGTGGCGTGCCGGCATTGCGGGTGGCCTGTAGGCCCAGCTGCCCGCCAGGATGCTGCACCAGCCATACCCAGCCGGAGCCAAACAGGCCCAGCGCGGTGCGGTTGAACTCCTCGCGCAGGCGCTGCACGTCGCCGAACTGGCGCTTGACCAGCTCGCCCAGCCGCCCCTGCGGCTCACCGCCGCCGCGCGGACGCAGGCACTGCCAGTAGAAGCCGTGATTCCAGGCCTGGGCGGCCGCATCGAACAGCGTGCCCTGGGCATGGCGGACGATCTCCTCCAGCGACGCTTCCTCCCATTCGGTGCCGACGATGCCGGCATTGACCGCATCCACGTAGGCGCGGTGATGGCGGCCGTGGTGCAGTTCCACGGTCTGTGCGGACAGGTGCGGCTGCAGGGAGCCGGGAAGGTAGGGCAGGGCAGGCAATTCGACAGGCATGGACAGGTTCGTGGCCAGAGGGGCGGCGGCAGCCGGTTCCATCGGCTTACAATGGCGGCTACCGTGGGCAGTCTAGCCGACCACCGCGGTCGGTTTGTCCGGCGAAGCAAGGAGTGAGGTTGTGGCGGTAATGCAGCAAATCCAGGCCGAGGTCGATCGTTACCCGCTCGTGCTGTTCATGAAGGGCACCCCGCAATACCCGATGTGCGGCTTCTCAAGCCGCGCCGTACAGGCGTTGATGGCGGCCGGCGCTGTCACCCTGCGCACCGTCAACGTGCTGGAAGAACCCGAGATCCGCGCCAACCTGCCGCGATTCTCCAACCTGCCGACGTTCCCGCAACTGTTCATCAACGGTGAGTTGATCGGCGGCTGCGACATCGTGCTGGAGCTGTTCGAAGCCGGCGAGCTCAAGCGCATCGTCGAAGAGGCAACACAGGGATGAGTGCCTGGCCATCGACGTCACCGACCGACGGGGCGCTCGATGGCCGCCCGTTGCAGGATCGCGTTGTGCTGATTGCCGGCGCCGGTGGCGGATTGGGTAGTGCTGCGGCTGTTGCCGCCGCCGCCGCCGGGGCCACCGTGGTCCTGCTGGGCCGCAAGCCGCGCCGCCTGGACCGTGTCTACGCCCAGGTCCAGGCCGTTGGCCCGGAGCCGCTGCTGTATCCGCTGGATCTGGAAGGCGCTAGCCCGGATGACTACGCCGAACTGGCCCAGGCCCTGCAGCGCGAGCTCGGGCGGCTGGACGGCCTGCTGGTCTGTGCCGCCCATTTCCCGGGCCTGACCCCGTTTGAACTGGCCGACCCGGCCAGCTTCGCCCGTGCCATCCATGTCACCCTGACTGCGCCCGCCTGGTTGGCCCAGGCTTGCCTGCCGCTGCTGCGGCAGCGCGAAGACGCAGCGCTGGTGTTTGCAGCGGATGCACCCGAACGGGTCGGGCAGGCTTACTGGGGCGGTTACGGCGTGGCCCAGCATGGCCTGCGTGGCCTGATCGCCAGCCTGCACGACGAACTCGGCCGCAGCCCGGTACGGGTCAGTGGCCTGTACCCCGGCCCGCTGCGCACGGCCCTGCGGGCCCGGGCCTACTCGGTAGACCAGGACCCGGCCGCCCAGGGTCCGGAGGCCGCCGCTGCTGCGGCCGTGACCCTGCTGTCCAGCGCAGGGCATGCCTGGCGGGGCAGGATTCTTGATGCCAGCGAGGCACCCCAGGCTGGGTGAGGCCCGGGGAAAGGCGGGGTGAAGAACCCGTCACGATTGCGTTGCGATCCGGTGCCGTTTGTCGCACAACCGTCACATTGATGGCGTAGCGTGTTAATCTAGTGTTAACCGTTATGGCTGCCTTCAGCCAAGCGGTAGGGAACCCCAGATAACTCTCCGACCAGCCACCCGCAGGGCTGTTTGGATGCGCTTTTTTTCCGCCATCGCCAACTCGCATCGAGGCTACCGAAAAATGACCCACCCACTCCGGATGTCCAAGCTTACCCTTGGTCTCGTGGCCGCACTCGCCGCCGCTCCCGCCTTCGCCCAGAGCAGCACCTCCGCCGGTGTCGGCGGCCAGGTGATGTCCGCCGCAGGCCAGCCGGTCGCCGGCGCCGAAGTCACCATCACCCACACCGAGTCGGGCACCGTTTCGCGTGCCACCACCGACGCGGCGGGTCGTTACAACGCGCGCGGCCTGCGCGTGGGTGGTCCGTACACCATCACCATCACCAAGTCCGGTGAAGGCACCAAGACCGAGGAGGGTGTCTACCTGAACCTGAACCAGGTCAACACCGTCAACGCCAACCTCGGCGGTGACCTGGCTGCTACCAACCTGGACGCCGTGAACGTTGTCGCCACCGCCGGCGGCCTGGACCTGTTCAGCGCCAACAAGATGGGCACCGGCACCAACGTGACCCGCGAAACGATGGATGCGCTGCCGTCGGCCAGCCGCAACATCCAGGACTACATCCGTCTGGACCCGCGCATCTCGCAGGTCAGCAAGGCTGACGGCGCGATCTCGGCCGGTGGCCAGAACACCCGTTACAACGCCATCCGCATCGACGGCATCAGCGCCTCCGATCCGTTCGGCCTGGGCTCCAACAACCTGCCGACCGAGCGTCAGCCGGTGTCGATGGACGCCATCCAGGAAATCAACATCGACCTGGCCAACTACGACACCACCATTTCCGGTGGTACCGGTGCGGTGATCAACGCCGTCACCAAGTCGGGTACCAATGAATTCCACGGCACCATCTATGGTTCCTACCGCGACAAGGACATGGTCCGTTCGCGTCTGGAAGGTGACAAGCAGGACTTCAACGGCTTCAAGGACGAGAAGACCTACGGCATGACCTTCGGCGGCCCGATCGTCAAGGACAAGCTGTTCTTCTTCACCAACTATGAAAAGTATGAGCGCGCAGCCGCTGGCGTCGCCCTGAGCGACACGCCGATCGGCCGTGGCACCATCACCCAGCAGCAGATCACCGATGTCCAGAACTTCCTGGGCAAGCTGGGCTACGACCCGGGCAGCCTGTCGGCGCCGAACAGCAAGACCGAGATCGAAGAGTACGCGGTCAAGCTGGACTGGAACATCAACGAGAACCACCGTGCGGCCCTGCGCTACAACAAGATGGAGCAGAACGTCGTTCGCTTCCCGCAGGTCAGCAGCAGCGCCATCTCGCTGAGCAACTTCTGGTACCAGCAGCCGACCGAATACGAAACCTGGATGGGTGAACTGTTCAGTGACTGGTCCGAGAACTTCTCGACCGAGTTCAAGGTCTCGCACAAGGATTACTCGGCCAACCGCGTTCCGCTGGTCGACATGCCGCAGATCCGCATCAAGTCGGGCAATGACTCGCTGTACGTCGGTACCGAGCAGAACACCCACGTCAACATCGTCGAGTCGAAGGAACTGAGCGCCTTCGGTGCTGGTACCTGGTACATCGGTGACCACACCGTCAAGTTCGGTTTCGATTACTCGAAGAACGAGCTGATGAACTTCTACGGCCGCAACCTCAACGGCGTGTACGAGTTCAACAGCGTCAACGACTTCCTGGCAGGCAAGGCCTCGCGCTACCAGCTGCGCGCGCCGCGCGCCGATGGCAGCCGCAGTGACATCCCGGCCGACTTCACCCTGAAGAACACCGGCGTGTTCATCCAGGACACCTGGGCGATCAACTACAACCTGAACCTGATGTTCGGCGTGCGTATCGACATGCCTGACTTCAGCACCCAGCGCCTGTACAACCCGCGCATCGAGCAGCTGTACGGCTTCAACAATACCAAGCTGGTGGACAAGAACCTGGTGCAGCCGCGCGTCGGTTTCAACTACACCTTCGACAGCGAGCGCCCGACCCAGCTGCGCGGTGGCGTGGGTCTGTTCGGCGGCGCCGCCCCGAACGTGTGGCTGGCAGGTGCCTACCAGAACACCGGCCTGAACTACATCGAGTACGACGAGCGCAGCATCCCGGCCGGTGCCTTCACTCCGGATGGCCAGAACCCGTACATCCCGGCCGGTGGCCCGGCTTCGGCCCGTCAGAACGTCGACATCATCGCGCCGGGCACCCGCCTGCCGTCGGTGTGGAAGGCCAACCTGGCGTTCGACCATGAGCTGCCGTGGTACGGCATCGTGGCGTCGGCCGAACTGCTGTTCACCAAGGTCAAGGACGGCATCTACTTCGACCGCCTGGACGTGTCGGCCCCGACCGCTACCGGCCAGGACGGCCGTGCGATCTACTGGAATGATGCGGGCCGCAACTCGGCCAATACCCGTATCGACAAGGGTGTCGACTACGGCATCTCCACCGGTACCAAGAATGCGACTGACCGTGCCAACCGTCCGACCGACATCGGCGATGTGCTGGTCCTGCGCAACACCGACAAGGGCCGCGGCACCCAGGCCACCTTCTCGCTGGCCAAGCCGCTGACCGAGAACTGGGGCTGGTCGCTGGGTTACACCTACACCAAGTCGACCGAAGTCAGCCCGCTGTCCAGCTCGCAGAACACCTCGAACTGGAACAACACGCTGATCTTCAACGCCAACGAGAACGTCGCCTACAACTCGCGCTACGCGATGAAGGACCGTATCACCGGCACCCTGGAGTGGAAGCACAACTTCTTCGGTGACAACGCCACCCGCGTCGGCCTGTTCTACGAAGGCCGTTCGGGCCGTCCGTACAGCTACATCTTCTACAACGATGCCAACGGCGACGGTGCGACCACCAACGACCTGTTCTACGTGCCGAAGGGCCCGGGCGACGTGAAGTTCACCGGCGGCGCCACGATGGAGAAGGCGTTCTTCGACTGGCTGGCGCAGAACCCGGAACTCGATGCCTACCGTGGCAGCGTGGTCCCGGCGAACTCGCACCGCGCTTCGTGGGTCAACAGCTTCGACGTCCGTGTCAGCCAGGAATTCCCGGGCTTCATGAAGGGTCACAAGGGTGAAGTCGCCCTGGACATCATGAATGTCGGCAACCTGCTGAACAAGAAGTGGGGCCTGATCGACGACTACGGCTTCTACTCGACCCGTCGCGTGGCCAACTACGCGGGTATCGATCCGGCCACCGGCAAGTACGTGTACTCGTTCACTGGCTCGACCGACAACGCGCAGGTGCAGGAAAACAACAACGACAAGGGCAACACCGCCGTGTCGCGTTGGTCGATGCAGCTGACCCTGAAGTACAAGTTCTGATCCGTCAGAGCCTGAAGCAGTAAGTGAAAACGGCCGGGGAAACCCGGCCGTTTTCCGTTCAGGCGAAAGTTCTTGCAGGCCATCGGGCATCGGCGTAGCATCCAGAAATGTGCGCGGTGCCAACGCCGCCGATGCGGTCCCGGAAAGGCGAACGCGGGAAGCACACATCCAACGGTCGGGCTTCCCGGCCGTTTTGCTTTTTAAGGGGGCGGCAGTACAGTCGGAAACCTTGAAGGAAGCGAAAAATTGGACATGACCACGAACGAAAAATCAGCCCGTGCACTGCCGGTGCAGGATGCGCGGATCTACCCGCGCGGTGGGCTGGATGTGCTGTCGCGGGCCGAAGTGGCGCGCCTGCGCGATGCATCTGCCGGCGGCATGCACGAACTGCTGCGCCGCTGCGCGCTGGCGGTGCTGACCAGCGGCAGCGCCTCTGACGATCCGCGCGCGGCGCGCGATCTGTATCCCGATTTCGACATCCAGGTGGCGCAGCAGGATCGCGGCGTGCGCATCGATCTGGTCAACGCACCGGCGATGGCCTTCGTCGATGGCGAGATCATCCGCGGCGTCGCCGAACTGCTGTTCGCAGTGGTGCGCGACCTGGCCTACATGGCCATCGAGATGGGCCCGGCCTACGCGGCCGAGCTGGAATCGTCCGAAGGCATCACCAACGCGGTATTCGGCCTGCTGCGCAACGCGCGCATCCTCAACCCGGGCGACCCGAACCTGGTGGTGTGCTGGGGCGGCCACTCGATCTCGCGCGACGAATACCTGTACACCAAGCAGGTGGGCTACGAGCTGGGCCTGCGCGGCCTGGACATCTGCACCGGCTGCGGCCCGGGCGCGATGAAGGGCCCGATGAAGGGTGCCACCATTGCCCACGCCAAGCAGCGCCGTACCGTGACGCGCTACATCGGCCTGACCGAGCCGGGCATCATCGCCGCCGAGTCGCCGAACCCGATCGTCAACCACCTGGTGATCATGCCGGACATCGAGAAGCGCCTTGAGGCCTTCGTCCGCATCGGTCACGGCATCATCGTGTTTGCTGGTGGCGTCGGCACCGCCGAAGAGATCCTGTACCTGCTCGGCATCCTGCTGCGCGAGGAGAACAAGGACCTGCCGTTCCCGCTGATCCTGACCGGCCCGACCGTCGCGGCGCCGTATTTCGAGCAGATCGATCGCTTCATCCGCCTGACCCTGGGTGATGAGGCCGCCGAGCGCTACGAGATCATCATCGGTGACCCGGTGGCGGTGGCCAAGAAGATGGCCAACGGCATCAAGCGCGTGCGCGAGCACCGCCTGGCGCAGAAGGATTCGTTCTTCTTCAACTGGTCGATCGAGATTCCGTGGGAGTACCAGCAGCCGTTCGTGCCGACCCACGAGGCGATGGCAGCGCTGGACCTGCACCACGGGCGTGCGCCGCACGCGCTGGCTGCCGACCTGCGCCGGGCGTTCTCGGGCATCGTGGCCGGCAACGTGAAGGAAGACGGCATGCGCCGCATCGAGCAGTTCGGCCCGTTCCAGATCCATGGCGACCCGGACATGATGCAGGCGCTGGATGCGCTGTTGCGCGCCTTCGTCGAGCAGCGCCGGATGAAGATCTCCGGCGAATACCAGCCCTGCTACCAGGTGCTGGCCTGAGCCTGCGCCGGCGCGATGGGGATCGCGCCGGCACCGGCAGGGGAGGGCGGGTCGTCAAGCCTTTGACGCCCGTCGCCCCGGATTGACCGTTCATCCTGCCGCCGCTTGCCGGTGGCAGGGCGATGGCCCATCGTGGCCACCAACACGCTGGGGAGCGTCCAATGTCTTTGCGCCGGCAAAACGGCTTCACGCTGGTTGAGTTGATGGTCACGGTTGCCGTACTGGCGATCCTGAGCACCATTGCGTATCCCAGCTTCCAGAGCACGATCCGCTCAAATCGTGTGGCCACGACGACCAACGAACTGATCGCGTCGCTGGCACTTGCCCGTTCCGAGGCAATAAAGAACACGCATGGTGGGGCTGTATGCGCATCCACAGCGGGCAAGGAATGTGATGGCAGCAGCTGGGCCGACGGCTGGATGGTCTGGGAGGATCGCAACGGGAACGGGTCGCTTGATTCCGGTGAGAACGTGCTGCGCTACAGCGAAGGTCGCCCGACCATGAAGTCCGCAACCGAAACGTTGACCATCGGCTTCGATGGACGTGGCCGCAATCGCGCCAACGCGGAAGTGGATGTGACACTTCGCCCTGAGAAGTGTGGCGACCAGCCCCTGCAGCGGACGCTACGCATATCGCCTACGGGACAGGTCCGGCTGTTGAAGGAGAGTTGCTCATGAGAAGGATCGGCTTCCAGCCGCACCGTACGGCGCAGGGCGGTTTCACCCTGATCGAGGTCATGATCGCGATCCTGGTGATGGGTATCGGCCTGCTGGGCTTCGCGCTGCTGCAGACGATGAATGTACGGTTCGTGCAGAGCGCGAACTACCGCACCCAGGCCACCAACCTGGGGTACGAGCTGCTTGATCAGATCCGGGCCAACCGGATCAACGCGCTCAGCTATGCCGGTACCTATGCTGCTACCACCGGCAAGGGGGACTGCGCGCCGTCCATCGGCAAGGATATCGGCAAGGATGATTTCACCCGCGACTGGCGCTGCCGCCTGGGCCGCGCACTGGGTGACTCGGCATCCGGAACGGTAACCGTCAACGACGGCCGGGTACGGGTGTCGGTCAGTTGGGGCGATGAGCGTTGGAATCCCGATTCGAAGGCTGACACCACCTTTGCTGCCGAGAGCCTGCTGTGATGACCAGAATGCGCTCCCGCCAAGCGATGAGTGGCCTGTCGTTGATCGAGTTGATGATCGCCCTGACCATCGGCCTGATCATCATGCTGGGCGTGGTCCAGGTGTTTGCCGCTTCACGCACGGCCTACCAGCTGTCTGAAGGGCTGGCGCGGGTCCAGGAGAACAGCCGTTTCGCGATGGATTCCCTGCAACGCGAACTGCGCATGGCGGGACACTTCGGCTGCGTGAACGATCAGGCGCATGATCCGCAGGGCACCTTGGCAACCACCTTCGCTGCGGGAGGCCACCCCGCGCTGGACTTCGCGCGGTCGATCCAGGGCTATGAAGCAACGGATACCAAGCCGGGCGACGCACTGACGTTGGCGGCAACGCCGTCAACGGGGGGCAACAAGTACTCCCCGGCGTTGCCGAGTGAGTTCGCCGCGGCCATCAAGAACCGGGTCGACGGCAGCGATATCGTCGCTCTGCGCTATCTGGTGCCGACCGGTGTGCCGGTCACGGCGGTAGCCGGAACGGTTGCCCAGCCGGTTTTCAGTTTTGATCCCAAACGTCTTGCAGTGCTTGATAGCGGCGTTACCGACCCGGGGCTGTTCGGTGTGGCCGACTGCATTTCCGCCACGGTCTTCCAGGCTCGTGCGATCGACGCAAAGGCCGGCACCGTGACGGTGGGCACTGCACCCAACAACGACGTGGCCATCGCCCGCAACTACGAGCCCGGCCAGGCGGTGCTGTATCGCGCCGAGACGTCGATCCTGTACGTGGGCTACGACGCTACGACCAAGCAATCCTCGCTGTATCGCCTTCGATTCACCGCCAAGCCGGGTGCTGCCCTGGTGGCAGGACCGGCAGAGGCGCTGGTCGAAGGCGTGGAGAACATGCAGCTCCTGTATGGCCAGGATCACGGTCTGAGCACGGTCTCGCCGACCGGCTACATCGATCGCCAGGGTACCGCGACCGATGTTCAGGCCTCCATCGTGCCGGCCTCGCGCGGCTGGCAGCGCGTGGGCACGGTGCAGTTGGGGCTGGTGGTTTCCAGTCCAGATCCGGCCGCATCTGTCCAGGCTAGTTCGAGTGCGCCGCTGAGTGCGCTCGGCGTGACCTATACCGCGCCCTCTGACGGCCGCATGCGCGCCGCCTACCAGAGCACGATCGCTCTGCGCAATCGCCTGTATGGCAACTGAGGCCACCATGCGTACCCATCCCGCCCGCCGCCGCTCTCTGCATTCTCCGCGTTCCCAGCGCGGCGCGGTGCTGTATGTCGTGCTGATCATGCTGGTACTGATGGCCCTGCTGGGTATCGCCGGCATGCAGGTCACGAGCATGCAGGAACGGATGGCCGCCAACTATCTGCGCAGCAACGTTGCCTTCCAGAACGCTGAGGCCGACGCCCGGCAGACCGAGAAATCCATCGAGAAGGCACTGGCTGACGGCGGCATCTTCAAGGCCAACCAGGAGGAGTGCAGTCCCTCCTACGATCCGCAGACGTGGGCCGATGGTCTCAGTGAAACCAAGTCCACCTACACGCGTCGCATCGACAAGTGCTTTGCAGCGTCCAGCCGGCGCACCGGCGGCCGACAGAACGAAGAAACCGGGAACATCTACCAGGTCACGGCGCTTGCCAGTGACGATCCCTCCAATGCGTCCGCCAGTGCGGTCATCGACACGATCTTCATCCCATGAACAGCGAGCGCCGTTTCCTTCGACTTCGTTCCTCCACCTGGCTGCGGGCCGGTGTGGGTGTTGCTGCGCTTGCCGGCCTTGCCGCGTTGATCATTCCGCTGCAGGCCGCGCTTGGTGACTACGACATCGCGCAGGAGCCGCTGTACAGCAAGCAGAGCCAGCCGCCATTGATGATGATGGTGATGTCGCGCGACGAGCAGCTGTTCAACAAGGCCTACAGCGACTACAGCGACCTGGATGAGGACGGGGTGCTCGACACAACCTACCTGGACACGTTCGAGTACGGCGGGTATTTCGATTCGAAGCTGTGCTACAGCTACGCCAGTGATGTCTTCAAGGCATCCAAGGCTGCCGCTGGGGCCAATGGGCACAGCTGCACGGCGGGACTCTGGTCAGGAAATTTCCTGAACTGGGTGACGATGAGTCGCCTGGATGTGATGCGAAGTGTCCTGTATGGAGGACAGCGCTTTACTGACACGAAAGAGAAAACCGTACTGGAGCGTGCGCCGATACCGAGCGACCTGCATGCCTGGGTCAAGGTTTACAGCGGCACGAATCTCCGCGAGTTTGCCAACGTCCCAGGAAGCTCGACAACTTTCAGCTTCTGCAGTGCGACGCGCTCGGCAACGGGTGCACCACTTATGCGAGTGGCTGCGGGCGCCTTGAGCGAGTGGGCATCGACAGCCAGCAATCAATGCGATACCGGCCGAGCCAGCAACGCGGACGGCTACGCTGACATCCCCCGCTCGGCAACGGACTACACCGTCCGCGTGGAAGTATGCGACTCCGGAAGCTCCGCCGTACGCGAAAGCAATTGTCGGAAGTACAGCGATGGCACGACCGATCGATACAAACCTGCCGGTCTCCTGCAGACCTATGGCGAAAGTGGTCGACTGCGCTTTGGTCTGATCAGTGGTTCCTACGC
Organism: Nocardiopsis yanglingensis; assembly: GCF_045809185.1. Classification (NCBI taxonomy): domain Bacteria; kingdom Bacillati; phylum Actinomycetota; class Actinomycetes; order Streptosporangiales; family Nocardiopsidaceae; genus Nocardiopsis; species Nocardiopsis yanglingensis. The sequence continues at coordinate 144,133 of NZ_JBJNRH010000005.1, read as the reverse complement.
GAACCCTCGCGACGGCGGCGTGCTTCGTCGCAACATCGGCAAGCTGGCGGGCAACAGCACCACTTTCTGTTCGGCCGGTGACGAAATCAATCTATCCACGGGACAGTTCTGCTACCTCAATCTCGTCGGTAACGCCAAGGCGGATGATGAAGGGGTAATCAATGCAATCTCCAACTTCCGTCTCGATAAGTGGAATTGGTCGAACAATTGGACGGACTGCGATCGGTACGGCATTCTGAATCGAGCCGGCACCGATGGAAAGTTGATCCTCGACAATCCTGGTGCTGGCTCGCAGAAGTGCAGTGCCTGGGGTAATCCATTGGCAGAAATGTACGCAGAAGCACTTCGCTACATTGCGAACTCTGCGGCCACGGGTGCATACGGGGTGACTACTGGTGAGCTTTCCGGCCTGCCCAAGTCGATCAGCTGGGCCGATCCCTATCGGGAGCCGGCAAAAGGAGGGAACTCCTATTGTGCAACCTGCAATATCCTCGTCCTGTCTTCTGGTTTGCCGTCCTTTGATGGGGACAATATCGGCACTCTACCCGCGTCAATCGATGCTGTGGCGCAGACCAATGCAATCGGTACCGCGGAGGGGATTTCCGGAAAGTCGTGGATGGTCGGCCGAAACACGGCAACTGCAAGCAATGCGAATAACACCCATGAGGACATCTGCGAAGGGCGCGTTCTAGGTAGTCTCAGTACTGCTCGAGGTATCTGCCCGGATATTCCTACAATGGAAGGCAGTTATCTGATGGCTGGCATGGCCAAGGGTGCGGCAAGCGTTGACCTGCGCCCCGGCGTGCAGGGTAAACCCTCGAGTTACAAAGTGACCGCAACCACCTATGCGGTGGCCATGGCGGAGAATCTGCCCAAGTTCGATATCAAAATTGGGGATCGGGTGATCAGCTTGGCGCCGCTGTGCCAGGCGAATACGAGTGAGGGTGCCACCAGTTCCTCTGGAAATTGGCGTAGCTGCTTCCTTGGGTCTGTTGGGGTGGGCACGAAGATCTCCACGACCAATCCGGTCAATACTTATGGCCGCAGGTACGAAGCCAATGGCACGTCTGGCAGTTTCTCGCTGGTATGGGAGGATTCGCTGTGGGGCAACGATCATGACAATGACGTTGTTTCGATGCTGAGCTATTGCGTAGGTGCGGCGTGCGATAGTAATTCTGGTTTCAATAATATTTGTTGGCGGGCCGATGCAAAGCGGAGCGTCGATGCGGCAGCTGGTGGAAGGTTGTGCAACTACACCACAACCAGGGATGACGACTGGGTCGGTACGAATCTCGCCGGAAAGGTGAGGGATGACGAAGTGCTGATTCGCATCGAGAATCTGTCTGCATACGCAGGCAATGCGATGCTGACTGGCTATACGATTTCTGGGTCGAACGCAAAGGAAACGGTCCAGCGACTGGCGTTGCGCCGGGGCAATAAGAACGGCTCCGTGTTGTCGTCGACAGCGGACTTCCCATACAGCTTTGCCGAGTGGAACCGCCCGATCGTGATCAAGTACAAGGCGGCCAGTGGTGCCGCTGGCCAGCTTGAAAGCCCGCTCTGGTATGCCGCCAAGTACGGTGTCCCGGCCGGTAAGAAGTGGGACAGCAAGAAGCCAGGCGTGCCGGATAACTACTTCCTGGCACGCAATCCGACCAAGCTGAAGGAGGCGCTGGAGGCGATCTTCAACAGTGCAGCGGAAGGTGATGCGCCGGTCGGTGGCAGCGGCAGTGGCGCGCGCATTTCGACCAACTCGTTCACCGTATCGTCCCATTACAGCGTGCCCTCTGGCACCGTGGACTGGACCGGTGATGTCATTGCCACCCAGGTTGACGGCCAAGGTGCAGATGGTGCCGTGCTGTGGAAGGCCTCAAGCAATATCGGCAGTGCCACGCGTCACATCTACATGGCGACGTCCCCTACCAGTACTGCATCCGATGGCACGGTGACCCCGGTCAATGCGACCGAGTTCCTGGCCACCAATCTGCCGGGCACCGATGAGCGGGCGAAGCTGTCTGCGTTGGGATTCAGCGACTCGATTCCTGCCTGGTTCGGCAAGATGACCTCGACCAATCTGGTCAACTATCTGCGGGGTGCAGCGGTGAGTGGCCTGCGTTCGCGCACATCGCCGTTGGGTGACATCGTCAATTCCACCACCGAGATCGTCTCCAAAACGGATGACTTCGGCTATGCAGGCTGGGCGAGGCAGTCGACAGTCAAGTGGAAGGCGACGCTGGGCACGTCTTATGACAGCTTCCTGAAAGCGAAGCGTGCGACATCAGGGCCGCCGACGATGATCTATGTTGGCGCCAATGACGGCATGGTGCATGGTTTCAACGGTTCGAACGGGGCATCCGGCGGCACCGAAGAGCTGGCCTTCATTCCCTCAGCTGCGATGCAGCACATCGCTGAGCTGGCCAATCCCAAGTATGGGCATCGCTACTACGTGGATGGCCCCCTGACGTCGTCCGACGTCTACTACGGGGATGCCTGGAACACGGTGCTGGTGGGCACTACGGGTGGTGGTGGCTCCAGCAAGGCGCCCAATGCGGCGAGCGTAGGCAATGGCTCTGTGTTCGCGCTGAATGTCAGCGATCCGACCGCGTTCGGTGCATCGAGTGTGTTGTGGGAAGTCTCGGGCAAGACGGAGTCGGATCTTGGGTTCGTGCTGGGCAAGCCGGCTGTGGTGGCGGTGAAGGGCGCCGATGCCAATGCTGCGCCGCGTTTCGTCGCGATCTTCGGCAATGGCGTCAACTCCACCAGCGGCAAGGCAGCGCTGTTCGTGGTCGATATCCAGAGCGGCAAGGTGCTCAAGCGGCTTTCGCCGGTAGGTGCCAAGTACGCGGCACGCAACGGCCTGATCAACATCGCCACGGTGGCGTTGAAGAACAATGACGGCATCACCGACACGGTGTATGGCGGTGACATGCAGGGCAATATCTGGAAGTTTGATCTTTCCAGCACCGATCCGACCGATTGGAACATCGCCCTGTCTGGAACGCCGCTGTTCACTGCTACGCGCAACAACAGCCCGCAGCCGATCATGAGCGGCATCGAGATCAGCACGGGCCCAGGCGGTGGCATCAGCCTGTTCTTCGGTACCGGCCAGTACTTCGCCGCCGATGACAATGCGGTCAGCAGCACTTCGCCAGTGCAGTCGCTGTATGGCATCTGGGACAACCTCGCCAGTGCGGTCGGCACGCGCGACAACCTGGTACAGCAGGTGATCACTACCGGTACATCGGCCAGCGGTTATCAATTGCGTGATGTCACCCGCAATGCGGTGAACTACGGTTCGGCCCGCGGCTGGTACGTGGACCTGCAGGCCGGATCGGCAGTCGAAGGCGAGCGCTTCGTCGGCAACCCCCGTGTGCAGAACGGCATCGTGTTCTTCACGTCCTATGTGCCGGGTACCGCCATCTGCGGCAGCGGCGGTGGCGTGAACTGGCTGTACGGTCTCAACCTGCTGACCGGTGGCGGCCAGATGTCCGGCCTGAGCCCAACGATCGGCGGAGAAGCGCTGTGCACCGGCAACTGCGGTGGTGTCGCCCTGACCAAGAAGGGTGACCTCAGCCAGGGCCCGCCAGTGAAGGACACCAACATCTTTGTGCCCAAGCTTACGCCCTGCAAACCGGGCGACACGGGATGCACGGTCGACAAGATGCTGCAGGCCAGCCAGTGTACGTTCGTGCTGCGTGCGGCCGGCGCCGATCCGCTTTACATGCCTCGGCCCTGTGGACGACAGTCGTGGCGGCAGATCCGTTGATGAATCCGATATCGAGGTTGCCCATGCATGTGTACAGCAGGCGTCGAACCGCCACCGGCTTCACCCTGATCGAGCTGATGATCACCGTGGCCGTGGTTGCCATTCTTGCTGCCATCGCGTTGCCTTCGTACCAGGCCTATGTGCGCAAGGCCAATCGTGCCCAGGCCAAGGCCGATCTGGTCGAGCTGGCGCAGATGCTTGAGCGGCGGCATACCGTGGAGAACACCTATGCGGGCATGACGCTGCCGTTCTCGCAATCGCCACGAGACGGTACCGCCAGATACACGCTTTCCTATGTGGGAACGCCGAATGGCAGCTCCTTTACCCTCCAGGCGGCACCGACCGAGATCCAGAAGAAGGACGATTGCGGCACACTGAGCCTGGACCAGGCTGGACGAAAGACGCCGAATGCCAGCAAGGGGCCCGGATGCTGGTAAAGGGCAGGCCTTTGGGTCGCGTTGCATAAAAGGCTTGCACTCCCCTGCAAACGCTGGCTAAAATGCGCACCCCGCCCGAATAGCTCAGCCGGTTAGAGCACTTGACTGTTAATCAGGGGGTCGTTGGTTCGAGTCCAACTTCGGGCGCCAGATTCGAGAAAGCCGCGAGAAATCGCGGCTTTTTTTCGTCTTCACGATGGCGCTGCGGACTTCAGCAGGCGGTGGGCCTTTGCGGGCGTTGGCTCCTGACCCGTCCAGGGACGCTGATGATGACGCGGCTGTGCTCCTGCCCGTCCACGCACAGCACGATGGACTGGTTGGTGCCGGCATTGCGGCCGTCGGGCCGGAACCGTACGTCGGGCCGATGATCGCTGGTGCGCAGGTCGACATGACGCTGGCGTGCCCTGTGCACGCGCAGTTCCCTTGCGATGCCAGTTGCGCTGTTGGCCGGTTCGACCTGCACCCGCCAGCCCTGGCTCCATGCCTGGTCGCAGGTCATGCCATCCGATGAGCCACAGACCGTCACGCGGTGGCGCTCGGTGATGGCGGCGCTGCGTGCCATCGCCAGACTGGCGACCAGTTCGGTGCGCAGCGTTTCCGCCTGGAGGTGCCGCAGCGTGCGTTGCCAAGGGCTCCAGGCCAACGCCAGCAGGACCGCCAACACCATGACGGCAATCAGCAGCTCGATCAGATGGAGCCCGCGGTTGAGCCGGGCAGGGCGATGGCGAAGGGACATGCCTCCAGCCTCGACGTACGCCGGGGCATTCACCATCAGCCAACGCCGCGCTCACCTGCCCGGAAACCCCTCAGCGGGCCGTCACTCCATGCCCCGTATACTCACCACTCCCGGGAACTGGCACCACCATGAGCGACCGTTTTGAACTCGTCTCGCCGTACTCGCCGGCGGGCGACCAGCCTGATGCCATCGCCAAGCTGACCAGCAACTTCGAGGCGGGCATCGCCAAGCAGACCCTGCTGGGCGTCACCGGCTCGGGCAAGACCTACACCATCGCCAACGTCATCCAGAACGTGCAGAAGCCGACGCTGATCATGGCGCCGAACAAGACGCTGGCGGCGCAGCTGTATGGCGAGTTCAAGGCGTTCTTCCCGCACAACGCGGTCGAGTATTTCGTCAGCTATTACGACTACTACCAGCCGGAAGCCTACGTGCCGTCGTCGGACACCTTCATCGAGAAGGACAGTTCGATCAACGAGCACATCGAGCAGATGCGACTGGCGGCGACCAAGACCCTGCTGTCGCGCCCGGACGCGATCGTGGTGGCGACGGTGTCGGCGATCTACGGCCTGGGCGCGCCGGAAGACTACCTGTCGCTGCGCCTGATCCTGTCCAAGGGCGAGCGCATCGACCAGCGCGATCTGATCAACCACCTCACCCAGCTGCAGTACACGCGCAACGAGTACGAGCTGCAGCGCGGTACGTTCCGCGTGCGTGGAGAGGTGATCGACGTATTCCCGGCCGAGTCGGACAGCGAAGCGCTGCGCCTGGAGTTGTTCGATGGCGAGGTCGAGAAGATCACGTTGTTCGATCCGCTCACCGGCGAGACGCTGCGCAACATGCAGCGCTTCACGGTCTACCCGAAGACCCACTACGCCACCACGCGCGAGCGCGTGCTGGCGGCGGTCGAGACGATCAAGGTCGAGTTGAAGGAGCGGCTGGAGCAGCTGTACGCGCAGAACAAGCTGGTCGAAGCGCAGCGCCTGGCGCAGCGCACCCAGTTCGATCTGGAAATGATGGCCGAGGTCGGCTTCTGCAACGGTATCGAGAACTACTCCCGGCACCTGACCGGCAAGAACGCCGGCGAACCGCCGCCGACCCTGTTCGACTACCTGCCGGCCGACGCGCTGCTGGTGATCGACGAATCGCACGTGACCATTCCGCAGATCGGCGCCATGTTCAAGGGCGACCGATCACGCAAGGAAACGCTGGTCGAGTTCGGGTTCCGGCTGCCCTCGGCGCTGGACAACCGGCCGCTGCGCTTCGAGGAGTGGGAAGAGCGCTGCCCGCGCAGCATCTACGTGTCGGCCACGCCGGGCCCCTATGAATACCGCGAGGCCGGTGACGAGATCACCGAACTGGTCGTACGTCCCACCGGCCTGATCGACCCGGTGGTGGAGATCCGCCCGGTGGGGACCCAGGTCGACGATCTGATGAGCGAAGCCAACGCGCGCATCAAGGCCGGCGACCGGGTGCTGGTCACGACGCTGACCAAGCGCATGGCCGAGAACCTCACCGAATACCTGACCGAGCACGGCATCCGCGTGCGCTACCTGCACTCGGACGTGGACACAGTCGAGCGCGTGGAGATCATCCGCGACCTGCGCCTGGGCAAGTTCGATGTGCTGGTGGGCATCAACCTGCTGCGCGAAGGCCTGGACATGCCCGAGGTATCACTGGTGGCGATCCTGGATGCCGACAAGGAGGGCTTCCTTCGTTCCACCGGCTCGCTGATCCAGACCATCGGCCGTGCCGCGCGCAACGTGCGTGGCAAGGCGATCCTGTATGCGGACAAGATCACCCGTTCGATGCAGGCCGCGATCGATGAGACCGACCGCCGTCGTGCCAAGCAGGTCGAGTACAACGAGGAGCACGGCATCGTGCCGCGCTCGGTGGCGCGTCCGATCACCGACGTGCTGGAGGGTGCGCGCTCCGATGCGGCCGAGAAGGAAGCAAAGAAGGGCAAGGGCAAGGGCAGGCCCGGCGTTGCCGAGGAGGGGGGTGACTATCGATCGCTCAGCCCGGCCCAGCTGGCGTCCCGTCTCAAGGCGCTGGAGCAGCAGATGTACCAGCACGCCAAGGACCTGGAGTTCGAGGATGCCGCGCGCGTGCGTGACCAGATCCGGCAGCTGAAGGAAGCGAGTCTGGGCTGAACGCGGCAGTGCAGCATCTTCTTCACAAAAGTGTTGCGCTTCACGGCCGGCATCCGTAATATACGCGGCCTGCACCGACGCAATCGCGGACGTTCAGAAGCAAAAACGGGCGGTTAGCTCAGCGGTAGAGCACTACCTTGACATGGTAGGGGTCACAGGTTCGAACCCTGTACCGCCCACCACGAAGTCTCCGGAAGGGGGCTGTCGTGAACTGCAAAGCCCGGCCCTGGCGCCGGGTTTTTACGTAGCAAGGCCAGCTTTCGGGCGGCAAGAACAAGATGGGCGGTTAGCTCAGCGGTAGAGCACTACCTTGACATGGTAGGGGTCACAGGTTCGAACCCTGTACCGCCCACCACCTGGCTCCCGGCATTGCCGGTGCAGCGGTGGATCACGATGGAAGCCGGCCCTGGGCCGGCTTTTTTCGTTTTAGGCATCGACCACGGTTGCACATGGTCAGCGCTGCACGACCAGATCTTCGACGCTGATCATCCGCTGCAGCTTCCAGTGACCGTCCACGCGCTCCCAGAGCTGGGCAACGCGAACCGTCGCACCACGGGTGGGCTGGGCATCGGCGGGTTGGTGTTGCAGGGGCTGGTTGGCCAGCCTCAGGACCCGGTCCTGGCGCAGCCGGTAGAGCAGCAGGGAGGGCGAACCGCAATCCTGTCGTACGGCTTCCGGCTGCTGGGTTTCGGCACGCAGGATCTGGCTGCGAAGGGCCGCTTCAGTGGGCTCGTTGCCAGCGCTGAACAGGCTGGAGAGCAGCAGCATCAAGGCAAGCATCGGCATGGCACGGTGCTCCAGCGGGAAAGTGCACGCAGGCTGGCATGACATGTGGGGTGCTGCAGCCGGCCTGCGACGAAGGCCGGAATTGAACCGCCAAAGACGGTCGGGGGGCGATGAATCCGGGCAGTGCAGGCGTAGACTGCGGTCTACCGCGCAATCGCGCCGTCACTGCAAGGAGCTGCCGCATGAGCGATCACGTCCCGGTTTCCAGGCCCAATCCCTTCTTCGAACTGCTGTTCGGCGGCAACATGCTGGAGGGTACCTTCAAGGCGGTGATCTGGGTGGCCCTGCTGGCGGCAGTGCTGGCGTGGACCACGTTCCGCTGAGCCTTCCCGCTGCCCTGCAGCACCGGCGGCATTGCTGGCCTGCGCTCAGGCGCTGAAGGCCTGGCGCAGGCTGCGCAGTGTGGCCTGGCGATGTTCCTTTGCGGTCGCTTCGCCCATCTCAAGTTCCTGCAGGCGCAATCCCACCAGCGTCATCGACAACGCGTAGCCGCGCGCTGCATCGGCAGCACGCGAAAGGCCCAGTGCGCGGCGCGTCAGCGCGTTCACGTGTTCCAGGTCGGGCAGCAGCCCCAGGTAGGCGCGCTCGGCGCTGTCCAGGTCCGGGGCACGCAGGATCGCGTGCGCTTCAGCAGCAGGGGAGACGGAGGCCATGGGGGGTCCTTGTCCGTTGCGGGCGCTCGATCAGAACGAGCGCATCAGGGAAATGAAGGCCGAGGTCTGCGTACCGCGACGGGCCATCGGGCTGTCCTTTACGGCATCGCCGAACCACTGGTTGGCGACGACGCCGGTCGCGCGCCACTTCGTGCCCAGCGGAGTACTGACCGCGATCTGCAGGCTCGGTGATGTCGCGCTGCCCGGGTTGTAGGCGGCAAGTCCCGAGCGCAGCGCTTCTTCGTCGGTAATGCCGTAGTAGTAGTCGAGCAGGCGCGCACTGGAGTGCACTACGCCGACCCTGGGTACCCAGGTGAAGCGGCCGGCCTGGATGGGATAGCTGTAGTGCAGGCGCGACTCCATGCCACCTCCGTGCCCGGTGACCTCGCGCATCACGCTGGCCTCGACGATGCCCCAGTCGGCGCTGTATTCACCATTGATGCCGGCCATGGCAGACATCTGCCGGCTGTGCAGGCGACGCAGCTGAGGGTCGTTCACGTCGTCGGTCTTGAAGCGCAGCGTGTAGGGCGTGACCGCCGCCGACAGGCGCAGGCCCTCGCGCTTGTACAGGTACATGCCCAGCGAGCCCGGGCTGGCGAAGAAGCGCTCGCCCTGCCAGGCAATGGACGGTACGACCAGCGGCTTGACGTCGTAGTGGGCGTAGGCCCCTGAGGTCGCGCCGGCACTGATACCGGCCAGCACCCCCGTGTTCCGGTCGGCGGCGTGAGCGATCAACGGAAGGCCGATGGCAGCGGAGAACAGCAACGGGCGCAGCAGGGTCGGGGACAGCGACGGCATCGATCAGCCACTTTGCGGGGGATGGCTGTGCATGGTGTGGGCACAACATTGTCAGAACATTGCGCCTTGGCAATCGGCACGCGAAGGCGCCCAAATCCGGCGCCAGGCACTATGATCGGCACCGTTTCCGGTAGCCGAGCCCCTGATGCGCATCCTCCTGGTCGAAGACGATCCCGATCTGTCCCGTGCCCTGCAATCGGGCCTGGAGCGGCAGGGCGTGGTCGCCGACGTGGTCGGCAACCTGGCCGAGGCCGCGCTCGCGCTGCGCGAGCCGGTGCACCAGCTGATGCTGCTCGACCGCCAGCTGCCCGATGGCGATGGCGTGGCTTTCGTTGCCACCGCGCGCGCACTGCGCCCGAACCTGGCGGTGATCATGCTGACCGCCAAGGGCACGTTGTCGGACAAGGTCGAGGGGCTGGACGTCGGTGCCGATGACTACCTGGTCAAGCCGGTGGCGATCGAAGAACTGATGGCGCGCATCCGTGCAGTCTCGCGGCGGCCCTCGGCAATGGTGACGCCGAGCCTGCGGCTGGGCCGGCTGGAATTCGACTTCGAATCATTGCAGGCACAGGTGGAGGGCCAGCCGCTGGCGCTACCCCGGCGCCAGGTGCTGGTGCTGCAGGCGCTGGCGATGCGCCAGGGGCGCACGGTCACCCGCAGCGCACTGGAGGCGGCGGTGTACGGTTTTGATGATGAGATCCAGTCCAATGCGCTTGATGCGCACATTTCCAAGCTGCGCAAGGCGCTGCAGCAGGCCGGGGCGGGCGTTGAAATCCATGTGATCCGGGGCGTCGGCTACCTGCTGGCGGAGGCCTGAGATGGCCCGTCCGATCCGCTCCATTACGCTTGGCCTGGCCTGGCGGTTGTTCCTGGCGCAGGCCTTCACCGTGCTGTTCGCGGTGGTCGCGCTGATCCTGACCTGGGGCGACAAGGACTCCTGGGGCATGGACATGTTCACTGCCGAGGCAGTGGCCAAAGCCGTGCACAGCGAAGGTGGCAGGTTGGTGCTGGACCAGGCGCGCTGGGAAAAGCTCAACGCTGGGGCCGGTGGCAACCTCTGGTTCGCGGCGGTCGATGACAAGGGCATGTGGCTGGAGCGCGGCACGATTCCCGCGATCCACGCGCCGTTGCTGGCACGCTTGCCGACAGTGGGTGCAACCGAACTGGGTTCACTGGTGCCGCCCTATCTGGACGTGGCGCGGGTCATGATCCGCAACGAGGATGGGCGGCGCATCACGGTGATGGTGGGCGGGGCACCGAAGGGCGGGCTGCTGGATGGCGCGCTGATGGTGCTGCGCCTGATCGGCCTGTGGTTCTTCCTGCCGTTGATCGTGGTCACGCTGCTGGTGATGCCGACCGTGATCCACCGTGCGATGCGTGGCGTGCGTCGGTCCGCACAGCAGGCCAAGGAGCTGGATATCGGCCAGCCGGGTGCGCGTCTGGATGCGCAGCTGGTGTCGACCGAGGTCGCACCGCTGGTGGAAGCCTTCAACGACGCGATCGACAAGGTGCAGCAGGGGTATGCCGCGCGTGACAAGTTCCTCGCCGATGCCGCGCACGAACTGCGGGTGCCGATCGCGGTGGTGCAGGCGCGCCTGTCGCAGCTGCCACAGGGTGAGCTGAAGTCGCAGCTGCTGACCGACGTGGCGCGGCTGGGCAACGTCGCCGAGCACCTGCTGGATCTGCAGCGGCTCGATCGCAACGTCGGCGCGCTGCAGCGGCTGGACCTGGCGCTGCTGGTGCGTGAGGCGGCCGCTGATCTGGCGCCACTGGTGGTCGGTGCTGGCTATGGCTTCGAAGTGGATGCACCGGAGGCTCCGGTGTGGATCCACGGCGACAGCCTGGCGCTGGGCCGGGTGATCGCCAACCTGGTGCACAACGCCATCGTCCACGGCGGCGGGCGCGGCACCATCTGCGTGCGCCTGGACACGCGCGGCCTGCTGGAAGTCAGCGATCAGGGCGCCGGCATTCCGGTGAGCGACCGCGAAGCGATCTTCGAGCCCTTCCATCGCCTCCGCGCGGCGGGCAGCGGCAGTGGCCTGGGCCTTCATCTGGTGAAGGAAATCGTGCAGCACCACGGCGGCTCGGTCAGTGTTGGCGAGGCCGCCGGCGGCGGCGCCAGCTTCCGTGTCAACTTCCACCGCGGCACCGTCCGGCGCTGACAGCCACGCAGGTAAATCCCCGATAGGCAGCCTGTTACGCCTGGCGGCAGGCTGGTGGAATGGTTTCCGAACGTTCCGCACCGGCCCTGTTCGGCCCCGGCTGCGCCGCCGGTCTGGTGCTGGGCGCGCTGGCCTGTGTGCAGATGCCGGCGCTGCTGCCGCTGTGGCTGAGCGTGCCGATGGCGGTTGCCGGTGGCGCGGGCTGGCTGCTGCGCTGGCGCGGCCGCACCTGGGCTGCGATCGTGCTCGGCCTGGCATGGGCAACATTGCACGGGCACTGGGCCCTGCACGGCCAGCTGCCACCCGGCGCGCCGCCGCAGGATGTGCAGGTGCGCGGGCGGGTGGCTGATCTTCCGCAGAGCGGGCCCGGCTACACGCGTTTCGTGTTGCACGTGGATGAGGCCGATACCTTGCCAGCGTTGCGTGGCAGGCGCCTGCAGATCACCTGGAACGACCCGTGGCGCAGATCGTCAGCGCACGAGGCCGAGGGCGGACGTCATGCGGTTCGTGCGGGATCGCATTGGCAGTTGTCGTTGCGCGTGCGTGCGCCACGCTCGCGGATCAATCCGGGTGGCTTCGATGGCGAACGCCATGCATTGCTGCGAGGTATTTCCGGCAATGGAACGGTGCGCGACCCGGGCGCTGCACATGAGCGCGTGCCCGCGCAGGGCCTGCCAGCCTGGCGCGAGCGCAGCAGTGACGCCATCGCCACGCAGGTGGCACATCCTGCCGCGCGATTCGTGCAGGCTTTGGCACTGGGCGACACTCGCGGACTGTCCGATGCCGACTGGGAGCACCTGCGCGCGCTGGGCCTGACCCATCTGGTCGCGATTTCCGGGTTTCACGTGGGTGTGGTGGCTGGCTTCGGCGTACTGCTGTGCCGCTTGTCGTGGTGGTTGTGTCCGCTGCTGGGACGGTACTGGCCCCGGCCGCAGGCGGCGGCGTGGGGTGCGGCGCTGGCCGCAGCCGCCTACGCGGTGGCGGCCGGCGGCGCGCTGCCAACGGTGCGCGCGGCGCTGATGATCGGGCTGGTGGCACTGGCCCGTGCCGGACGTCGCCCGGTAGGTGCGGGGCAGGGGCTGGCCCTGGCCGCGATGGTGATGCTGCTGCCGGCGCCGCTATCGGTGTTGTCGGCCGGGTTCTGGCTCAGCTTTGGTGGCGTGCTGTGGCTGCTGTGGTGCCTGCCGCGGACCGGGCCGGAGGGCGTCGGCGGTGGCCTGCGCGGCTTCCTTGCTGCGCAGGGTGTGGCCAGCCTCGGCCTGCTGCCGCTATGCGTGGCCTTGTTCGGCGGCACCGCGCGCTTGGGCCCGCTGGTCAATCTGCCGATCATTCCATGGTGGACGCTGCTGGTGGTGCCGTTGTCGCTGCTGGGTACCGGCCTGCACGCGCTGCATGACGGCGCCGGGCGCTGGGCCTGGCGTGCCGCTGCCTGGCTGTTCGAGCTCAGTTGGCAGGCCCTGCAGCCACTTGCGCTGCACCCGCAGGCGATGTGGTGGCTGGCCGAGGCGCCGCGCTGGGCAGTACCGGCGGCGTTGCTGGGGGTGTTCTGGTGGCTGCTGCCACGCGGCGCCGGCGGTGGCCTGGCGGGCCTGCTGCTGTGCCTGCCTCTGTTGTGGCCCGCCCGGCATGCACCGGCCGAAGGGGAACTGGAGCTGCTGGTGCACGATGTTGGCCAGGGCACCGCGGTGTTGCTGCGCACGGCGCGGCACGCACTCTGGTACGACGTGGGGCCGCCGACCGGAGGCGATGGCAATGAGCGGATCCTGGTGCCGGTGTTGCGTGCGCTGGGGCAGGGGCCGCCGCAGCAGGCGATGCTCAGCCATGACCATCTGGACCACACCGGCAGCCTGCCGAGCCTGCGCCGGCAATTGCCTGGGCTGCAGCTGATGGCGCCGCCCGGCAGCGCCATCGGCGGGGCCCGGCCGTGCCAGCAGGGCATGCGCTGGCAGTGGGATGGTGTCGACTTCCAGGTGCTGCACCCGGCACCGGGTAGCCGGCAGGCCGAGAATGAAGACAGCTGCGTGCTGCGCGTCGCCAGCCGTCATGGCGTGGTCCTGCTGCCGGGCGACATCGGCCGCCCGGCCGAGCAGGTGCTGTTGCACGCGTCTCCGGCGGCATTGAAGGCGGATGTGGTGCTGGTGCCGCATCATGGCAGCGGTGGCAGCTCCAGCGCGCCGTGGGTGGCCGCCGTGGCGCCACGGTTGGCGGTGGTCTCGGCCGGGCACCGCAACCGCTTCGGCCATCCACGCCAGGACGTGGTCCAGCGCTGGCAGGCGCAGGGGGCGGAAGTGCTGGCCACGGCCGACTCCGGGGCGATCCGCGTATGGCTTGGTGCACAAGGGCTGCAGCTGCGTGAACAGCGTATCCACGCATCCCGGTGGTGGGATGCCGCTGGGCGGGCGCGGTCGGCTGCTATCCTATCGCCGATCGAACAAGCGGCCATTGGGCCGGAGGGTTGAAACGTGTGGGAACTGGTCAAGGCCGGTGGCTGGCCGATGGTGCCGCTGCTGCTGTTGGGCGTACTGGCTTTGGCGATCATCCTGGAGCGTTTCTGGTCCCTGCGGCGAACTGAAGTGCTGCCGCCCGGCCTCGGCCAGGAAGTGCGCAACTGGGCTGCGCGCGGCAAGCTTGATCCGGCACACCTGCAGACCCTGCGTACCAACTCGCCGCTGGGCGCGCTGCTGGCCGCCGCACTGGAAGCGCGCAACCGCCCGCGCGACCAGATCCGCGAACGCATTGAAGACACCGGCCGCCACCTGGTGCACCGCATGGAGCGTTTCCTGAACGCGCTGGGCACCATCGCCTCGGCCGGCCCGCTGCTGGGTCTGCTCGGCACGGTCATCGGCATGATCCAGATGTTCCTGGGCATCCTCGACCACGGCGTGGGCGACGTGAACCAGCTGGCCGGCGGCATCGGCAAGGCGCTGGTGTGCACCGCCACCGGCATGATCGTGGCCATCCCGGCGCTGATGTTCCATCGCTACTTCAAGGGCCGCATCCACGGCTACGTGGTGGAAATGGAGCAGGAAGCCAGCGCGCTGCTGGATACGCTCGACGGCCGCCCCGGGGTGATGAACCCGGGCCCGGCCGCGCGTCCGGCCGGCGCCGCCACGGCGAAGGCCTGATCGATGCGTATCGGCAACGACCGATCCCAGGATGAGCCGCATATCGATCTGGTGCCGCTGATCGACGTCATTCTGGTGCTGATCATCTTCTTTGTGGTCACCACCACCTTCGATGCGCGTTCGACGCTGCAGGTGCAGCTGCCGACCGCCAGCCAGCAGCAGACCAACGAGCCGCCGCGTTCGCTCAGCGTGCTGATCAATGCCGAAGGCCGCTACTTCATCAATGACCAGGAAGTACTGCGCAGCGACGTCGAGTCGGTCAAGCAGACCATCGCCGCCGTGGCCGGCAGCGATCGCGAGCAGACCGTGCTGCTGCGTGCCGACGCGCGCACTCCCTACCAGGCCGTGGTGACCGCGCAGGATGCGCTGGGCCAGCTCGGCTTCCGCCGTATTGCCATTGCAACAGCACCCGAGGTGCGTCCATGAGTTCCAATCACGCGCCGGTGTGGCCGATCTACAAACGTCTGCTGGGGTACACCCGTGCCTACTTGGTGTTCATGGTGGCTGCGGTCATCGCCATGGCGGTCGAAGCCCTGGCCGGCTATCACTTCACCAAGTTGATGGAGCCGCTGGTCAACGAAGGCTTCGTTGATCCGCAGCCGCGCGCGGCCGTGGTACTGCCGCTGACCATCCTCGGCCTGTTCCTGATGCGCAGCGTCGCCACCTGGGTGAGCGACTATGCGCTGGCCAAGACCGGCCGCAGCGTGGTGCGCGACCTGCGCGAACAGGTGCTGGCCAAGTACCTGCATCTGCCGTCCTCGCATTTCGATACCGAAGCGACGCCGGTGATGGTCAGCCGCCTGAACTTCGATACCGAACAGGTCACCCAGGCCAGCGCCGACGCGCTCAAGACCGTGGTGGCCGATACCCTGACCATCATCGCCATGCTGGCGGTGATGCTGCAGATGAGCGTCAAGGTCACCGTGGCGATGCTGGTGGTGGTGCCGCTGATCGGCGTGATCGTGTCCTTCGTGGGCAAACGCTACCGCCGCATCAGCCGGGGCATCCAGGACGGCATGGGCTCGATGGCGCAGACCGCCGAGCAGTCGCTGGCCGCGCAGCAGGAAGTGAAGGTGCATGGCACCCAGCAGCATGAGATCTCGCGCTACTCGCGCCTGGCCAACCGCATGCTGTCGCTGAACATGAAGGTGGAAGTCACCCGTGCCGCGGCGTCCAGCGTGGTCCAGTTCCTGGCCGCACTGGCGCTGGCGGTGATCGTCTGGGTGTCTACGCGCGAAGCGCTGGCCGGTCGTCTCAATGCGGGCCAGTTCATGGGCCTGATGACCTCGATGATGGCGATCATTCCTTCGCTGCGTCGTCTGACCAGCGTGCAGACCTCGATCTCGCGCGGCGTGGCGGCTGCCGAGCGTCTGTTCAGCATTCTCGACATGCCGGTGGAGCGCGACGAGGGCCGCAAGACGGTGCAGCGCGTGCGTGGCGAACTGGCCTTCGACCACGTCATGCTGCGTTACCGCGAGGACAGTGGCATTGCGCTGGACGACATCAGCTTCGTTGCCAAGCCCGGAACGGTCACCGCCATCGTCGGCCGCTCCGGCAGCGGCAAGACCAGCCTGATCCGGCTGGTGCCACGCTTCTACGAGCCCAGTGGCGGACGCATCACCCTTGATGGCGTGGCGCTGGATGATTATCCGCTGGCCGACCTGCGTCGCCAGGTGGCGATGGTGGGGCAGAAGGTCATGCTGTTCGATGACACCATCGCCGCCAACATCGCTTACGGCATGGAGGCCAGTGAGGAGCAGATCCGCGCGGCGGCCGAGGCGGCCAATGCATGGGAATTCATCGCACGCATGCCGCAGCAGCTGCAGACCCCGGTGGGCGAAAACGGCGCGCTGCTGTCCGGCGGCCAGCGCCAGCGCCTGGCCATCGCCCGCGCGATCCTGCGCGACGCACCGATCCTGATCCTCGATGAAGCCACTGCGGCGCTCGACAACGAATCCGAGCGTCTGGTGCAGGACGCGCTGCAGCGATTGATGCCCGAGCGCACTACGCTGGTCATCGCGCACCGCCTGTCGACCATCGAGCATGCCGACCTGGTGCTGGTGATGGACCACGGTCGCATCGTCGAGCGCGGTACCCACAAGGAGCTGCTCACCATGGGTGGCCTGTACCAGCATCTGCACAGCATGCAGTTCCGCGAAAGGCAGGACTGATGGTCGGCAAGGGTACCCAGACCCCGCCGTACTGGTACGACGGCAGCCCGGTTCCGTGGGCGATGCGCCTGCTGGCGCCGCTGTATGCCGGCGTCACCGCGCTGCGCCGCCGGGCCTATCGGCGTGGCTGGCGCAAGCACTACACGCTGCCGGTGCCGGTCATCGTGGTTGGCAATATCACCGCCGGTGGCACCGGCAAGACGCCGTTGACCATCGCCCTGGTCGAGCGCCTGCGCGCGGCTGGCTGGAAGCCGGGCGTGGCCAGCCGTGGCTACGGTCGCGAAGATGCCGACAAACCGCTGTGGGTGAAGGCCGATACGCCGACCGCCAAGGGCGGTGACGAACCGGTGCTGATCGCCTGGAAGACCGGCGTGCCGGTGCGCGTGGACAGTGACCGCGTTGCTGCCGGCAAGGCGCTGATCGAGGCCGGTTGCGATGTGATCGTCTGCGACGACGGCCTGCAGCACTATCGGCTGGCGCGCGACATCGAAATCGAAGTGGTCGATGCGCAGCGCCGCTACGGCAATGGCCGGATGATTCCGGCCGGGCCGCTGCGTGAGCCGGTCAGCCGCGCCAGCGAGTGCGATTTCCGTGTGGTGAATCTCGGCCAGGCCGATGAAGAAACGGCCGCCCAGGCCTGCGGCTTCGGCCAGTGGCCGATGGCCCTGCACATCGACAGCGCACAACCGCTGGCCGGAGGCCGTGCCCGTCCGCTGTCGTACTTCAAGGGCCAGCGCGTGCACGCCGTGGCCGGTATCGCGCATCCGCAGCGCTTTTTCGACATGCTGCGCGCGCGCGGCATCGGCGTGGTGCCGCATGCCTTCGCTGACCATCAGGCCTATCAGCCGCAGGACCTGTCCTTTGGCAGCCAGCTGCCGGTGCTGATGACCGAAAAGGACGCGGTGAAATGCCGTGCGTTCGGTAATGACTGGCACTACGCGGTCCCGCTGCGCGCCGAGCTGCCTGCCGCGTTCTGGGTGGCGCTGACCGACCGCCTGGACAAGCTGCGACCGAACTGAGTGGCGCGGCGGCGCTTGCATTCATGCGCCGCCGGCCGCATTCCCGTTGTAACGAGCCTGCCGAGTACCGCCCCATGACCGAATTCGTAGTCGCCATTCCGGCCCGCCATGCCGCCTCGCGGCTGCCGGGCAAGCCGCTGCGCCTGTTGGGCGGTGAGCCACTGGTGTTGCACGTGGCGCGCCGCGCGCTGCAGGCCGGTGCCGGCGAGGTCTGGGTTGCCACTGACGACCAGCGCATCGCCGACGCACTGTCCGGGCTGGCCGAAGTGAAGGTGGCGATGACTGCGACCTCACATGCGTCGGGCACCGACCGCCTGGCCGAGTGCGCGCGCATCGCCGGCTGGTCTGACGACACCGTGGTGGTCAATCTGCAGGGCGATGAACCATTCGCCCCCGCGGCGGGTATCGGCGCGGTGGCCGAGGCGCTGGTTGAAGGCAATGCGCCGATGTCGACCCTGGCCACGACCGTCGAGGACGCGCACACCCTGTTCGACCCGAACGTGGTGAAGCTGGTGCGCAATGTGCGCAACGAGGCGATGTACTTCAGTCGTGCGCCGATCGCCTGGCATCGCGATGGCTTCGCACGCAGCCGCGACACGCTGCCGGCCGGTCACAACTGGCTGCGCCATATCGGCATCTACGGCTACCGTGCCGGCTTCCTGCAGCAGTTCGCGGCAATGCCGCCGGGTCAGCTGGAGCAGATCGAATCGCTGGAACAGCTGCGCGTGCTGGAAGCTGGCTTCCCGATCAGCGTGGCGATCTCGCCCGAACCGTTCCCGCCGGGCATCGACACGCCCGAGGACCTGGAGCGCGCCGAAGCGTTGCTGCAGGCAATGGCCGCGCGATGAAGCTGCTGGTCGTCTGCCTCGGCAACATCTGCCGTTCGCCGATGGCCGAAGGTGCGTTGCGCGCACGCCTGGAGGCCTCGCCGCTGGCCGGGCGGGTGCAGGTCGATTCGGCCGGCACCGGCGACTGGCACGTGGGCGAGCCGCCGGACCGGCGTGCGATCGCCTGCGCAGCCGGGCACGGTGTGGACATCGGCGGCCTGCGTGCGCGCCAGCTGCAGGCCGCGGATTTCGACCGCTTCGACTGGATCCTGTGCGCCGACGAGGCCAACCTGCGTGATGCCGGTCGCTTGGCCACATCTGCCCAGCGCGAACGCCTGGCACTCTACCTGCCCTGGTCGGGTGGAGAGGGCCCGATGGCGATCCCGGATCCCTACACCGGCGGCAGTGATCATTTCGAACAGGTCTGGACATTGGTCGACAATGCTGCAAAACGTGCCGTGGCACGACTGTTGCATGACACCGACTCCGGCATAATCGGGCCATGAACGTCCAGCCCGTCCCGGACCTGCCCGAGTTCGCCACCTGGCTCAATGCCACCCCCTGCACCCTGACCGAACTGCGCGGTCGGCCGGTGGCGCTGTTGTTCGTCAACGCGGCCTCCGCCTGGAGCGCACAACGCCTGGCCGAATTCGGCCAATGGCTGTCGCGCCACCCCGGCAAGCTGCAGCCGCTGGTGCTGCAGGTGCCGCGCTTCGACTTCGAACGCGACGCCGGTGCCGCACTGAAGCTGTTGCGTCGCCAGGGGCTGACCATGCCCGTGCTGCTCGATGCCGACTGGGACGGCTGGCGCCGCTTCGGCATCACCGCCTGGCCAACCCTGGTGCTGCTGGATGCGCAGGGCCGCGAGCAGCAACGGCTGGTGGGGCAGGGTGTACCCGGTGAGCTGGAGCGTGCCTTGAACGCGCTGTGCCAGGGCGCACCGTCGGCGCCGCCGCGCGGCGGCAGCGAACTGCACCCGGAACCCCGACAGGCGCTGCGCTTCCCGCTCGGCCTGGCGGTCAGTACCGAACGCCTGTACATCGCCGACAGCGGCCATCACCGCATCCTTGAATGCAGCCATGGCGGCCGCATCCTGCGCCAGTTCGGGCTGGGCACCGCTGATTTCATGGACGGCAACCTGGCCGAAGCGGCGTTCCACCGCCCGCAGGCGCTGGTGCTGGAACGCGATTCGCTGTACGTCGCCGACACCGGCAACCACGCAGTGCGCCGCATCAACCTGCTGACCGGCATCGTCGACACGCTGTGTGGCAACGGGCGTCCCGGTGCGCCGGTGGAAGGTCCGGTCGCGCAGGCGCGGCAGGTCTCGCTGGACCATCCGGTCGGCCTGGCCATCGCCGACAACCAGCTGCACATCGCGATGGCCGGCGACAACCGTATCTGGAGCTACCACCTGGGCCAGCGCAGCCTGCAATGGCGCGCCGGCAGTGGATCCATCGATGAACGTGATGGCAGCGGCCATCTTGCTGCCTTTGCCCAGCCAACCGCGCTGGCCGTGGTGCAGCAGGTGCTGTACGTGGCCGATGCATTGGGATCCTCGATCCGTGCACTGCAACTGCGCGGCGACCTGGTGCAGACGCTGGTCGGGCAGGGACCGTGGCGCTTCGGTAGTGAAGACGGCCCGCGCGCGCAGGCCAGCCTGCAGTTCCCGCAGGCGATCGGATTGAGCGCGGATGCGCCGCTGCTGTGGATTGCCGATACCGGCAACGGCCGCCTGCGCACGCTGCGCCTGGGTGGTGGCGAACTCACCACCCAGCCACTGCCGCGCCGCCTGCATGGCCCGGCCGGGTTGGCAGTGGGCGCCGGAGCGGTGTGGATCGCCGAGACCGACGCCCACGCCGTGCTGCGATTCGACCCCGACAGCGGCGTGCTCAGCGAAGTGCCGATCAGCGAATGACCGACGTTCCCGCTCCGGTCTTCGACGGCAAGGCCTTCGCGGCCCAGCTCAGCACCGCCCCCGGCGTGTACCGCATGTACGCTGCGGACGACACCCTGCTGTACGTGGGCAAGGCGCGCGCGCTGCGCAACCGTGTCGGTAGCTATTTCAACGGCAGCCCGAAGAACGCGCGGATCATGTCGATGATCTCGCAGATCACGCGCATGGACGTGACCGTGACGCGCTCGGAAGCCGAGGCGTTGCTGCTGGAAAACCAGCTGATCAAGTCGCTGTCGCCGCGTTACAACGTCTCGCTGCGCGACGACAAGACCTATCCGCATGTGCTGCTGACCCGCGAGGACTGGCCGCGCATAGCGCTGCATCGCGGCCCGCGTGCCATTCCCGGGCGCTATTTCGGGCCGTATCCCGGCGTCACCGCGGTGCGTGAAACGCTGAACCTGATGCACAAGCTGTTCAAGCTGCGCAGCTGCGAGGACAGCGTGTTCCGCAACCGCTCGCGGCCGTGCCTGCAGTACCAGATCGGCCGCTGCAGTGCGCCGTGCGTGGAGCTGGTGCCGGCGCCGGAGTACGCCGAATCGGTGCGCCGCGCCGCGCTGTTCCTGGAAGGCAAGAGCGACGAGCTGACCCGCGAGCTGGGCGAGCAGATGCAGGCCGCCAGCGAGGCGCTGGAGTTCGAGCAGGCCGCGCGTCTGCGCGACCTGATTTCTTCACTGCGCAGCATGCAGACCCGCCAGTACGTGGATGGTCGCGCCGCGGACCTCGACGTGCTGGCGGTGGCCATGCAGGGTTCGCAGGCCTGCGTGCTGCTGCTGGCCTTCCGTGATGGCCGCAACCTCGGCACCCGCCCGTTCTTCCCGCGCACCAACGGCGAAGAAAGCCCGGAGGAAGTGCTGGCCGCGTTCGTCTCGCAGTACTACATCGAATTCGAGCCGCCGCGCGAGATCCTGCTGGATCGCGAGATTCCCGACGCCGACCTGCTGGTCGCCGCGCTGTCGGCCTCGGCCGAGCGCAAGGTGCAACTGAAGTGGAATGTGCGCGGCGAGCGCGCCGGCTACGTGGAGCTGGCCAGCCGCAACGCGCAGCTGACCCTGGCCACCGAACTCAACAGCCGCAACGCGCAGCACGCGCGCAGCGATGCGCTGCGCGACATGCTGGGCCTGGCCGAGCCGGTCAAGCGTGTCGAATGTTTCGATATCAGCCATACGATGGGAGAGGCCACCGTCGCCTCTTGCGTGGTGTTCGACGCCGCCGGCCCGGTGCGCGCGCAGTACCGCCGCTTCAACATCAGCGGCATCGAGCCGGGCGACGACTACGCCGCCATGCGCCAGGCCATCGACCGCCGTTTCCGCCGTGCGGTGGAAGAGCAGGGTGTGCTGCCGGACGTGCTGCTGATCGACGGCGGCGCCGGCCAGTTGGCTCAGGCGCAGGCCGCGCTGGCCGACCTGGGCGTGGAAGGCGTGCTGCTGGTGGGCGTGGCCAAGGGCGTGGAACGCCGCGCCGGCCACGAAGCGCTGGTGATGCCCGATGGTCGCGAACTGCGCCCGGGCGCGGCCAATCCGGCGCTGCAGTTCATCCAGCAGGTGCGCGACGAGGCGCACCGCTTCGCCATCACCGGCCACCGCGGTCGCCGCCAGAAGGCACGGATGACCAGCAAGCTGGAGGACATTCCCGGTATCGGCCCCCGCCGCCGTGCCAGCCTGCTCAAGCATTTCGGTGGTCTTGTAGGCCTGAAAGCCGCTGGTGAAGCGGAAATCGCCAAGGTGGAAGGCATCAATGACGCCCTCGCGGCACGTATCTACGCTAACCTGCACGGGTTGGCCACGCCTGATCCGGCCGAGTAGAGAGAGAAGCACGCAAGCATGAAGTTGACCCTGCCCACCTGGCTGACCTTGTTGCGGATCGTGATGATCCCGGTGCTGGTGCTGGTGTTCTACCTGCCCTACACCTGGACCAACTTCGCTTCGGCGGCGATCTTCGGCCTGGCCGCGATCACCGACTGGCTCGACGGCTGGATTGCTCGCCGTTACCAGCTGGAGTCGGCCTTCGGTGCCTTCCTCGACCCGGTCGCGGACAAGCTGATGGTGGCAGTGGCGCTGTTCCTGATCGTGCAGGGCCACCCGACGCCGTGGATGGCGTTCTGGGCAGCGGTCATTGTCGGCCGCGAGATAGCGGTGTCGGCGCTGCGCGAGTGGATGGCCGAGCTGGGCCAGCGCGCCAAGGTACGCGTGGCGATGATCGGCAAGGTCAAGACCACCGCGCAGATGGTTGCGCTGCTGTGCCTGCTGTATTCGGTGGCCCCGAACGTGCCGGTGGAAGACATCTGGATGGGCTGGCCGGTGTTCCACATCGGCGACTGGACTCTGGCCATTGCCGCCGTGCTGACCCTGTGGTCGGGCCTGCAGTACCTGCACGCCGCCTGGCCGAGCCTGCGCGATGACGAGCGCGCGGCGCGCGAGCGTGCGCGGCAGAAGAAGCTGGGCAACTGAGCCCCGGGGTCGGATCCCTTTCCGCAGGAAAGGGCTCTGACCCCATCGATGCGTCTATCCACGCATGGCGTGGATCTACTGGAAATGCTGCATCCACGGATGATACGGAACTATCGGTTTGCAGAGATGCTGTAGTAGATCCACGCCATGCGTGGATACGTGGCGCTGGGCGCCTCGCAGGCCCTGAAAAAAGCGCTTGACGCCATCCTTGGAATAGGTAAAATTTCGCCTCCCAAGCGGGAATAGCTCAGTTGGTAGAGCGCAACCTTGCCAAGGTTGAGGTCGCGAGTTCGAGTCTCGTTTCCCGCTCCAGATTCAAGAAAAACGCTCCCGGAAGGGGGCGTTTTTCGTTTGCGCCCAACGCGCTTCATTGTCACTTCACCGTCGCTCCATCGCCCCACCACATGAATGCTGGATGCTGCATCCTTCGTTCCAAGGGTGACGCCGCGATGCCTCATCAATCCTCCGCCTACGACCACGATCTGGTCATTGTCGGTGCAAGCTTCGCCGGCGCTGCCTGCGCGTTGGCCGCCGCGCAGTACGGCCTGCGCGTCTGCGTGCTTGAACGCAAATCCGATCCCGGCGAGCGCCTGCACACCACCGGCATCGTGGTGAAGGAAGCGATGGAGCAGACCTGGCTGGGGCGCATGCCCGAATACCTGGTGCAACGCGTTGCCAATGTGCGGCTGTATGCGCCGAATCTGCGCAGCGTGTTGTTGGCCGCGCCGGGCTATTACTTCCTCACCACCGATACGCCGAACCTGATGCGCTGGCTGGCCAGCGAGCTGCGCGCGAATGGCGTGGACCTGCGCCTGCAGCAGTCCTTCACCGACGCCCATCGCAGTGGTGACGGCTGGCAGGTGGAAGGGGCAGGGCGGTGCGCCTACCTGGTCGGCGCCGATGGCGCACGCTCACGCGTTGCCCAGCGCACCGGCCTCGGCCAGGTGCGTGACAACCTCTACGGCGTCGAACGTGAGTTCGCCGGCCTCCAGTTGCCGCAGGGCGACGCACTCCATTGCTTCGTCAGCAAGCGCTTTGCACCGGGTTACATCGGCTGGGTCGCACAGAACCCGACCGGGCTGCAGGTCGGCTTGGCGCTGCGCCATGACCCGAACCAGGTGCGGCCGCCAGATATCGATGGCTTCCTTGAGCATGTGCGCGATGTGGTCGGCATTCCGCCCTCGGCGCGTCCTTCGGCCACCCGCGCCGGTCTGGTGCCGTGCGGCCGGCCGGACGGCCCGATCACCGGCCCTCGCCTGATCCTGACCGGTGACGCGGCGGGCATCGTCTCGCCGCTCTCGGCTGGCGGCATCCATTCCTCGTGGCGGCACGGCTGGGCGGTCGGCGAGGCGATTGCCCGCCATCTGCGTGGGCAAGGGCCGGAAGCGGAACGGGTGGCGCGGCAGGTGGCGCCGGCATTCCATGGCAAGCGCCTGCTGCGCTGGGCGATGGATCATCTGCAGGCCGACTGGCCGCTCAACGCACTGCTGCACACGGCGGCCATGCGGCGCATCGCTGAGCAGGTCTACTTCCACCGACGTGGCCTGCGCACGTGATGCGCATTTCGATGGGAATATAATTCCATGATTCTGTAGTTATTTGCATGAATACGCATATAAGACACAAAATTAGGGAATTAAATTCATTGAACAGGGGTGGTGCCGATTCTATAATTTGGCTGCCAACTGGCATGGGAAGAGGGTGGTGAGCGCTATGTTGGATTTGGGCTTCAGCAAGCCCGGCGAGGTCGTCAAGCGACTCTGCGAGCGCTTGCGCACAGAGCGCATGGCGTTGGGCATGACACAGTCGGAGCTGGCCGGGCGTGCCGGCATCGGGACCAACACCGTGTCCAACCTGGAGGCCGGGCGCAATGTTGGCTTCGAGGCGGTGGTCCGCGTGGCGATGGTCCTTGGTCGGATCAACGAACTCGAAGGCCTGTTCCAGCCAAAGCTGGACAGCATCGAAGACATTCGGCGCTACGAAGAGGCCGCGAATCGCCTCCGGACGAAGAGGAAGCCCCGCAATGCCTGAGCAAGTGAATGTCTTCTACGAGGGGTGGGGAGAGCGATGGCTCTGGGGAACGCTGGTCTCCACCACCGCCCTGACCGGCCGCCCTCTGATCGCGTTCGAGTACAGCAACGAGGCCAGGCAAAGGGGGCTGGAGCTGTCTTCGTACAAGCTGCCGCTGGCCGGCCCTCCGTTGCGGCGGGATTTTCCGGACCATCAACTTCAACTGCCCGGGCCCGTGTATGACGCCTTGCCAGACGGCTGGGGGATGCTGCTGATGGACCGCATGTTCAGGCGCCGCAGGATCAACACAGCACGCATCGGCCCGCTCCAGCGTTTGGCCTACATCGGTGGCAACGCGATGGGGGCCATGACGTTTGAACCTGTGGCGCCCGAGGGCGAGGCGCCGCAGGTCCACATCCCGCTGGAGCAGCTTGCCGCCGAAGTGCAGGAGGTGCTCCGGGGAGACGGTGGCGAATTTCTGCAGACCTTGCTGCTGGTGGGCGGCTCACCCCAAGGTGCAAGGCCCAAGGCACTTGTCTATCGCGATCCGCATCTGGGTGGGTTCACCACGACCGCCGGGCCAGGGTTCGAAGCCTGGCTGGTCAAGTTCCCGGCCAGAGAAGAGCATGCCGAGGTGTGCGCCATTGAAATGGTCTACGCCGAGTGCTTGCGCAGGTGCGGCATCGAGACCCCGGACACGCAGTACTTCAGCCTGCCCAATGGGCTGGCCGCGTTCGCCAGCAAGCGCTTTGATCGCCACGACGGGTTGCGTGTACCCATGCAGAGTCTTGCCGCGTTCACGGGCGCCAACTACCAGGCGGCGGGGGCGTTGGACTATGTCAACTTCCTGCGCGCGACCCAGCTGTGTACCAATGACGTGCGGCAAATGGCCGTGGCCTTCGAGCGTGCGGTCTTCAACGTCGCCTTCAACAACCGGGACGACCATCCGAAGAATTTTGCCTACATCATGTCGCCGGATGGGCAATGGCGCTTGGCCCCGGCCTACGACGTGACCTTCTGCGAGGGACCCAACGGATATCACCAGATGGACGTCATGGGGGAGGCACTGGCGATTTCCCGTGCTGACATGCTTCGGCTTGCCGAGGAAGCAGAAGTGCAGCAGGGTGACGCCAGTCTGGCGATTGACGGCATTTGCGAGGTGGCCAGCCAATTCACCGAAATCGCCAACGGCATGTATTCAAACGTTATTGCTCAAGACACCTTGAGCATGATCCAAGGGCGCATCAACGAGAACGTGGCTCTGCTGCAGCAAGTCCGGCGTGGCCTGCGGACCTGAGGTCCGGGCCCAGGCGCCTGAACGCCGCCCTTCACTTCACGTGAAAATTCCTGTTGACGCCGTGCAGCAATATCGACACAATAGCGCTCCTTCGACGCAGGTCGAACGAAATCTGCGGGAATAGCTCAGTTGGTAGAGCGCAACCTTGCCAAGGTTGAGGTCGCGAGTTCGAGTCTCGTTTCCCGCTCCAGATTCAAGAAAAACGCTCCCGAAAGGGGGCGTTTTTCGTTTGTCACACCGGTTGCACCACTGCCGCGCTAGCGTGGCTTGCCGGGCAGGGCGCTGCACCAGGTCCGGGCATCCTGCCGGTCGAAACCGGGGCAGCGGTTGTCCTGCGGGATGTAGACGTAGGGAACGTCATCTTCGTAGGTGAAGTGGTAGTAGTAGGTGCGATCCTTTCCGTACAACCAGTAGTTCGACGAGCCCTGGTTGATGGCATACGGCTCGAAGGTGAAGATCGAGGATTCGGCGGGAATGAAGTTGCTGCGTTCCATCAGTAGCAGCGTGGCGTTCGAGACCAGTGGGGTGGTCAGGACGAGCATGATCACACCGACAGTCGCTGTCGTGATTGAGCCAATCAGCAGCCAGCGGCGAGGGAGTTTCACGGTCGGGCAGCATCGAAGCAAGGCAATGCCGCAATGTGCAATACGCCGTGAAAGTCGTCCAGTGTTCCGTGCCGGGAACACATTGAAAGCCTAGTGAAAGACTGGGTCGGCGTTGCCTGAACCGCACGCGTGCTGTGACCTTTTTCGGACGATTTCTCCATGTTCGCTCCACAATCGCACGGTAGCCTTCATGCTCCTTCTACACGTTGGCGGGCTGGTGGTCAGGCGTATCACTTCAGTGGCAGTGCCCAGGACCGGGCGCGGACTCTCCCTGCATGCAGTGCTGCGCCCCGGTGCGTTGTTGGCAAGCCTGGCCCTGGCCGGTTGCATGTCGGTGACTGTTCCGGACCTGCCGGACCGCACGCCCAGCACCTGGACCCAGGTGCCGCAGGGCCAGGGCGTGGCAGTGGACGCCAGACAGTGGTGGAAAGTGTTGTCCGACCCGGCGCTGGATGGCCTGGTCGATCAGGCGGTCGCCGGCAATCTCGACCTGCAGCAGGCGACCCTTCGCCTGCAGGCTGTTCGGATTGTCGCTGGTACGTCCGACTCGCGTTTCCTGCCGGAAATCTCGGCCAGCGCCAAGCAGGTACAGGACGCCGCCGCAGTCGATACCTACTTTCATGCCGGCATCGAAGCGATCTGGGACCTGGGCCTGTTCGGCGCCGCCGAGAGCGCGCAGCTGAGCGCGCAGGCCTCGGCCGGCAATGCCGAGGCGCTGCGCAGTGCCGCACAGGTGGCGGTGATTGCCGACGTGGTGCGCAGCTATCTGGACCTGACCGTGGCACAGGCCCAGCAGGACCTGCTGGCCCGGCAGCAGACCGTGGATGACCGTGGCGAACAGTTGGCCCTGGTCCGCCAGCGCCTGCGCCTGGATGAGCCGGGCGAGCTGGATCGCCTGCGTGCACGCCAGGCCGCCACCCGCGCTGCCATCGCACAGGCTCGGGAAAACGCCGACAACGCGGCCCGTGCGCTGGCATTGCTGCTGGGTCGTGACGGTCCGGATCCGGCCTGGCGCGCCTATCGCACGCCACCGAAGCTGGGTGCGTTCTCGCTGCAGCAGGTGCCCGCCGATCTGCTGCGCCACCGTCCGCAGATCCTGCTGGCCGAATCAGAGGTGATGCAGGCTGCCGCCAGCAAGGGCTCCGCGCGCGCCGCGATGTATCCGCGGGTCAGCCTTGGCGGCTCCATCCTGTATGCCTACAACCTCACCCAGAACGCCCGCTCCAACTCCGACTCCAGTCCGTCGATCGGCCCGTACGTCGATATTCCGTTGTGGGATTGGGGCCAACGCCGTGCACGTTTCCATGCCGACGAAAAGCAGCTGGACGCTGCACTGCTGAGTTACCGCAAGGCGGTACTGGAAGGCGTGAGCGAAGTGGAGGGCGCGCTGGGCAGCCTTGCACGCCAGGACAGCAGCATCCAGTCGCTGCGCGCGGCCGATGACGCCGCCGGCCAGCAGGTCAAGCGCCAGGCGCGGCAGGTGCAGTTGGGCCTGTCGAGCGAATTCGATGGGCTCGACTCGCAGCGTGCCGCGCTCGCCTCGCAGGCTGATCTGATCGGTGCGCAGGGCGCGCGCGTGCTCGCATTCGCCTCGCTGTACCGCGCCCTGGGCGGCGCACCGCTGCCAGTCGAGGCTGAGGGCGAGGCGCAATGATCGCACTGGCTCGCAAGACCCTGGCCTACGAGTGGCGCCGGTTCCTGCCGGTGGTGCTGGCGATGTGTTTCGCCGGCGTGCTGCTGATCGTGCAGGCGGCGCTGGTGCTGGGCATCTTCGGTACCGCCGCGATCTACGTGAAGGCATCCTCGGCCGACATCTGGGCCGGTTTCCCCGGCACTCAGAGTGTCAACTACGGCCATGCAATCAGCGCGGATGTGGAAAGCCATCTGCGCATGGATCCGGATATCACCCGCGTGGAGCCCTACGAGTGGGTCGATGGCGAATGGCGGTCCGGCGCGCAGGGTACCGGCAACGTGTCGGTGTACCTGTCCGGCATCTCCACCCAGGACGACGCGATGATGTTCGCGCGCATCCTCCCTGCCGACCTGCGCGCACAGCTGCGTGAGCCGGGCGCGGTGATCGTCGACAGTGCCGATCTGGATACGCTGGGCGTGGACCTGCAGAACAACCGTGCGTGGATCAATGGCAAGGCGGTGCGCGTGGTCGCCGCACAACCGGGCCTTCGTGGCCTGGGTGGCGTCAACGTGCTGGCCTCGCTGGATACCGCGCGCGCCATCGCCGGTACCGATCCACACGAGGGCAGTACCTATTTCGTGGCGGGTCTGCGTTCGCCGGACCTGGCCAACGGCGTGCGTGATCGTCTGGCCGCGTCGATGGGGCAGGCCACGCCGGTCGAGTTCTGGACCGCGCCGGAATTCGCCAGCCGCTCGCAGCAGTACTGGCTGTTCGATACCGGTGCCGGCATCGCGGTGTTGTTCATGGCCGTCATCGTCTGCTTCGTCGGCGCGGTGATCACCAACCAGTCGTTCGCTTCGGTGGTGGCCGGCTCGGTTCGCGAATACGCCACGCTCAATGCGCTCGGTGCCGGGCGCTATGCGCTGGCGCGGGTGGTGTTCGAGCAGGCATTGCTGATCGGCGGCGTGGGCATGTTGCTGGCAGCGGCGTTCAGCACCGTCGTGCTGTTGATCGCACAGACCCAGCGCGTTCCGGTGCAGCTGACACCAATGGTGATCATCGGCTGCGTGGCGCTGGTCGCGGTGATGGCCATGCTGTCGAGCATCATGGCGGTACGCAGTGTCGTCCGCTCCGATCCCTCGTTGCTGCTGCGCTGAGGACCGGCCGATGACTTCCATACGCGCCGTCGCCCCGACCCTGCAGGCCGACGCACTGGAAAAGGGCTTCATGTCCGGCGATGTACAGGTGCCGGTGCTGCGCGGCCTGTCGCTGGACATCTATCCCGGTGAACTGACGCTGGTGTCGGGCCCCTCCGGCTGCGGCAAGAGCACGCTGCTGTCGCTGCTGTCCGGCCTGTCGTCGCCCGATGGCGGCCGCGTGCACGCACTCGGCCAGGATGTGGGCCACATGACGCGCAGCGAAGTGGAGCGCTTCCGCCTGCACCATGTCGGCTTCGTGTTCCAGGGCTTCAACCTGTTCCCGGCGCTGACCGCGCTGGAGCAGGTGCAGTTGCCGCTGGGTTACCGCGGCATGAGCAATCGCGAAAGCGAACCGCTGGCCCGCAGGGCACTTGAAGAGGTGGGCCTCAGCCACCGCAGCCACATGCGACCGGCGCAGCTGTCCGGCGGTGAGAAGCAGCGTGTGGCCGTTGCCCGCGCCTTCGCCAAGTCGCCGACGCTGATCTTCGCCGACGAACCCACCAGCGCGCTGGATGCCGAGAACGGCCAGCGCGTGATCGACATCCTGCATCGCTACGCACGTGCGCATGGCGCCACCGTGCTGTGCGTGAGCCACGATCCGCGCCTGATCCGGCATGCCGATCGGGTGATCGCCATGGAAGACGGCATGGTCCGTGATGACCGCCGCCAGAACGAAACTGTAGAGTCCGCCCAATGATCAAGACGTCGCACCTGCTTTCCTTCAGCCTGGCCCTGTCCGCGGCACTGCTGCTCGGCGCCTGTTCCAAGGACGCCCCTGCCCAAGCACCTGCAGGTAAAGCCAGCGCTGCCACCGCCGGCAAGGTCGCGGTGGCGCGCGGGATCATCGACGTCGAGGGTGGCCTGATCGCGCTGGCGCCGCCCGTGGATGGCTCGATCACCGCCGCGCCGGTGAAGGAGGGCGCCACGGTGAAGAAGGGACAGTTGCTGCTGTCGCTGGATGGAGCCCTGCTGCAGCAGGAGGTGGCGATGGCCACCGCCGATCTCGCTTTGGCCAATGACCGCCTGAAGGGCAGCCAGGCGCAGCTGCGCGAACTGGAGCGCAATGCGACTCGCCTGTCCACCGGCGCCAGCGAAGGCGTGTCGTCCAACCAGCAGGCCGATGCAGCCAAGCAGCAACTGGCCGGTGTGCGCGCCGATGTCGACGTGGCCGGTGCGCAGGTCGACATGGCCCAGCACAAGCTGGAGCACGCCAGACTGAAATTGCAGCAGATGTCGCTGAGCGCGCCGGAAGCCGGTACCGTGGTCGGCCAGGTGCCGGGCCTTGGCGCATTCGTGCAGGCGGGCAAGCCGGCGATCTCGCTGCTGCCGGCGCGTCCGCTGCAGGTGCGTGCAGAACTGAGTGCCGCCTACGCCGATGCCGTGCAGGTGGGCATGAAGGCCACCGTCGTGCCGGACAGCGATGGTGCCGAGAACACCAGCACGCTGCCGTCTGCACGCGTGGTGCGCATCAGCCCGGTGTTCGCGCAGGCACGCCTGCCCGAAGATGCCGGGCGTGGCGTGGCCAAGGTGGTGGAGTGTGTGCTGGAGTTCGACGGCGAGGCCAAGGCCCGCTTCGGCCAGCACGTGCGGGTGGAGTTCCGGAAGTAGGGCGCGGGCCTCAGTTCTCGAGCCAACGTCGCAGGCTAGGCCAAAGCGAGGCCGGCACAACCACGAGCAGTGCAAGCAGCAGGAGGGCGCTCATGCCGAGCAGCCAGAGCATATGCACGGCACGCACGGGTGATTGATGCATGGAAATCGCGCCCCAATAGGCCGTCCAGGCAAGCCACGGAAGGATGCCGAGCAGCATCCGCAGCCACAGGCAGCGGAACCGCCATGGCTGCACAGCCAGGCACAGCACTGTCATTTCCACGAGGACGATCAGCGCGAACGTGATCACCGAGCCGATGGGGTAGGGCAGCGTCCCGGACTCGGTGTAAGGCCGCTGCCAATGATCCGGCTGGAATCCGGCATGGATGAGCGCAGCAACCAGCAGCAGCCAGATGAGTGATACGAACAGCCAGAAGGCAGGGACGGCACGGAATGCGATGGGCAGGGGCACGATTCAAGCGCGCGTCGCTGGCGGATCCTCAACATTCAGCTATCGGCGTACTGCAATCCATGCAAGAGATCCGAAAATGAAACGGTGAAGGCCTCGGATCCAATGGCTTACGGAGCCGCGTTCCGGGCCTTCTTCCTGCGGGAAAGGCTTTTAAGGACACTGACCAGCGACACCACGCACAGCGCCAGCAGCAGCCCAACGTCCAGCAGCAGCAACCACAGCAGATGCATGCCGTGCACCGGCGGCTGATGCATGGCCGACAGCATCCACGGTACCGACCACGCCAGCAGCAGAACGAAGGCAATCAACAGGCGCAGCCACAGCCGCTTCAGTTTCCACGGCCGCACGATCAAGGCGGCCACTACCAGCTCCACCGTTCCCAGCAACGCGAACACGATGACGGTGCTGGTCGGGTAGGACAGTTCGGCGCCTTCCAAGCGGTGCAGCAACCAGTAGTCCGGGGTGAAGCCGGCATTGACCAGTGCGGCGATCAGCGCCAGCCAGGTCAACGCGACCAGCAGCCAAAACAGACGGACGTAGCGTCTAGGCATCGGCGGTGTCCGTGGTGGCGGGCAGGCGGTTGCGTGATGCATACCACGCGGATGTGACGATCGCGGCCAGTGCCAGCAGGCCGGGCCCGACGGTGAAGTACAGCAGGCGCAGCGGGTGGTTGTGCATCAGCGTCCAGCTGGCGAACGCCAAGGGGATCGCCAGCACCAACAGCTTGGCGAACAGCGGACGCAACACCGCGATCAGCGGCTGGACGCCGATGAACAGATAGAACAGATGGAACTGGGCGATGCCCAAGCCGATGTCGCGATGCGAGGTGAAGCCGAAATTGTCGCGGTACCAGTTTATTCCCAGCGGAATCAGTGCCCAGTACAGCAGCGCTACCACCAGGTGCAGCAGCAGGGCGATCAACAGGGGCTTGCCGCGAAGGAACATGGGCGCACGGGGCTGGGCGGGGCAGCGTACCCCAGTGCGGACGCCCGTGACCGCATGATGTGAAGACTGTTGACGGCGTGAAGGAATTTGGACACAATAGCGCTCCTTCGACGCAGGTCGAACGGAATCTGCGGGAATAGCTCAGTTGGTAGAGCGCAACCTTGCCAAGGTTGAGGTCGCGAGTTCGAGTCTCGTTTCCCGCTCCAGATTCTACAGGGCCCCGGTAGGGGCCTTGTTTTTCTCCCGCCACGGCAAGGCGGGGCACGTTGGGCCACAAGGCTTTACGCGCAGTCAGAAAGGTGAAATCGCTGGTGTGTGTTCCGGATTTCCGGTACCATGTCGGCTTACGCGGGAATAGCTCAGTTGGTAGAGCGCAACCTTGCCAAGGTTGAGGTCGCGAGTTCGAGTCTCGTTTCCCGCTCCATGTTCCGACAGGCCCCATCATGGGGTTTTGTCTTGTCAGGGCCCTGTTCCTGGCGCGCAGTACGTTGGCCTCATGGCAGAGTGGCTATGCACCGGATTGCAAATCCGTTTACAGCGGTTCGATTCCGCTTGAGGCCTCCAATTGAAAAGCCCTGACTCCGGTCAGGGCTTTTTTGTTTGTCCGCTGCCAGCACCTGCCCGGATCAATATTTACTACAGCCTGGCCAACGCCTGCATCGTGGCCTGCGTCAGCGGCTGGGGCAGGGCATCCAGCGCGAACCAGCCCAGGCCGGTCTGCACCCCCTGCTCCTGGATGGATGCCTCGGCGCCGGCAGGTGTCCGAGCCTCGAAGATCGGCGCAACCCAGTGCTGCGCAAGCGCCGGCTCGAAATGATCGGCGACGCACAGCAGGCGCAGCGGCGTCACTTCCAACGCCGTCTCCTCGCGGACTTCGCGGACCACGGCAGCCTCCACCGTTTCCATCCAGTCGACTTTGCCGCCGGGCAGGCCCCAGTGCCCGCGCTCCGGATCGCGTCCGCGCTGGATCAGCAGGATGCGGCCGTCGGCATCACGGACGACGGCGCCGCATCCAACGCGGGGAATCTGCAGTTCAGTCATGGCGGAGAATGAAGAAGGGGCTGACTTCATTCTTGCATGCACGCCGTATCAGGCGAACCCGCGCTAGGCTGGGCACCTGTGCATCAACAAGCTCACAGGTGTGTCGCATGCTTATCCGGCAACTCAGCGCTGACGATGCCGACATTCTCTGGCAGGCACGATTGCAGGCGCTTCGCGAGTCGCCCGCTGCGTTCCTGTCCACGCTGGCCGAGGCACAGAATGACTCGGCGGATGTGATGCGCGCCCAGCTTGCTGATCCTGGTACGCGCTACTTCGGCACATTCGTTGACGGCATGCTGGCGGGCTTCCTGCGCTATGTGCGTCCGGCGCGGTTGGCGCGGCGGCACACGGCGGAGATCCACAGCGTCCATGTTGACGCAGCCCATCGTGGACACGGCATCGCCCGTCAACTGTTCCTTGCGGCATTCGCGGCGGCACGCGCGGATGGCATCGAGTCGCTCACGCTCACGGTGCTGGCAGACAACGCTGCCGCGCGTGGACTGTACGAATCGTTGGAATTTACCGAATTCGGCATCGAGCCGCGCGCGGTGAAGCGCGACGGCTGCTATGTGGACATGGTGTCGTACTGGATTTCAGTGACCAGCCACCCATCATCGCCGGCACCTTGAATCACCGCCTCTACGCCGGGTCATGTGCCGGCGTCTGTGCGCGGAAGTTGCGCCCGACTGGTTCACCCACGCCCAGGTAGTGGCGGAACAGATAGATCAACGGTTTCCAGTGGGCGACATCGATGTGCTGGGTGCCTGCATGGGTGATCGCTTCATGCGCATGCACGCAGCGGATGCGGCCTTCGACGATCACGAAGTGCTGGCCATCGTCATCATTGGGTGCGTGCATCGCCATCACCGTGACTTCCACCTGCAGCGGGCATTCGGCAATCGTAGCGGGTGCCACCTGTGCTGACGGTACGGCGGTAAAGCCGCCCAGCGCGAACTTGTCATGCACATGCACGTAGCCCATCGCCTGCTTGGCATCGGGAACCGGATCGCGGCCGGTCGCACGCGCGATGGCCTCGACCTGGGCCGCCTGCGCAGAGGATGGGAAGTTCAGTACGCATTCGTTGCGCAGCTGCAGGTTGCGATAGCCCTGACCCTGCACGCCGAGGCCCAGCACCACCCGGTTGCCCAAGGCCCAGAACGAAGACAACGGACTGATGTTGCTGCTGCCGTCGTCGTTCAGCGTGGTCATCAGCAGCACAGGCGTGCCCGGGTACAGGACCGAAGGGGTGATGCGGCGGCGGGGAATCGGAGCGGATTTCATGGCAGGCCTTGCACTATCGGGGTGGCCACTGTGCCGTGGCAGCGGGTGCCGACGCTTCGGCCTGCATCGAACTGTCTGCCCGCAACGGCGTGCCACAATGCCGGCATGGTCCATACCTCTGGTTCCCTTGTCAGCGTCGGTGCCCTGGTTGGCGACCAGGCGCGCGCATCCATGCTGCTGCAGTTGATGGACGGACGTGCGTACACCGCGATGGAGCTGGCACGGGTGGCCGGGGTGACGCCGCAGACGGCGAGCACGCACCTGCGCAGGCTGGTCGAGGGCGATCTGCTGGTCGCTGTCGCGCAGGGGCGACACCGCTACCACCGGCTGGCCTCGCACGAGGTTGCCGACATGCTGGAGGGCATCCTGCGCGTTGCCGACCGCACCCCGTCCTGCACCGCTGCGGCATCACGCAGCATGCCGGCGTTGCGCCAGGCGCGTTCCTGCTACCGGCATCTGGCCGGCGTGCATGCGGTGGCGATCACCGACAGCTTGTTGCAGGCCGGACACCTGGTACCGCACCAGGCGCATTGGCAGGTGAGTGTGGAGGGCGCAATGTTCCTGCAGGAGCTCGGCCAGCCGCTGTCTGAGCTGTTGCGGCTTCCCGTGACGGTCAAGCCTGCGCGCTACTGCCGGGGATGCCTGGACTGCACCGAGCGGCGCCCGCATCTGGCTGGACTGGTCGGCGAGGCGATGCTGGACAGCTTCGTGAAGAACGATTGGCTTCGGCGGGTTGAGGGCCGGCGCGAGCTGCGCCTGACGCAACTCGGGCGCGAAGCGCTGTGGAAGCGGTTCGGCTTGGCGACGTAAGGGCCCTTCCAGTCTCATTCGCCCACGACATGGCAAGGCGCTATGGTCGAGTTCCAAGTCTTAGGGAGCTGCAATGGCGAGCAAGGACATGAACGATCGCGGCACGCTGGCGGTACGCCGGCAATGAGCAAATCTTCTGTGGAAGTACGTTGGCTGACGTTCCGGCTGATGAACGGTCAGTCGATCGGGCCGGATCGGCTGAAGGATGGCTGGGTGGTCGCCTCGGAGACCCGCCACTGTGGCGTGCGGCGCGAGGCCATCGAAGGCGCCGGCGTGGTCTACGCGCTGTATGCACCGGCCAATCTGGCCTCACCGCGCCGCGCGGAAATGCGCATGCGCGAATTCCTGATGAGTTCCGGCTACACCTTCACCATGGGCACGCTGGGCGGCTGACGCTGCCCGTTGCGATTACGGGCGTACGGTCAGCGCCTGGCCGAGTGTTCCGATCGGGCCGCGCGCATCATGCAGCACGGTGCTGGTCAGGCCGATGCCCTGGCGGCCGAACGACACCGACGTGTCGAAACCCAGCCACTCGCCTTCGGGCATGCCGAACAGGTGAGCGGTGAGGTCCAGGTTCGGGAAGGCAACCTCCTTCGGATCGGCGCGTACTGCCATGCCGTTGGACAGGTCGAACAGCGTGGCGGCACGGGCCAAGGGGCTGACCGCCTCGCCGTCCAGCAGCGCGTGCTTCGCGCGTGCCCAGTAGGTGGCCCGTCCAGGTCCCTGGTCGTGCCGGCGGATCTCGATGCTCTGGATGAACCCGCCTGGCCACACCGTACCCGGATTCCACGCGGGCATCGACTCCGGTGGTGCGATGGCGGCGATGGGCGTGCCGGCGATGGCCTGCGTATCGTTCGGGCGCATCAGCCACGCGCGTACACGCAGCGCCGGACGATCGTCATGGCGCAGCGTGGCTTCGACCAGTTCGATGGTGCGACCACCTCGCAGCACCTGCACCTCAGCCTCCATCGCTTCGATCGGGATGGTGCCGAGGATGTCGTAGGACAGGCGCGCGATCAGGAAGCCATGGCCACGCGCCGCAGCGTCGCGTTCCAGGTGGTGGGCCAGCAACCCGATCGCCGGTGCGATGTGCTGCTCGCGGATGTTCCAGGCGCCGCCGGTATGTTCGGTCGGCAGGTAGCGGGTGTCGCTCAGTCGTTCGAAGAAGGCCATCGGATGCGTTGCTTCAGCGGGAAAAGAGGCGGCAGGATGGCTGCCGGCCTCTGCATCCTAAGCGGTCGGCAATGGCATGCGCTGCGCCAACGCGGTCAATTGTGCCTGCGCGCGGGCCATCCCCTGTTCGATGCCGTGCGGGCGGATGTCCATGCCTTCGGCGTAGACGAAATCAACCTCGGTGATGCCGATCAGGCCCAGCACCGACTGCAGGTAGGGCGTCACCGTGTCGGTGCCCTGGCCGACATGCACGCCGCCGCGCGGGCTGAACACCACCGCTTCCACGCCCTGGACCAGGCCCTGCGGCCAGGTGTCGGTGTAGCGGAAGGTCACGCGCGCTCGGGCGACCAGGTCGAACCAGTTCTTCAGCGGCGTCGGTACGTTGAGGTTGTACATCGGCGCGGCGATCAGCAGCAGGTCGCTGTCCATCAGCTCGCCGATCAGCGCATCGGACAGCGCGATGGCCTGTCGTGCGCGCGGCCCCGGGGTCTCTGCACCGCGCAGGGCGTGGAAGATCTCCTCATCCAGCACCGGCAGTTCCAGTGCGGTGAGGTCGCGCACGGTGACGGCGTCATCGAAGCCCTGCGCGGCACGCTCGGCGAGGAAACGATTGATCAGGCCGGCGCTGCGCGAGGCGGTGCCGTTGAGGCTGGAGTGGAGGACAAGCACCTTGCTCATGGCGGGAAGTCGATCTGCGCGAAAGGGGAGGGTGCCCACTCTAGACTTTAAAAACTTCGCCAGTGGCGCTATTTTTTCCTTCCATTGGTTCCTGGTTGGATACATTATGGCATTGTCCGATCTCAACGGTATCGACGTGTTCGTGGCCACGGTGCAGGCCGGCAACTTCGCGCAGGCGGCCGAAACGCTGCAGGTCACCCGCTCAGCGGTGGCCAAGAGCATTGCGCGGCTGGAAGCCCGCCTCGGCACCCCGTTGTTCCTGCGCACCACGCGCAGCCAGCAGTTGACCGAAGCCGGGGCGCTCTACTACCAGCATTGCCTGCGAGCGCTGGAGGAAATCCGTGCAGGCGAGGCCGCGCTCGAGGGCGGGCGCACCCAGGTTGCCGGTCGCCTGCGCGTGTCCCTGCCGGTGTTGTTCGGCCACCTGTGCATCGCACCGATCCTGCTTGAGCTGGCCCGCCAGCATCCGGCGCTGGCGCTGGACCTGCAGTTCAATGATCGTACGGTCGACCTGCGCGAGGAGGGCATCGACCTGGCGATCCGCATTGGCGCATTGCCGGACAGCAGCGATCTGGTGGCGCGGCCGCTGGGCGAACACCGCATGGCGATCTGCGCCTCGCCGGCGTTCATGGCCGGGCGCGAGCTGCCGCACACCGTCGACGCACTGCGTGGGCTGGAGGCGGTGGCCTACAGCCGCCGCGGCCAGGTGATGGAATGGAAGATGCGGGTGGATGGCGAGCCGCAGGTGTTGAAGCCGGATGCACGCGTGCAGATGGACGATCTGCAGGGCGTGGCTGATGCGGCCGTGGCAGGGCTGGGTGTGGCTTGGCTACCGTACTGGCTGGTGCGCGATGCCCTGCAGCAGGGGCGGTTGCTGGAAGTTCTTCCGGCTGCCTCCAGTGCGATCTATCCGATCCATGCGGTGTGGCCGTGGGTGCCGCACCTGCCGCTGAAGACGCGGGTGGCGGTGGACGCATTGCTGCAGCAATTGCCGGCGCGCCTGCTGGAGGTGGAGGCCGGACGCACCGGTGAGCGTTGAGCCGGCTCCCGAAGGAGCCGGCTGGATGCCGGTCAGGGCGACGGGCAGTCCGTTTCGCGGCACAGCTTGTACTCGGCCAGACACTGCTCGGAGGTCTTGCCCAGCGGTCCATGTGATGTACGCAGGCACTGCTCGTACTTCAGCGTGCAGAACTCGCAGGATCCTGCGGCGAAGGCCAGGCCGGTTACGGCCATGCCAAGGAACATCACGGTCTTCAAGGTCGTCTTGATCATCACGTCAGTCCTTTGTGTGCCCTTCAATGGGCGGGGCTACCATAGCAGTCCTTCCATCGCGGCCTTGACGCACCGCGACACGCGTTGTGCTCACCGCCGTGCAGCCTTCAAAGCCTCGACCACGTCGGCTTCAGAGAAGCCGCAATGCCCTTCGCCTGCCGCAGGCAGCACCCGTGGCAACGGCCGTGCGCCGGCATGCGCCGCCAGCTGCGGATACACCGTCTGCATGTGCGGCACGATGGTGGGGTCGTTGTTGTTGAACTGGATCACCAGCGGTCGTTTCAACGCGCCGCTCAGTGCCAGCTTGGCGCGGACATCGGCCTGTGCAGCGGGCACCGCGTCGAGACGCTGCACGCCGGCATTGAACGCCGTGTCGTCGCCGAAGCCGCGGTAGACCACGCCCCTGTTGCCCACCGGCATGCCGCCGCTACGTGTCGCCAGTTCGTGCAGGACCAGTGCATGCAGGCTGATCGTACCGGCCAGCGCATCCGGAGCAACCTGCAGCCGCCTGGCCAGCACCTCGGCATGCTGGGGATTCTGCTGCAGCGCGCCGGCGATGCCTTGATAGAGCGCTCCCTGCGGCAACGCGGCTGCTTCGCGCGAGGCCAGTCCACTGGCCGGCAGGCCTTCCGCATTGGGGAAGAAGTAATCGAAGGCGACCAGCGTGGTCAGCAGGTCGGCGGCGATCTGTTCGCCACTGAGGTTGGCACCGCAGAGCGAGACGCCACCGGCGTAGTGCTGCGGGTAGCGCTCGAGGCTGGCGAGTGTCACCGCGCCGCCCATCGAGAATCCGAGCAGCCAGGTGTGGTGCACGCGCTTGAGTTCGCCCAGCGCATGCTGGCGCAGGCGTTCCATGTCGTTGATCGCATCGGCCACGGCCCAGCCCTGGCTGGCATAGGCGCTCTGCGCGACGGCGTAGCCTGCGGCCAGCAGCGTTGCAGTGCTGTCATTGGCGGTCATCGGCGTAGTGCGTGGCACGCCCACCGGCTCGTAGCCGTGCGCCAGCATCACCAGGTCGCCGTTCCAGTCAGCCGGCACGTCCAGGCGCCAGGGGGCACCCTGCAGTTCACCGCTGAGCATGCGTGGTGCAGTGGGTGGCGCAGCCAGCAGCGATGCCGCAGGCAGCAGAAGGGCGAGGGCGAGGGCGCATCGAAGCAAGGGGCGCATCGTGGTCATTCCATCCGGGAATGGCGCCGAGCATAGATGCCTGCGAATTGTTGCGCGCGCTGCACTGCCGCAGGGGATTGCCGGCCAGCCATGCCGCGCTCTACGCTGGCGGCATGGCCCTGCAAACCACCGCGTCGATTATCCGCATTCCCCACGGGAAGGCGGGGTAGCGCGCGGTCGTCACGGCCCTGCAACCCGCCCGGGAAGGCGGGTTGCATACGGCGCTCTTCCGGGTATTGGAATCCACCGAGGAGAACGCAGATGTACCCTCTTTCGTCGACCCGCGACGCCCCGACCCTGCACCTGGTGTGCGGCAAGATCGGCGCCGGAAAGTCCACTCTGTCGCAGCAGTTGGTAGCGCAGCCGTGCCACGTGCTGATCAGCGAGGACGCTTGGCTGGCGGCGCTGTATCCCGACCAGATCCATTCCGTCGCCGACTACCTGCGGCGCGCGGCAGCACTGCGCGCTGCGCTGACGCAGCATGTCCGCGCGATCCTGCAGGCCGGCGTCTCCGTCGTGCTCGACGTTCCGTTCAACACGCCCGCCGCCCGTGCCTGGGGCCGCGAACTGTTCGAGTCGGCCGGCGTTGCCCATCAGCTGCATTTTCTCGATGCTCCCGACGCCGTCTGCAAGGCGCGGTTGCGTGCCCGCAATGCACGCGGTGAGCACCCGTTCCAGGCCAGCGATGAAGCCTTCGAGCAGATCACCCGCCACTTCGTGGCACCTGCGCCGGAGGAGGGCTTCGTGGTGATCCGTCATGCACAAGATGCGTGAGGGCGCGGAGAGGGCGCCGTTCAGTCGACCATTAAGGTGGCGATTCCGATACGATCTGTCGCATTGAGCCCGCCTCGCTTGACCCGGAGTCCCGTCATGGTCGATCGTCTCGCCATCCTGCTCGAACGCTTCTCGGTCACCGCTTCGGTGTTCCATGCCGGCGCGCTGTGCGGCATCAACACCCTGCAGGGGGAGGATGAGGCCGGCCAGCTGCATCTGGTGCGGCGCGGCCCGCTGCAGGTCAGCCATGGCCAGCAGACTGTGCAGGTCGAGGTGCCCAGCCTGCTGCTGTATCCGCGGCCGATGCCGCACCGCTTCAGTACCGACCCGCAGCACGGCGCCGACATGGCCTGCGCCAACCTGCATTTCGAAGGTGGTCCGCTCAATCCGATCAGCGCGGCACTGCCGGATTTCATCTGCCTGCCGCTGGCGGATCTGTATGGCGGCCACGCGGCGCTGGAACTGCTGTTCGAAGAGGCGTTCGAGCAGCGCTGCGGGCGGGCGGCGATGGTCAACCGGCTGTTCGAGGTGGTGATGATCCAGGTGCTGCGCCAGCTGATGGAAGGGGGCGAGATGCGCGGCGGCCTGTTCGCCGGGCTGGGTCATCCGAGGCTGCGGCTGGCATTGGTGGCGATGCATGAAGCGCCCGCACAGTCCTGGACCCTGGAAGACCTGGCCGAGGTTGCCGGCATGTCACGCAGCGTGTTCGCCGCCAGCTTCCGCGAGGCGATGGGCACCACGCCGGGCCAGTACCTGCAGGGCTGGCGGGTCGGGCTTGCGCAGCAGGCGCTGCGGCAGGGCAGGCCGCTGAAGCGTATTGCCGATGATGTGGGCTATGGCAGCGAAGCGGCGCTGTCGCGCGCGTTCAAGGCGCACACCGGGCAGTCGCCGCGGGAGTGGCGCGGACAGGCACGCGCGGGCGCGGCCTGAGCCTCAGCCCAGCACCAGCCGGGCCAGCCTCATGCCACCGAACAGACCGGCCAGGCCCAGCGCCACCGAGCCACCGGCATACAGTGCCGCCAGACCATGCTGGCCACGCTGCAGCAGCAGGCCGATCTCCAGCGCGTAGGTGGAAAACGTGGTGTAGCCGCCCAGGATGCCGGTGGCCAGCAACAGGCGCAGCTGTGGCGAGGCGCCATTGCGCATGGCGAAGACCTCGACTACCACGCCCATCAGCAGCGCACCGCTGATGTTGATCAGGAAGGTCGACCAGGGCCAGGGGCTGCCGACCGCCACCCGCGCGCCGATCAGGTTGCAGGCGTGGCGCAGGCAGGCGCCGATGCCACCGCCGACGAAGACCAGAAAATAATTGTTCAATGCTTGCATGGCGTGCCTCGAATGCGGGTTCGCAGGGTCAATGGCGAACGCCGAGGGCAGGCACGACCTGCCGTCGACGAACACCGGGTTCGTCCTGGCAGGAGCCATCAGCCTTCTCAGGCGGTTATCGGGGGAGCCCCATCCCCATCGCGGTCCATGCTACCAGCGGCAGTGCATTCACGTCATCGAGGTCGTCAGAACGCGAGCCACCTTGCTGCGGCTGAAGCCATCCATCAGCAGTTCGAACGCGAGCAGATCCAGCGCCGCATGCCGGCGGTGGTCGATCTCCAGCCCGTTCTCGGCCACCAGATGGCTGACCAGCTCATAGGCGTCCTGCCAGACATCCAGATGGGCCTGGCTGGGGATGTAGGCGCTGCCAGGCTCACCGACGCCGAGCCCGCTGACCCCGTACAGCAGCTCGCGTGCGTCCAGCTTGGCCGCATCGGCGATGCGGAACAGCTGTTCGGCCTTAACGTGCGAGGCACTCACATGGTCGTTGAGCCAGTTGCTGATGGTTGCTGTCGTTGATTTGGCGGCGCGTGCCAGATCTGCCGGGCGTGGGTGCCCGGCTTTCTTCATGGCTGCCGCGAGTCGTTGGCCGAGAGTATTCATCTATGCAAGCCAGCTTAACGCGTGGATTGCGAAGAAGCCTTGTCGCAAGAATCAGTCTGGTTAACAGAAGGACCGACCGTGACCGAATTCTGGAGCAAGCGGCAGGTGCGCACCCGGCTGGGATTCCGCACCGACGCCGAACTGGCACGCTTCTTTGGCATAAGCCGTTCCGCGGTGTCGCAATGGCCGAGGGACTTTCCGATCCCGGCCCTGCGACAGTTCATCCTGCATCAGCGCTACCCGAATCTGTTCCCCGCGACTGAAGCAACGGGACGCGAATCCATCTGAACTGCGCCGCCTTTTGTCGCATACAGCACGCTTAGCGCCATTTGCTAAGTATGCTTAGCGAAATAGGCAGATTCGATGAATCGGGTGGATCCGATCAGTCTCTTCAACTGGAAGTGGGAGTCTGGGAGCTGTGCGGCATGTCGGGTTCAACCCATCCGGGACGGCCGGGGGGCCGTATGTAGTTTCGTGAACGATTAATAATTTCGATCACGAAAGTCGCTGCATGTAATTGACCTGTCGTGAAATCTATGACTAATTGGCATCAACCGGGCGTGAAGCCTGGGAGTCTTTCAGTAGCACGCAAGTGAGTCGGTAGACCGTCAACAATGCAGAACAAGTCCAACGCAGGTCGTATGGAATACGGCATGCATGGCTTGGCTGAACGGGTACGCCGCGAACTGGAAGCCAGTTATCACAAACACGGATGCGGTCCGGCGTTCTGGGATACCTACCAGCAGGTGCTGGACCGCCTGGTCCCGCAGGGGACCGAGCGTACCGAAGTCACCAACGAAATGGCGCTGATCATCGAGCAGTTGGGCATCGTGCGACGTGCGCAGCTGGTTCCGCCGCACGCCAGCGGGCCGCGTTGATTCAGAGCAGGCGCCAGACGCCGCAGGCAAGCAGCGCCAGCAGCATCGACAGCAGGGCCAGGGTACGTGGTCGCCACCAGCGCCGCGTTTGTCCGGCCATCGCCTGCGGACTGCAGTAACGCACCAGCCCCGGACCGAAACCGGCCCGGTGCTGTTGTTGTGCGCAGGCTTCCAGGCAGGCGCCGCAGGCCAGGCAATCGGCCTGCGGCCCCTGGCGGATGTCCAGCTGCATTGGGCAGGCGCTGACACAAGCAGCGCAGTCGGTGCAGTCACCGAGGCGATCGGCGCTGAAGGTCGGCATGGGTCCGGCCAGCAGCGGATGCGCAGCACGGAACACGTAGTCCTGCGCAGTTGTTGGATCGAGCAGGCCACGACCGCGACCGAGCACGCCGCCCAGACCGGATGGACGCGGTCCGCGTGGCTCGCCGCGGCGGGCGTCGTACAGCATGCGCGGTGTATGCGGATCGGTCAGCAATGGCTGCATGCGTGCGAACGGGCACAACGAACGGCAGACCTGCTCGCGCAGGAAGCCGGCATTGCCCCAGGTCGCGGCCGCATAGAACAGCACCCAAAAGGTTTCCCAGCGGCTCCAGCCGGCGTGGGGCGCAGCGGTCACCAGTTCGGCGA
Source organism: Nocardiopsis yanglingensis (assembly GCF_045809185.1). Taxonomy (NCBI): domain Bacteria; kingdom Bacillati; phylum Actinomycetota; class Actinomycetes; order Streptosporangiales; family Nocardiopsidaceae; genus Nocardiopsis; species Nocardiopsis yanglingensis. The sequence continues at coordinate 99,721 of NZ_JBJNRH010000005.1, read as the reverse complement.
TGGGGCTGAACAGGCCGACGAAGGTGATCCCGGTCCATAGCGACAACAGCCCCCAGGCCAGCTGGGTGGCCGGGCGCGCAGCCGAGGCGGGAAGCAACCGGGACGCGGCACGGGCGATCCCGTCGAAGGCCCGGCGCCACAGGGTCTGCGGGCAGGCGTGGCCGCACCAGATGCGCCCGGCGACGTGGGTGAGCAGCGCAAGGCCCACCGCAAGCACCGCCAGCAGTCCGATCAGCACACCGACGTCGTTGGGCCACAACGTCCAGCCGAACAGGTCGAAGCGCCGGGCATTGATGTCCAGCAGCAACGCCTGGCGTCCGTCCCAGCGCAACCACGGCAGCGCGTAGAACAGGGCCAGCAGAACAGCGTTGAGTGTGCCGCGCCAGTGCCAGGGGCGCGGTGTCGTTGTGCAGGGCGTGCTCATCCCAGCGGCAGCTCGTCGTCGTCGTCGTCGTCGCTCGGCATCGGTCGTTGCAGATGCCAGGTGACCGCGCTGGACAGCGCCGTTACCGTCCAGAACATGAAGAAGCCTGCGGTATAGCCCAGCTCGCGGCTGATGGCCGTGTCCGGGAAGCTGATCGCCTGCAGGCGCAACGGATCGACGAAGGCGAAGAACACCACGCTGGCCACGCCGGCGGCGATGAAGCTGGGCCAGAGGATGGCGCCCCAATGCTGTATCAGCCGCTGGCGGCGGCTGGGAGAGGGTCTGTTCATGCTGTCCCGGATCGGAAAGTGGGCGGCGCGTATACTTCGCCAAGGCTGGCGCAGCATCCGCAGGGCATGCTTCCTGCAAGCGTGCCAGCCTAGGTGCAGCGGACTGCGCCGACATTGATCTGGATCAACGGCGCTGCCGCCTGGGTGCGGCACACTGCCGGCACGCTTTGGGTACCCTGATGAACGCAACACCGCCGCCTGTCCTCCCCGTCGCCTCGTCCGAGTTGTGCACCGAGCAGGAAGTGACCCGCCTGGTCCACGATTTCTATGCCCGTGTGCGTGAGGAAGAACGGCTGGGACCGGTGTTCGAGGCGCACGTGCATGATTGGCCGGAACATCTGGCGCAACTGGTCGACTTCTGGTCGGCGATGCTGCGCGGTACCCGCCGCTTCAAGGGCTCGCCGATGTCCAAGCACATGGCCATCGAGCTGGACAAGGACCTGTTCGACCGCTGGCTGGTGCTGTTCCGGGTCACCACCGCCGAATGCAACAACCCGCCGATGCAGGAACTGGCCAACGACGTGGCCGCGCGCATCGGTGACACCTTCTGGAAGCGCTACCAGATGCTGCGCTGGCCGCAGGTGGGCCTGCCGGTGCTGGGCATCCCTGCCAAGGATTGATCTGGGTCAAGGCGGCGCAGGCCGCCCGGCGCGATGCTGGCGGCATGGACACATTCTCTCCTGCCGCCGGTGGCCTGGCCTGGACCTTCGACCCCGACCTTCTGCGCCGGCACGACCGGCCGGGCCCGCGCTACACCTCGTACCCGACCGCGCCGCATTTCCATGATGGGTTCGACGCGCCGGCACTGCGCCAGGCGATCGCCGACAGCAACCAGCTGGCCCGCGCGCTGTCGCTGTACGTGCATGTGCCGTTCTGTTCCAGCCCCTGCTTCTACTGCGGCTGCAACCGGGTGATCACCCGCGATCGCGGTCGTGGCCACAGCTACGTCTCGCGCGTGCTGGCCGAGGCCGACCTGCTGGCGCCGCAGTTCGATGACGGCCGCGAGGTGATCCAGCTGCACCTGGGCGGTGGTACGCCGAACTTCCTCGATGCCGAGGCGATGACCACGCTGGTGGAAGGGTTGCGCCGACGTTTCGATTTCAGTGATTCGCCGCAGCGCGATTTCTCGATCGAACTCGATCCGCGCTTCATCGACACCCGTGACGTCGCCATGCTGGCGCGGCTGGGCTTCAACCGGGCCAGCCTGGGCGTGCAGGATTTCGACCCGCAGGTGCAGGAGTCGATCAACCGCATACAGGGTGTGCAGCAGACGCTGGACATCCTGCGCGCCTGCCGCGACAGCGGCATGCGTTCGGTCAACGTCGACCTGATCTATGGCCTGCCGGGACAGAGCCTGGAAGGATTCGGCCGCACCCTTGAACTGGTGCTGGCGCTGCGACCGGATCGCCTGGCGGTGTATGGCTATGCGCATCTGCCGCATCTGTTCCGCGCACAGAAGCAGATCGATGAAAGCCGCTTGCCTTCGCCGGAAGACAAGCTGGCGCTGCTGGGCCTGGCGGTGGAGAAGCTTTCTGCCGCCGGCTACCAGTACATCGGCATGGATCACTTCGCTCTGCCGGAAGAGGATCTGTCGCGTGCACAGCGCGCCGGCCAGCTGCATCGCAACTTCATGGGCTATACCACCCACGCCGATACCGATCTGCTCGGCCTGGGCGTGAGTGCGATCAGCCACATCGGTGCCACCTACAGCCAGAATCCGCGCGACCTGCAGTCGTGGGAGGACGCGGTCGACCAGGGCCAGCTGCCGGTCTGGCGCGGCGTGGCGTTGAGTGCCGACGACCAGCTGCGTGCGGACCTGATCCAGCAGCTGATGTGCCAGGGCGAGGTGGATGGTGTGCTACTGGGGCAGCGTCATGGCGTGGATTTCGAGCAGTACTTCGCCGAGGACCTGCGTTCGGTACAGCGGCTGCAGGAAGACGGACTGGCCGAATACCGTGGTGGCGTGGTGCGTGCCAGTGAACCTGGGCGACCGTTGCTGCGGTTGCTGGCGATGTGCTTCGACCCGTATCTGCGTGCCGCGCACGAGCAACCGCGTTATTCGCGGGCGATCTGAAGGTAGCTTGTGCTGCGTGCGTGTGGTGCCCGGAGCCGGAATCGAACCGGCATGGGGTTGCCCCCGGCGGATTTTAAGTCCGATGCGTCTACCAGTTTCGCCATCCGGGCCTGCAGCGCGGCGCCGATTGTAGCCCACATGCGGTACTGCGACTGGATTGCATCACGGCGGCGGCGCGCTTAACTGTCGATCGCATTCATGTCATAGTCCCTGCCATCGTTCCCAGGGGGGGAGCCACCTGATGTCGCTGCACGCGATTGCCTATGCCAGTGAGGCCCGCGCCGATCTGCAGACAACCGATCTTGACCGCCTGCTGGCCGACGCCACGGCATTCAATCGTGTGGCCGGTGTCACCGGTGTCCTGATGTTCGACGGAGCACGTTTCCTTCAGTATCTGGAAGGCCCGGAGGACGGCATCGATTCGGTGTTCCAGCGCATCCTCAACGCGCGCAGCCACGGGCAGCTGAAAGTGCTGTGCCGTGCACCCGTGGTGCAGCGCGCATTTCCGCGCTGGTCAATGGGCACGCGGCGGATCGAGCCGGAGCTGTTGGCGCAGATCGTCGATGCCGCGTGGCCCGGCTTCCTCCTTGGCAGCGGTGGATTCGAGCGCCTGCTGCAGGCCTGGACCGGCGCCGACGGTGAACTGGAACCTGCCGCGGTGGCGTTGGGTTCCTGAGCCCGCCTTGGCGGCAGGGCGCCGGGGCCGGTAGGCTGTAGCCTTTCTGGCGCAGGTTTCCCCGGAGTGGTGCAGCAAATGAGTGTGTTGGCCGAAGCCATGGCAGCGTATCTGCAATCGCATCCGTTGCGCGGGATGTGCCGATGAGTGCGCCGGTAGCGGCGGCCAGCGCACCCCGGTTTGCGGTGATCGGCCTGGGCTATGTCGGCCTGCCGTTGGCGGTGGCGTTTGGCCGGCAGTGGCCGACGTTGGGCTTCGATATCGATGCCGGTCGCATCGCCGAGCTGCGCAGCGGCCAGGACCACACGCTGGAAATGGAAGCCGACGAGCTGGCCAATGCGCAGCTGCTGCAGTACGGCAGCGATCCGGCACTGCTCGATGCCTGCAATGTCTACATCGTCACCGTGCCGACCCCGATCGATGCATACGAGCAGCCCGACCTGGAGCCCCTGCGTTCGGCGACACGGCTGATTGCCAGTCATCTTCGCGCCGGCGATCTGGTGATCTACGAGTCCACCGTGTACCCCGGTACCACCGAGGAAGTGTGCGTGCCGCTGCTGGAACAGGGTTCGGGCCTGCGCTTCAACGAAGACTTCTATTGCGGCTACAGCCCGGAACGGGTCAGTCCCGGCGACCGCCAGCGGCGCCTGGCCGACATCCGCAAGATCACTTCCGGCTCGACACCGGAAGTCGCCGCGGTGATCGACGGTCTCTACCAGCGCATCATCGCCGCCGGTACGTTCCCGGCACCGTCGATGCGGGTGGCCGAAGCGGCCAAAGTGGTCGAGAACATCCAGCGCGACGTCAACATCGCGCTGGTCAACGAGCTGGCCCTGATCTTCGACAGGCTTGGCATCGATACCCAGGACGTACTGGACGCCGCCGGCAGCAAGTGGAATTTCCTGCCGTTCCGGCCGGGGCTGGTCGGCGGTCACTGCATCGGCGTCGATCCGTACTATCTGCTGCACAAATCCGAGAGCGTGGGCTACCACCCGGACCTGATCCACACCGCACGACAGGTCAACAACCGCGTCGGCGAGCACGTGGCGGCGCGGGTGCTGGCGATGCTGGCCGAGCGTGGCCGTGCGCCGGCGGACGCACGCATCCTGGTGCTGGGCGTGACCTTCAAGGAGGATTGCCCGGACCTTCGCAACAGCCGCGCGCTGGAACTGGCGCAACGGCTGCGCGATGCCGGTGCGCAGGTGGAGGTCAGCGACCCGTGGGTCGGCCCGGCGGCATTGACCGACGAGGGCCTGGATTGGCTGGCCGAGCCAGGGGCGGGGCGCTATGACGCGGTGGTGCTGGCGGTGGCCCACGCCCGTTTCAAGGCAATGGATGAAGGTGCAATCCGGGAACTGCTGGCGCCGGGTGGCCTGGTCTACGACGTGAAATCGGCCTGGCCGCGCAACGTGGTTGACGATCGTTTGTAAGCCCGGGCAGCGAACGGCGCGGTAGACTCGGGGGCAGTTGCAACCGAGGAAAGCCATGCACCGGTATATCGTCTACCTGCTCGCCATCCTGATGTTCCCGATATGCCTGTGGCTGGCCACGATCTGGCCGGCCTGGTATTGGGGCGTCGGCCTGACTGCCGCGATGGTGGCGCTGGGGACCTGGGACCTGCTGCAGAAGCGCAGCACGCTGCGCCGCAACTATCCGGTGATGGCGCACTTCCGCTACGGGCTGGAATCGATCGGCCCGGAGATCCGCCAGTACTTCGTGCAGAGCGACCTGGAAGACGTGCCGTTCTCGCGCCAGCAGCGGGCGCTGATCTACCAGCGCGCCAAGAACGAGATGGACACGGTGCCGTTCGGCACCCTGCGCAGCACCTATGCGGTGGATTACGAGTGGATCAATCATTCGCTGGCGCCGACCGCCATCGCCAAGCATGACTTCCGCGTGTTGATCGGCCCGAACTGTGCCAAGCCCTATTCGGCCAGTGTGTTCAACATCTCGGCGATGAGCTTCGGTTCACTGTCGGCCAATGCGATCCGCGCGCTGAACGAAGGCGCGCGCCAGGGCGGCTTCTACCACGACACCGGCGAGGGTTCGATCTCGCCCTACCACCGCGAGATGGGGGGTGACCTGGTGTGGGAGATCGGCTCGGGCTACTTCGGTTGCCGTGACGAGAAGGGCGGTTTCAGCGAGGAGCGCTTCGTTGCCAATGCCACCCATGATCAGGTCAAGATGATCGAGATCAAGCTGTCGCAGGGCGCCAAGCCCGGCCACGGTGGCGTGCTGCCGGCGCCGAAGGTGACCGCCGAGATCTCGGTGACGCGTGGCGTGCCGATGGGTGTGGACTGCGTGTCGCCTTCGCGTCACTCGGCGTTCTCGACGCCGGTCGAGCTGCTGCAGTTCGTCGCCCGCTTGCGCGAGCTGTCCGGTGGCAAGCCGGTCGGTTTCAAGCTGGCCATCGGCCATCCGTGGGAGTGGTTCGGCATTGCCAAGGCGATGCAGGAAACCGGGTTGCTGCCGGATTTCATCGTGGTCGACGGCGCCGAGGGCGGCACCGGCGCGGCACCGGCCGAGTTCGTCGACCATGTCGGCGTGCCGATGCACGAGGCGCTGCTGCTGGTGCATAACACCCTTGTCGGCCTCGACCTGCGTGATCGCATCCGCATCGGTGCGGCCGGCAAGATCACCAGTGCGTTCGACATCGCGCGGACCATCGCGCTGGGGGCTGACTGGTGCAATGCCGGCCGAGGCTTCATGTTCGCGCTGGGCTGCATCCAATCACTGAGCTGCCACACCGACAAGTGCCCGACCGGCATCGCGACCCAGGATCCCGCACGCTGGAAGCATCTGGATGCACCGGACAAGGCCACCCGTGTGTACAGCTACCACGAGCATACGCTGCATGCCTTGAAGGAACTGCTGTGTGCCGCGGGCCTGAACGATCCGGCTGAACTTGGGCCGGAACACATCCTGCGCCGTGTTTCGCCGGTGGAAATCCGTTCGCTGGCCTCGCTGTACCGCTACCTGGAACCGGGCGAGCTGCTGCACAAGGTGCCGGACCACGCGGTGTTCCATGCGTTCTGGGCTGATGCACGCAGCGATTCCTTCCAGCCGCCGCCGAAGATCCAGGCACTGCGCGCCAGCAAGTCGCGATAACGTCTCTGCAGCGTCGAGCCATGTTCGACTGCTTTTCTATCAGGCATCGCGACGTTGGAGCGAAGAACAGTCGAGCATGGCTCGACGCTACAAGGAGACCTCATGCAGTTCAGGACCGGCACCATGGACGACGTGGCCACGCTGTGGGCATTGCGTACGCGTTGCGTTCGCGAGACCTGCAGCAGCCACTATCCGGCGGAGGTCATCGCACCGTGGTCGGCCTCGCCGCCGCCGTCGCAGTACGCACGGTTGATCGGGCAGGGTGGCTGCGTGGTGGCCGAGGACGGGCAGGGCGGTCTGCTTGGCTTCGGTGTGTTCGATACCGATGCCAATGAAGTCGATGCGTTGTTCGTCGATCCGGATCGTGGCGGCAAGGGCATCGGCCAGGCGCTGATGCAGCGCCTGCTGGCGATGGCCGATCCTGGGCGTGAGGTGGTGCTGTCGGCCTCGCTCAACGCCGTGCCGTTCTATCAACGGCAGGGGTTCATCAGCGTGCGCGAAGAGGCTTACCCGCATCCCAGCGGCGTGGCGCTGGCCTCGGTGAGCATGCGCCGGCCGTGGTGAGCGCCCTACAATTGTAGAGTCGAGCCATGCTCGACTCTACAAGGCACGCGTCACTGCGCCGCCAGCCACCCGGTCATGCCGTCCGCAGCACGCAGGCCACTGGCGTAGCACGCGGTCAGCAGGTAGCCACCCGTCGGTGCCTCCCAGTCCAGCATCTCGCCGGCACAGAACACGCCGGGCACTGCCCGCAGCATCAGACCATCGTCCAGCGCATCCAGGCGCACGCCACCGGCGGTGCTGATTACTTCGGCCATCGGCCGGGGACGCAGCAGGCGCAGCGGCAGACGCTTGAGCGTAGCCACCACGGCAGGCAGGTCGTTGCCCGCTTCCTTGCCCAGAATCTCGAACACCAGTGCGGCTTTCACTGCATCCAGGCCGGCCTGGCGGCGCAGGTGTTCGCCGAAGCTGCGGCCCTTGCGCGGGCGTGACAGATCGGTCAGCAGGCGCGCCTCGTCGCGGCCCGGCACCAGGTCCAGCCAGAGCATGGCGTGGCCATCGCGGTTGATGGTCTCGCGCAGGTCAGCCGCCAGCGCGTAGATCAGGCTGCCTTCGATACCGTACTCGCTGGCCACGCATTCGCCCTGCAGCGACTGCGGCTGTCCTGCCAGGTCGATCCAGTGCGCGACCACCGGTTTCAACGGTGCGCCGGCATTGCGCTGGGCGAAGAACGGCGTCCAATCCACGTCGAAACCGCAATTGGCCGACTGCAGGGGCGCAATGTCCACGCCACGCGCCTGCAGAGGCGCGACCCAGGCGCCATCACTGCCCAGCTGCGGCCAGCTGCCGCCGCCCATGGCCAGCAGGGTGGCATCGGCATGCACTTCAACGGCGCCGTCTTCGGTTTCAAATCGCAGGGCGCCGTCGTCGCTCCATCCGATCCAGCGGTGGTTGGCGTGCAGGCGCACCCCCTGTTCTTTCAGGCGACGAACCCAGCCGCGCAGCAATGGCGCTGCCTTGCGGTCGACCGGGAACACGCGGCCGGAGCTGCCCACGTAGGTCTCCACACCGAAGCCGGCGGCCCAGTCACGCAGTGCCTGTGCGTCGAAGCCATCCAGCCAGCGACCGACCGTTTCGGCCTGCTCGCGGTAGCGGCTGTCGAACAGCGGGCGCGGATCGGAATGGGTGAGGTTGAGGCCGCCCTTGCCGGCGATCAGGAACTTGCGGCCGGGCGAACCCTTGGCCTCGTACAGGTCGACCTCCAGCCCAGCGGCGCGCAGGCGCTCGGCGGCAAACAGGCCGGCCGGGCCGCCGCCGATGACGGCGACCCGCGGAGACGTTGCGGTATTACGGTTTGACATCGAGCAGCTCGACATCGAACACCAGCGACGAGCCAGCCGGGATCGGGCCGACCCGGCGGTCGCCGTAGCCGTAGTCCGGCGGGATCATCAGCGTGCGCTTGCCGCCGACCTTCATGCCGGCCACGCCTTCATCCCAGCCGCGGATGACCTGGCCGGCGCCGAGCGCGAAGGTGAACGGTTCGCCACGGCTGACCGAGCTGTCGAAGGTCTTGCCGTGTTTGGTTTCGGTGCGGTTGTCGTAGATCCAGCCGGTGTAGTGCACGGTGACCTTGCTGCCAGAGACGGCCTCGGCGCCGGTGCCGGGCACGGTATCGATGCGCTCGAAGGTGGTCAGGGTGCCGCCCGGCGGCGGCCCGGAGGGTTCGGTCGAGCAGCCAACGGCGGCGAGGGACAGCAGCAGGGGAAGCAGCAGGCGGCGCATCGGGCGTCTCCAGAAGGGCGCGGGGCGAGGGCGGCAAGGGTAGCGCATCGGCGCCGGGTATCATGGGGGCATGGCAAAACTCCTGCTCAATCTGCGCAATGTCGGCGACGACGAATATGCCGATGTCTGCATGCTGCTCGACCAGCACGGCATCGCCTGGTATCGCACCGAACCCAGCCCGTGGGGCATCTCCAATGGCGGCCTGTGGCTGCGCGAAGATGCCGATCATCCGCGTGCCAAGGCGTTGATGGCCGGGTACCAGGCCGAACGCGGGCCGCGCATCCGTGCCGAGCGCGAGCAGGCGTTGCGCGAGGGGACGGCGGAGACGTTCGGCAGCCTGTTCCGGCGGCGGCCGGCATATGTGGTGCTGGTACTGCTGGCGATGGCCGGTGCGGCGGCGCTGGTGCTGCTGCCGTTCGTGCTGTTGCGGGGGTAAGGGGGCTTCTGGCCGGGTTGCACCCGGCACCCGCAGAGGCAACGGCAAAAGCTGGTTTCCGTGGGATGGCGTGGTGGTGTGGGCAGGCGGGGGACGGCAAAGACTGCTCCTGCGTGCCTCGTAGAGCGCCTTGCTCGTGTGCGCTCTCCTGCGCACACGGCAAGACCTGGGTTGGGCGTCCTGCCCAACCCGCCCGGCGCATGCCCCGGGCCCATGGCGCTCTGCGCCCCCGCCTGCCCACACCGCCACGCCTCTGACAGGTTCATGAGCTCTGTAGATCCACGCCATGCGTGGATGAACGTGAAAATCTGACCCTGGGGCGGTCTGGCGCTAAAATAGCGGGATGATCGCCAATACCGCTGCCTACCATTTCGCCGTCATCGACGCTCCCCAGGCCCTGTGCGACCAGTTGCTGGCGCGCGCCGAGGCGGCGCAGCTGCGCGGCACGATCCTGGTGGCGGGCGAGGGGCTGAACCTGTTCCTGGCAGGTGCGCCAGAGGCGGTCGAGGGCTTCTACTCCGCGCTGCATGCCGATGCGCGTTTTGCTGATATGCGGGTCAAGACCAGCCTGAGCGAGCATCAGCCGTTCGCGCGGCTGAAGGCCAAGGTGAAGGACGAGATCATCAGCTTCCGCCGCGATGACGGCCAGCCGCTGGAGTATCCGCGCGCCCCGGCGGTCGATCCGGCCACCGTCCAGCGTTGGCTGCGGCAGGGGCATGACGACGCTGGCAAGCCGGTGGTGATGCTCGATACCCGCAACCTGCAGGAAGTGGAGTACGGCACCTTCAAGGATGCGCTGGTGCTGCCCATCCACAAGTTCACCGACCTGCCCGAGGCGTTGGCGCCGCACCGCGAAGCGCTGAAGGACAGCACCGTGGTCAGTTTCTGCACCGGCGGCATCCGCTGCGAGAAGGCCGCGCTGTGGATGGTCAACGACGGCATGGAAAACGTGCTGCAGCTCGATGGCGGCATCCTCGGTTACTTCGAGGAGGTGGGCGGCGAAGGCTATGAAGGCCGCTGCTTCGTGTTCGATGAGCGCGTGGCGCTGGATGCCGAACTGAAGCCGATGGTCGACCAGCCGCTGCCGGAGCCGCGCCCCAGCGCGTTCTGACGCTTCCTTGGTAGAGCCGGCCGCTGGCCGGCTGCTTTCCGCTGCCTCTGTAGAGCCCACCCCGCGCTCGGCTGCCTTTCGTGGTCCACCAGCAGCCGAGCATGGGCTCGGCTCTACACCTGCCCCACGGGAATCAGCATCCCGCCACCGTCACTGGCCGCCGCGCTTGGCCGACCCCATGCATGGGGGATCCTGTAACGGAAAACCGCTGATGATCCCGTTGTCGATCCTTGACCTGGCCCCGGTCTGCGAGGGCAGTGACACCACCGCTGCCTTCGCCAACATGCTGGAACTGGCCCAGCACGCCGATGCGCTGGGCTACCGCCGCTACTGGCTGGCCGAACACCACAACATGCCCGGCATCGCCAGTGCCGCTACGGCCGTGCTGATCGGCCATGTTGCCGGAGGTACGAAGCGCATCCGCGTCGGGGCAGGCGGCATCATGCTGCCCAACCACGCGCCGCTGCAGGTGGCCGAGCAGTTCGGCACGCTGGCCTCGCTGTATCCGGATCGTATCGACCTCGGCCTGGGCCGTGCCCCGGGCACCGACCAACCAACCGCGCGTGCACTGCGCCGCTACTTCGACAGCGCCGACCAGTTCCCGCAGGACGTGCGTGAGCTGCTGCACTATTTCGAGCCGGTGCAGCCTGGCCAGGCAGTGCAGGCCGTTCCCGGAGGCGGCCTGCGGGTGCCGACCTGGATCCTCGGTTCGAGCCTGTTCGGCGCACGCATGGCCGCCTCGATGGGCTTGCCCTATGCGTTCGCCTCGCACTTCGCGCCTGATGTGATGGATGAAGCCTTGGCGGTATATCGCCGCGAATTCCGCCCCTCGGCGACGTTGAAGCAGCCGCACGCGATGCTGGCGCTGAACGTCGTTGCCAGCGACAGCGAAGCCGAGTCGCGCCGCCTCTTCACCAGCCAGCAGCAGAGTTTCGTCAACCTGCGCCGAGGTCGACCGGGCAAGATCCCGGCACCGATCGACGATATCGAAGCTTTCTGGGAACCGCATGAAAAACTGGGTGTGGAGCGGGCACTGGCCTGCACCGTGCTTGGGGATCCGCAGCAGGTGGCCGAAGGCATCGCCGCGTTTGTCGAGCGCCACAAGCCCGATGAACTGATGCTCACCGCCAACCTGTATGACCACCGCGCGCGCCTGCGCTCGTTCGAACTGGCCATGCACGCCTGGCATGCCCGCCACGCGGGCTGAACAATTGCGTCACGGCCCATTGCGGCCGAACCGCGTCTGATGGGGGCTCACACCGATGGAGCCCCCACATGGCTGATACCCGCGCCGAACACATCGCCCAACTGGCCGAGCTGATCAAGGACGTCGAGGTGGCGATGTTCGCCACGACCGGCGTCGATGGACGACTCTACAGCCGGCCGCTGGCTACGCAGCAGGTCACCTTCGACGGTGATCTGTGGTTCGTCATCACCGCCGACAGCCCCAAGGTCGCCGAGATCGCGCTTGATCCATACGTCAACGTGGCCTACGCCTCACCGTCGAAGAATACCTATGTGTCGGTGGCAGGGCGTGCGCGCATCGTCGACGACCGCGCGAAGATCGAAGAGCTGTGGTCGCCGGCGATGAAGCTGTTCTTCCCGGGCGGCAAGGATGACCCGAACCTGCGCCTTATCCAGGTGCGCGCCGACTCGGCCGAATACTGGGATGGCCCGGGCACGCTGCTGGGGACGGCGCTGAGTTTCGTGCTGTCGGCGGTGCAGGACGAGCCCGCGCCGTTGGCCGACAACGGATTCATCGACCTTCGATGATCGTTCCATCCACGCATGGCGTGGATCTACTGCATCCCGGTAGATCCACGCCATGCGTGGATGGGGCAACCCCGATGAATTCCGGTGCTCAGAACCAACGCTGGAACAGCTCCACCGTGTAGCCCACCAGCTGCCCCGAACTGAAACCGAAGAACGTGATCGCCGCCAGCGCCGCGATCCAGTTGAACAGCATCAGCGCACCATCGCGTTCCAGCAGCGCCAGCGAGAACAGCAGCAGCTGGAAGCCGAACAGGAAGTTGGTGAAGGGAATCGGCAGCGACAGCAGGATGCCCAGCAGCACCAGCAGCAGGCCGCTGAAGGCGTGTGCCGGCAGCGGTGTCAGCAGCTGCGGCAGGCGCGGTTTCAACATCTTGTCCAGGCGCCGAAGCGGGCGGTCGATGCGGTCTAGGAAGCGGTGCATGGTGCCGCGTTTCGGTCCACGGCGGGCAATGAAGCCAGGCAGCCACGGCCGCCGCAGGCAGAACAGCATCTGCAGGCCGATCAGGATCACCAGCGGGCCGCTGACCGCGCCGCCCATGCCCGGGATCGGGATGAACGATGGCAGGATCGCCACGAACAGGAACACGCCGAACGCGCTCTGCTGCAGGTTGCACAGGATCTGGCCGAGCGGCATGTGCTCGGCCGGGTCGCCGGAGGCGAACATCTCCAGCAGGGTGCGGATGCCCTCGTTACGGTAGGCCGGGCGCTCAACGCCCGGACCCTGGCCGGCCTCAGGCGGTGAGCTCATCGGCCTGCTCGTCGGACAGCGTGCGCAGCAGCAGCTTGTCCACCCGCGCACCATCCAGGTCGACCACCTCGAAGCGCCAGCCGGCCCAGTCGAAGTACTCACCCGCGTGCGGGATGCGGCCGAAGTAGTGGATGCACATGCCGGCCAGCGTGTAGTAATCGCCATCCTCGGCATCGGGCAGATCGTTGCTGCCGATCAGCTCGCGCAGGTCCTCGATCGGCAGCGAGCCGTCCACCAGCAGCGAACCGTCTTCGCGGGTCACCACCAACGCATCTTCGTCGGCGTTCTCCACCGCCTGCAGGCGGCCGACCACCGCGCCCATCAGGTCGCTGATGGTCACCAGGCCCTGGATCTCGCCGTACTCGTCCACCACCAGCGCCATCGACTGCTGTTCCTCGCGGAAGATCTCCAGGAGCTTCATCGCGTGGGTGGATTCAGACACGTACAGCGGTTCGCGCAGGGTCTGGAACAGCGCGTTGTCGCCGCGCGCCATGCGTGTGGCCAGCGATTTCAGTTCAAGCACGCCGACCACGTCCATGTCGTTGTCGCGCAGCACCGGGTAGCGCGAGAACTCGTGCTCGGCCATGATTTCCAGGTTGCGCTCCAGCCCAGCCTGGGTATCCAGCCAGGCGATGCGGTTGCGCGGGGTCATCAGGCTGTCGGCGGTGCGGTCGCCCAGGCGCATGACGCGGTTCATCATGTCGCGCTCGTGGGCGTCGATCACACCGGCCTCGTGGCTCTCGGCCACCAGCATGCGGATCTCTTCTTCGGTCACCGAGGCGACTTCATCCTTGCCCAGGCCGAACAGGCGCAGCACCAGCTGGGTGGTCTTGGACAGCAGCCAGACGAAGGGCAGGGCCAGCTTGGCCAGCCAGCTCATCGGCATCGCCACCAGGCCGGCAATGGCCTCCGAGCGGGTCAGTGCCAGGCGCTTGGGCACCAGTTCGCCGAAGATCAGCGTGATGAAGGTGATCAGGCTGACCGCCAGCGCGGTACCGATGTTGCCGGCGTAGGCAAAGCCCGGCATCAGGCCCTGGATCCAGCCGGCGAAGGCTTCACCCAGTGCTTCACCGCCGAGGTAGCCGGTCAGCACGCCGATCACGGTGATGCCGATCTGCACGGTGGACAGGAAACTCTCCGGCTTCTCCGACAGCTCCAGCGCCTTGGCGGCACGCTTGGAGGTGGCGGCCATCTGCTTCAGGCGGCTCTTGCGCGAGGTCATGACCGACATCTCGGACATGGCGAAGAAGCCGTTCAGCAGAACAAGCGCGAAGACAATCAGGATCATTTCAAACACGGGCGTCGTCCCCGGTTGGTGGCAGGGAGGGCGGGTGCTTGCGATGGCGGCTGGCGCTCAGGAACAGGGTCCGGCGCGGCGCAGGGGGATAAGGGTCGTCGTCCATAAGGTGCGCCCGAAGGCGCGCTGGCATCTTAGCAAAGGGGCGTGGCAGGGTGGCAACTGCCTGTTCAGGTTGGGCGGGCCAAGGCCCGGAAAGGGGGCAGGGATACCCGAGATGGTCATCTAGCCGTCATAATTCCGTCTGGTGCCGTCCTTCCCGCGACGGCTGACAGGTTTCTCAATGTTCTCTCTGCAGACCATTTTCGGTTCCGGCAAACAGTTCTACACCCTGCTCGATGAGGCTGCCGTCGCGGCTTCCGACGCCGCCAAGGCGCTGCATTCCATGCTGCGCGAGGCCGACCGCCAGCCCGCGCTGGACGCTTTCAAGCTGGCCCGCCTGCGCGAACGCGCGGCCTCGGACAAGATCAGCCAGGCGCTGGTGGACAGCTTCATGACCCCGATCGAGCGCGAAGACATCGAAGCGCTGGGCTCGGCGCTGTACAAGATTCCCAAGCAGATCGAGAAGTTCGCCGATCGCTATTCGCTGGCCACGACCCACCTGGAGCACATCGACTTCGCGCCGCGCGCGGCGATGCTGGAACAGGCCGCCGGCGTGGTGGTGGAGATGGTGGCCGACCTGCGCCACATGAACCTGGACCGGATGACCGCGCTCAACGAGAAGCTGCGCTCGCTGGAGAACGAGGCCGACCGCCTGATGCTCGAGCTGTACCGCGACATCTATTCGGGCCGCCTGGACAACCTGCAGATGTTCCTGCTGAAGGAATTCTTCGAGATCCTGGAAAAGGCCATCGACCGCTGCCGCGAGGCCGGTGTGGTGGCGTACCAGATCGTGTTGAAGAACAGCTGACGGACGCCGCCGCATGTTGACCCTTGTCCTGGTGGTGATCCTGGCCGCACTCGTCTTCGAGTTCATCAACGGCTTCCACGACACCGCCAACTCCATTGCCACCGTGGTGGCGACCAAGGTGCTCTCGCCCGGCTGGGCGGTGATGCTGGCCGCCTTCATGAATCTCCTCGGTGCACTGACCGGTACCGCGGTGGCGCTGACCATCGCCTCGGGCCTGCTCAACACCAACGTGGTCGACGTCACCCCGCAGGTGATCCTGTGCGCCCTGCTGGGCGGCATCATCTGGAACCTGATCACCTGGTGGAAGGGGCTGCCGTCCTCGTCCTCGCACGCGCTGATCGGTGGCCTCTGCGGCGCTGGCCTGGCCGCGGCCCACAACAACTGGGACGCACTGATCTGGTCCGAGCGCCTGGGCAGCTGGGCGCAGAACAAGGGCCTGCTGTGGAAGGTGTTCGTGCCGATGATCACCTCGCCGATCGCCGGCTTCCTGCTCGGCATCGTGGTGATGGTGCTGCTGTGGGCGCTGATCGCCGGCCTGGCCAGGATCGGTGGTGCCATCGGCCGCCTGGCCCGTCCGCGCATCGTCAACGCCTTCTTCGGCAAGGCCCAGATCGCCTCGGCGGCCTACATGGGCTTCGCCCACGGCCACAACGACGCGCAGAAGACCATGGGCATCATCGCGATGACACTGATCGGTGCCGAAGCCACCGGCGCATTGAACGACCTGCCGTCCTGGCTGGCCTTCATGCACCCGGACGCGCATGCCGGTGACGGCATCGCCATGTGGATCGTGCTGACCTGTGCGGTGGTGATGGCCGCTGGTACCGCCTCGGGTGGCTGGAAGATCATCAAGACCCTGGGCCACAAGATGGTCAAGCTGCACCCGATCCACGGCTTCGCCGCGGAGACCAGCTCGGCCACCATCCTGACCCTGGCCGCCCACTTCGGCATGCCGGTCTCGACCACGCACAGCATCTCCACCGCGATCATGGGCGTCGGCTTCGCCAAGAACCCGCGCTCGCTGAAGTTCGGCGTGATCGAACGCATCGTCTGGGCCTGGATCCTGACCATTCCGGCCGCCGGTGGCTGCGCGTACCTGATCCTGAAGCTGTTCGAGCTGTTCGGCTGGACCTGATGCCAGCGGCCTTGGGGTCAGAGCCCTTTCCCTGCGGGAAAAGGATCTGACCCCGACAAACGAAAAAGCCCGCCGTATTCCGGCGGGCTTTTTTCATTGGATAAACAATTCTTCTGCACCCATCGTGTCGACCAAGGTCGACACCTACCAGAGCAGAAACCGAGATCCGATCCCGTGCCGACCAACGGTCGGCACCCACCAACAGCGCCCGGAAACTGTCGAAGGCGGGGGGGGATGGGTAGGCGGGGGCGCAGAGCGCCATGGATGGCGCTCTACGAGGCACGCAGGAGCAGTTTTTGCCGTCCCCCGCCTGCCCATCCCACCTCGCCAACCCACGGAACCCCGGCTTCTGCAGTTGCCGTTGCAGTGGCCGTTGATTCTGCGGGTGCCGGGCCGCAGGCCCGGCCAAACCCCTCAGTTACGCTGGAACAGCGCCTGCACATCCTTGCGGAACGCTGCCTGGCTGTCCGCCCGGCTGTAGAACATGTGCCCGCCCGGATAGCTCCGCACCTGCACCCGGTCCGGGTTGCTGCCCATCGCCGGCATCTGGTCCACCGTCAGGATCGATCCCATGAACGGGCATGACAGATCGTTCCAGCCATGCACGATCAGCACCTGCAGATGCGGATCGATCGCCACCGCCTGGCGCAGTTGGGTCACCGCGCCCTGGCGCAGCTCGCCATTGCGGTCCCACAACCGGTTCACGTCGTAGTTCAGCGCCTGGTAGCGCGCATCCACCTTCCAGCCGACCACACGCGTCACGAAGTCGACCATCGCCGTGGTGGTCGGCGCAATGATGCTGTCCAGCAGCGGATCGTTGGCGCGCTGTTCCGGATCATTCGGGAACGGATCGAACGCGGTCACGTTGGAGTCGTAGCGGCTGCCCAGCGTGCCCTTGTCGCGGAACACCTCACGCAGATAGGCCTGCGTCTCCAGGCGGCCACCGGCGCGGCGCACGAACTGCGGGTCCAGCCCGGTCAGCTCGGTGACCCGGCGCAGCATCGCCTCGGTCGCCTGCGGATCGCTGCGGCCCTTCATCAGCGCGGTGGCGTAGTCGCCACGGGTGTACTCCACCACCTCGCGCATCGCCGCATCGGTCAGCTTGCCCTGGCGCTCCAGGTGCGCCGCGGCGATCGACGGCAACGTCTGCATCCACGCCATCGGCGAGACGTCGGCGTTGTCTTCCAGGGTCGGGCTCAGGTAGGGCGAGACCAGCACAAGGCCGTTCATCGCGACGCCCAGCCGGGTCTGCAGGAAGTGGGTGATGCGTGGGCCACGGTAGCCACCATAGCTCTCGCCGGTCAGGTACTTGCGCGAGGCCATGCGCTGGTTGCGCAGCAGCCAGTCGTAGATCGAGCGCGAGAGATATTCGACGTCGGCACTGGGGTTGTACAACGCCTTCTTGGCTTCATCGTCGCCGATCCGCGCGCGGCTGAAGCCAGTACCGACCGGATCGATGAACACCAGATCGGTGAAGTCCAGCCAGGTGCCGGGGTTGTCGTGCAGGGTGGCGGGTGCCGATGCGCTGTCACCCTCCGAACCAAAGGTGACCACCTTGGGCCCGATCGCACCCATGTTGAGGTAGACCGACGATGCACCCGGGCCGCCGTTGAGCGCGAAGGTCACCGGCCGGTCCTTGCCCGGCATCGTATAGGCGGTGAACACCACGTCGGCGATCACCTTGCCCTTCGCATCGCGCACCGGCAGGGTGCCGACGGTGGCGGTGTAGTCCAGGGTGCGGCCGGCCAGGCGCGTGCTCTGGCGGGCCGATGCATCGGCGGGCAGCGCAGGTGCTTCGGTCTTGTCGTCTTTTGGATCGGCCTTGGTGTCGGCGTCGGGCGCGGCCAGCACGCTGGCAGGGGCGATGAGCAGGCCGACGCAGAGCGCGGCAGTGTGCAGCAGGGACTTCATGGCACCGTATCGGCAGCGGAAGGGGGTTCCGATGCTAGGCCGGTGGCGGGCATGCCGAATGTGTCCAAAGGCATGCCCGCGCGTGGAGGCTGCCACTGGCCAGATTGGGTCAAGCGGGCAGGGGTGTGCGCACGTCGTCGTCGGCCAGCAGGCCGTATACCGCCGAATCGGACAGTTCGCCCTGGATGCGCCAGCGCTGCCGCAGCACGCCCTCCAGGTGGAAGCCCAGCCGTTCAAGCACGTGTGCCGAGGGCCGGTTGCGCGGGTCGACTTCGGCTTCCACGCGATGCAGGCGCAGGGTCTGGAACAGGTAGTCCAGCAAGTGCTGCAGCGCTTCGTGCATGTAGCCCTGGCCCTGCCTGTCGGGGGCCAGCAGGTAGCCGATTTCGGCACGTGCGGCATCGCGGTCCAGGGCAAACACCACGCAGATGCCCAGCAACGGGCCGTCCAGCGTTTCGCGCACGGCCAGCTTGAGCTGGGTGCCGGTGGCCTGCGCGGCCAGGTCATCGTCGATCTGCGCGCGCGCCTCGGCCGGTCGCGTCCACGCCGGGTGGTTCCAGAACCGCATCACGTCCGGATCGGACTGGATCGCGAACAGGGCGGCCGCATCGTCACGGCGGATCGGGCTCAGGACCAGGCGTGCGCTGTGCAGCGGCAGGCCCGGGAACAGCAGCGAGTGGCTGGCCAATACGGTGGTCCACGCGGATGGACGCGCATTATGGCGCCGCCGGGTTTGCCGATGGGGGTGTAATGCCCTGGGCCGCATGGACCGGTAGTGCCGGCCGCTGGCCGGCAACCTCGATATCCAGTTGATTCATGCAGATCTGCCGGCCAGCGGCCGGCCGGCGGCCCCCCCCTCTCTTTCGTTTTTCATGCGCGCCGCCCCCCCCCCCCCCCCCCGCCACTACCGGGCAACCGGGTCAGAGCCGTTTCCTGTCGGGAAACGGATCCGACCCCGCGCCGGGATCAGACTTCCAGCGAAGCCAGATCGCCCTTCGACTCCAGCCAGCCCTTGCGGTCGGACGCACGCTTCTTGGCCAGCAGCATGTCCATCAGCGAGCTCGTCTGCTCGCGATCGTCCACGGTCAGCTGCACCAGGCGGCGCGTATCCGGGTGGATGGTCGACTCGCGCAGCTGTGGCGGATTCATCTCGCCCAGGCCCTTGAAGCGGGTGACGTTGATCGCGCCCTTGATCTTCTCGCGTTCGATCTTGTCCAGCATCGAGCGCTTTTCTTCCTCGTCCAGGGCGTAGAACACCTGCTTGCCCACGTCGATGCGGAACAGCGGTGGCATCGCCACGAACACGTGGCCGGCATCGACCAGCGCCGGGAAGTGCTTGAGGAACAGGGCGGTGAGCAGGGTGGCGATGTGCAGGCCGTCCGAGTCCGCGTCGGCCAGGATGATGACCTTGCCGTAGCGCAGGCCGCTGATGTCGTCCTTGCCGGGATCGCAACCGATGGCGATGGCCAGGTTGTGCACTTCCTCCGAGGCCAGCACGCTGTTGGACGAGACTTCCCAGGTGTTCAGGATCTTGCCGCGCAACGGCATGATCGCCTGGAAATCCTTGTCGCGTGCCTGCTTGGCGCTGCCACCTGCCGAGTCACCTTCCACCAGGAACAGCTCGGTGCGCGACAGGTCCTGGCTGATGCAGTCGGCCAGCTTGCCAGGCAGGGCCGGGCCCTGGGTGACCTTCTTGCGGACGACCAGCTTTTCGGTCTTCAGGCGCGCGCTGGCGCGTTCGATGGCGATCTGCGCGATCTTCTCGCCCAGGTCCACGTTCTGGTTCAGCAGCAGGCTGAAGGCATCGTGGGCGGCGCCTTCAACGAAGCCGGCGGCCTGGCGCGAGGACAGGCGCTCCTTGGTCTGGCCGCTGAACTGCGGGTCGGTCATCTTCAGCGACAGCACGAACGACACCCGGTCCCACACGTCTTCCGGGGCCAGCTTGACGCCACGCGGCAGCAGGTTGCGGAAGTCGCAGAACTCGCGCAGCGCCTCGGTCAGGCCCGTACGCAGGCCGTTGACGTGGGTGCCGTGCTGGGCGGTCGGAATCAGGTTGACGTAGCTTTCCTGCACCAGCTCGCCTTCCGGCAGCCAGGCCACGGCCCAGTCCACGATCTCGGTGTCTTTCTTCAGGTTGCCGACGAACAGCTCGGCCGGCAGCATCTCGCGATCGCCCAGCTCCAGCTTCAGGTAATCGCGCAGACCGTCTTCGTAGTACCAGGTATCGACTTCACCGGTGGCCTCGTCGGTCAGCTTCACGGTCAGGCCCGGGCACAGCACGGCCTTGGCGCGCAGCAGGTGCTTGAGCGCGCGCACCGCGAACTTGGGCGTGTCGAAGTACTTCGGGTCCGGCCAGAAGCGCACGCGGGTACCGGTGTTCTTCTTGCCGACGCTGCCGACCACTTCCAGCGGGGTGGCGCGGTCGCCGTTGCGGAAGGTGATGCGGTGCTCGGCACCTTCGCGCTTGATGTGCACCTCGACCAGGGTCGACAGTGCATTGACCACGCTGACGCCGACACCGTGCAGGCCGCCGGAGAAGGTGTAGTTGTTGTTGCTGAACTTGCCGCCCGCATGCAGGCGGGTGAGGATCAGCTCGACACCCGGGATCTTCTCTTCCGGGTGGATGTCCACCGGCATGCCGCGGCCGTCATCGCTGACCTCCACGCTGCCGTCCTTGTACAGGGTGATCTCGATCGAGCGGGCATGGCCGGCGAGGGCCTCGTCCACCGAGTTGTCGATCACTTCCTGCGCCAGGTGGTTCGGGCGCGCGGTGTCGGTATACATGCCGGGACGGCGCTTGACCGGGTCAAGGCCGGACAGGACTTCAATATCGGCGGCGTTATAACGGGCGTTCATCTGTCTTCGAAAGCTTGGAGCGACGGGCAAGTGTGGGGTCTGGCACGGGATTTTGCACGCCTGCGGTTCAGTCTCGGCGACGCAGAGGGGGTAAAATGGCAGCCGCTGGAATCTGAACGCCGGCGACCCCCGTTGGGTCGAAACATCCAAGCCATACCGCGAGGAGGACCTCATGAAGAAGTTGCTGACCATTGCGATCCTGGCCGCTGCCGCCGTTGCAGTGCCGCTGGTGATGGCGCAGAACGCCGGCCAGCCGGCCCCGCAGCAGGGTGACCAGGCCGACAAGGCGCAGGCCGAGGCCGATGCCAAGGCCAAGCGTCGCGCCCAGGCCAATGCCGAAATGAAGGCGCAGGGCCAGCCGGCCCCGCAGAAGGAAGAAGAGGAAGAGGCGCGCAAGAAGCGCTGATCCCGCAACCTGCCAAACGCCCTTGCGACAAGGGTTGCGCTCCGGAACGCCCCGCTTTGCGGGGCGTTTCTTTTTAGTGGCGTGCCATCTGCCTCTTGGGTTGGCGGCCATCAATCTGTAAACTATGGCTTTCCGGGAGTAAGTGCGTGTCCACCATTTGCGAATGGGCTGGAGCGGCCAAGCGTGGCTTCCAGCATGGCGGGTCGCAGGTGACGGTCGATTTGACCGGCACGGCCACCCCGACCTCGCACGATGGTCCCCGTCCGGCGCCTGCCGCCGCACGGACCCGCACCTCCCTCGCTGTCCCAGCGAACCGGAAAACCCCCTCCGAGCACCATGCCCGCCCTCCGGGTGCGCGTGGTGCTGCCGTTTTCCATTTCCAGACAGGATGCTTGCAGCCATGACTCCCTTGATTTTCGTAACCGGCGGCGTGGTGTCCTCGCTCGGCAAAGGCATTGCCGCCGCGTCGCTGGCCGCCATTCTCGAAGCCCGTGGCCTGAAGGTCACGATGATGAAGCTCGACCCGTACATCAACGTCGACCCGGGCACCATGAGCCCGTTCCAGCACGGTGAGGTCTACGTCACCGACGACGGCGCCGAGACCGATCTCGACCTGGGCCACTACGAGCGCTTCGTGCGCACACGCCTGAGCCGCAAGAACTCGGTCACCACCGGGCGCATCTACGAGAACGTGATCCGCAAGGAGCGCCGCGGCGACTACCTGGGCGCGACCGTGCAGGTCATTCCGCACATCACCGACGAGATCCGCCGCTGCATCGACGAAGCCACCGAAGGCTACGACGTGGCGCTGGTCGAGATCGGCGGTACCGTCGGCGACATCGAGTCGCTGCCGTTCCTGGAAGCGATCCGCCAGGTGCGCACCGAGCGTGGCCCGGAGAAGGCGCTGTTCATGCACCTCACCCTGGTGCCGTACATCGGCGCCGCCGGTGAGCTGAAGACCAAACCGACCCAGCACTCGGTGAAGGAACTGCGCTCGATCGGCATCCAGCCGGACGTGCTGCTGTGCCGTTCGGAACAGGCCGTGCCGGATTCGGAGCGCCGCAAGATCGCCCAGTTCACCAATGTCTCCGAGCGCGCCGTGATCAGTGTGCCGGACGTGGACGTGCTGTACCGCATTCCGTCGGGCCTGCACGCACAGGGTCTGGACGAGATCGTGGTCAACCAGCTGAAGCTGGCCGACAAGGTCGGCCCGGTCGATCTGTCGATGTGGGAGGACGCGGTCGACGCGACCCTGCATCCGCTGGACGAAGTGACCATCGCCGTGGTCGGCAAGTACGTCGATCACCAGGATGCCTACAAGTCGGTCGGTGAAGCGCTCAAGCATGGCGGCCTGCGCCAGCGCACCAAGGTCAACCTGAAGTGGCTGGAAGCACAGGACCTGGAAGGCACCGACATGGCCGCGCTGGCCGATGTCGACGGCATCCTGGTGCCGGGTGGCTTCGGTGACCGTGGTTTCGAAGGCAAGGTGCTGACCTCGAAGTTCGCCCGCGAGCAGCACGTGCCGTACTTCGGCATCTGCTACGGCATGCAGGCGGCTGTCGTCGATTACGCCCGCAACGTGGTCGGCCTGGAAGGCGCCAACAGCACCGAGAACGACCGCCAGTCGCCGAACCCGGTGATCGGCCTGATCACCGAATGGCGCACGGCAACCGGCGACGTCGAAAAGCGTGATGACAAGAGCGACCTGGGTGGCACCATGCGCCTGGGCCTGCAGGAGCAGCGCCTGAAGCCGGGCACGCTGGCCCGTGAGCTGTACGGCAAGGACGTGGTCGCCGAGCGTCACCGCCACCGCTACGAGTTCAACAACCGCTACCGCACCCAGCTGGAAGATGCGGGCCTGGTGATCGCCGGCAAGTCGATGGACGACACCCTGGTGGAAGTGGTCGAGCTGCCGCGCGATGCGCACCCGTGGTTCCTGGCCTGCCAGGCGCACCCGGAGTTCCTGTCCACGCCGCGTGACGGCCACCCGCTGTTCATCGGTTTCATTCGTGCCGCGCGCGAGCGCAAGGCCGGCGGCAAGCTGCTGCAGGAAGCCCGCGCCTGACTTGTGATGGGGGCCATCGGCCCCCATCTTGCACGCTTCAACCCCCAGCGCACCGGCCCGGCCGGTGCCGCGGACAACAAGGAAACGCCATGAAACTGTGTGGATTCGAGGTTGGGCTGGATCAGCCCCTGTTCCTGATCGCCGGCCCCTGCGTGATCGAGTCGATGCAGTTGCAGCTCGATACCGCCGGCAAGCTGAAGGAAGTCACCGACAAGCTCGGCGTCAACTTCATCTTCAAGTCCAGCTTCGACAAGGCCAACCGCACCTCGGGCACCGCGTTCCGTGGCCCGGGCATGGAAGAGGGTCTGAAGGTCCTGGCCGAGGTCAAGAAGCAGATCGGCGTGCCGGTGCTGACCGACGTCCATGAGTACACCCCGATGGACGAGGTGGCCTCGGTGGTGGACGTGCTGCAGACCCCGGCGTTCCTGGTCCGCCAGACCGACTTCATCCGCAAGGTGTGCTCGGCCGGCAAGCCGGTCAACATCAAGAAGGGCCAGTTCCTGGCGCCGTGGGACATGAAGCCGGTCGTGGAGAAGGCCAAGGCCACCGGCAACGAGCAGATCATGGTCTGCGAGCGCGGTGCCAGCTTCGGCTACAACAACCTGGTCAGCGACATGCGTTCGCTGGCGGTGATGCGCGATACCGGTTGCCCGGTGGTATTCGACGCCACCCATTCGGTGCAGCTGCCGGGCGGGCAGGGCACCAGTTCCGGTGGCCAGCGTGAGCACGTGCCGGTGCTGGCCCGTGCCGCCGTGGCGGTGGGCATCTCCGGCCTGTTCGCCGAGACCCATCCGGATCCGTCCAAGGCCCTGTCCGATGGCCCCAATGCATGGCCGCTGGACCAGATGGAAGCACTGCTCGAGACTCTGATGGAACTCGATGCGGTGACCAAGAAGCACGGCTTCTCGCGCTTCGCGTGAGTCATGACCCGTGGCTGGCGCTGGAAACCCAGCGTCACCGCCGGCACTGGAAACAGTGGCCGTGGGGCCTGATCGCGCTGGGCTTGGCCGTGCTGTTCACGGTGGGCATGTTCGGCCTGGTGCTGATCGGCGCCGCGTCCGTGCGGCCCCCCGGTGATGGCAGCAGCGCACTCGATCTGCGGGCGTACTTCATTGCGCTGCTGGTCGTGGAGCTGCTCGGTGCCGTGGGCTGCGTCGCTGCCGCTGTACTTGCGTGGCGGCTGAACCGCGGCAAGGTGGCCGCTGGCCTGGCGATCATCCTGCTCTCGCTGTGGCTGGGTGCCCTGTTCTACGGATTGCTTTGATGAATACGAGCACGTCAGCGCGCGGCTGGCCCTGGGGCCTGATCGCGCTGGGGCTGTCTGTGTTGACCTGGATGGCCCTGGTGGTGGGCGTGCTGGCCTTCACTGCCGGTTTCCGGCCGCCGGGGGACGGAAACAACGGTGTGCAGGCTACGCAGTGGTGGTTGCTGGGCGCGCTGGTCACGATGGTGCTGTCCTTCCTGGGCAGCCCGGTGGCGATGGTGCTGGCCTGGCGACGGCGGCGTGGCCCCATCCTGGCGGCGATTGCTGGTGCGTTGCTGGTGATGTTGGTGTCGCTGGTCCTGATCGTGATCGGGTCCAACTGGGGCTGATGCCGCCCAGGCCATTTGGCAACTGGCGGGCAGCCGGGGATAATCACGCGGCATTCGTTTTGTCGCCCCCTCTCCAGACAGGTAACCGGCCCGACCATGAGTACGATCCGCAGCATCCACGCCCGTGAAATCCTCGACAGCCGTGGCAACCCCACGCTGGAAGCCGAAGTCATCCTGGAGGACGGTTCGTTCGGTCGTGCCGCGGTTCCCTCCGGCGCCTCGACCGGCACCAAGGAAGCGGTCGAGCTGCGTGATGGCGACAAGACCCGTTACCTGGGCAAGGGCGTGCGCAAGGCCGTCGACAACGTCAACACCACCATCGCCAATGCGCTGAAGGGTTTTGAAGCCACCGACCAGGCCGGCCTCGACCGTCGCCTGATCGACCTCGATGGCACCGAGAACAAGGGCCGCCTGGGCGCCAACGCGCTGCTGGGTGTTTCGATGGCCGCCGCGCACGCCGCCGCCGCATCGAACAAGCAGGCGCTGTGGCAGTACCTTGCCGCCAAGACCGGCGTGACCCCGTCGCTGCCGGTGCCGATGATGAACATCATCAATGGCGGCGCGCACGCCGACAACAACGTCGACTTCCAGGAGTTCATGGTGCTGCCGGTCGGCTTCACTTCGTTCTCCGAAGCGCTGCGTGCCGGTACCGAAATCTTCCATTCGCTGAAGTCGGTGCTGAAGGGCCACGGCCTGAGCACGGCGGTCGGCGACGAAGGCGGCTTCGCACCGGACTTCCGCAGCAACGTCGAAGCGCTGGACACCATCCTCGAAGCGATCGGCAAGGCCGGCTACACCGCCGGTGAAGACGTGCTGCTGGGCCTGGACGTGGCCTCCAGCGAATTCTTCGAGAATGGCAAGTACAACCTGGTCGGCGAGAACAAGCGCCTGACCTCCGAGCAGTTCGTCGACTTCCTCGCCGACTGGGCCGCGCAGTACCCGATCATCACGATTGAAGACGGCCTGGCAGAGAACGACTGGGCCGGCTGGAAGCTGCTGACCGACCGCATCGGCAAGAAGGTGCAGCTGGTCGGTGACGACCTGTTCGTGACCAACCCGAAGATCTTCCAGGAAGGCATCGACTCGGGCACCGCCAACGCGATCCTGATCAAGGTCAACCAGATCGGCACCCTGAGCGAAACCCTGGAAGCGATCGCCATGGCCGACCGTGCCGGTTACGCCGCGGTGGTCTCGCACCGTTCGGGCGAAACCGAAGACACCACCATTGCCGATATCTCGGTGGCCACCACCGCCACCCAGATCAAGACCGGTTCGCTGTGCCGCAGCGATCGCGTGGCCAAGTACAACCAGCTGCTGCGCATCGAGGAAGCCCTCGGCGCCGGCGCGCGTTACGCCGGTCGTGACGCGTTCGTTTCGCTGAAGCGCTGAGCCGATGCGCGACTGGCGCTGGATGCTGCTGGTGCTGGCCCTGCTGCTGGGCTGGCTGCAGTACCGCTTCTGGTTCGGTCCGGGCAATTCGGGTGAAGTGATGATGCTCGAAGCCCAGGTCGCCAACCAGGAGCGGGACAATGAGGGTCTGCAGCAGCGCAACGACGCGCTCGCTGCCGAAGTGAAGGACCTCAAGGAAGGCCAGTCCGCCATCGAGGAACGCGCACGCAGCGAGCTGGGCATGATCAAGCCTGGCGAGAAGT
Source organism: Nocardiopsis yanglingensis (assembly GCF_045809185.1). Classification (NCBI taxonomy): domain Bacteria; kingdom Bacillati; phylum Actinomycetota; class Actinomycetes; order Streptosporangiales; family Nocardiopsidaceae; genus Nocardiopsis; species Nocardiopsis yanglingensis. Next base: position 72,973 of record NZ_JBJNRH010000005.1, on the reverse strand, counting down.
TCTACCGCGTGGTCGAGGATGCACCGGTTCATCCGGTGCAGCCCGCGGCAGGTGTCAGTGCGCAGGCGGGCGATCATCCGGCGGACGTGCCATGAGCGCGGCGATCTGGGTGGTGGTTCCGGCCGCCGGCCGTGGTGCCCGCTTTGGTGCGCCGCTGCCCAAGCAGTACCTGCAGGCGGGTGGGCAGATCCTGCTCGCCCACACGTTGGACGCGCTGCTGGCGCACCCGGCCGTGGCCGGAGCGATGGTGGTGATCGGCCAGGACGATGCCGACTGGCCGGGCTGGAGTGAGTGGGCCGGCAAGCCGGTGCTGACCTGCATCGGGGGTGCCACCCGTGCCGCCTCGGTGCTGGCCGGGCTGCAGGCGCTGCCGGACTCGGTGCGCGCCGACGAATTCGTGCTGGTCCACGATGCCGCGCGACCGAACCTGTCGCTGGCCGATCTCGGCCGCCTGCTTGAAGTCGGCCGTGCCGATCCGGTCGGGGCGATCCTGGCCGCACCGGTGCGTGACACGCTCAAGCGTGCAGGCGACGACGGTGGCATCGATGGCACCGAGCCACGCGAGCGCCTGTGGCGCGCACTGACCCCGCAGCTGTTCCGCCGCCACCAGCTCAGCCGCGCGCTGTCCGACGCCGCTGCCGCCGGTGTTGAAGTCACCGACGAGGCCATGGCCATGGAGCGTCAGGGCCAGCGTCCGCTGCTGGTGGAAGGCAGCGAGGACAACTTCAAGGTTACCACCCCGGCCGATCTGGACCGGTTCGAATTCGTACTTTCCCGCCGCGCCGGCTGACCGTCCGCGCGGCCCTGCTGCAAGGGTTGCATCCATGAGCACCGCACCGTTCCCGCCCGTCCGCATAGGCCAGGGCTACGACGTCCATGCCTTCGGTGAAGGCGATCACATCATGCTCGGCGGGGTGAACGTGCCGCACAGCTGTGGCGTGCTCGCGCACAGCGATGGCGACGTGATCCTGCACGCCCTGTGTGATGCCATGCTCGGCGCGTTGGCGCTGGGTGACATCGGCCAGCATTTCCCGCCCAGTGACGACCGCTGGAAGGGCGCCGACAGCAGTGATTTCGTGCGCCACTGCGACAGCCTGCTGCGCGAGCGCGGCTGGCGTGTCGGCAACACCGACATCACCGTGATCTGCGAGCGGCCGAAGGTTGGCCCGCATGCGCTGGCGATGCGTGAGCGCATCGGCGGCCTGCTGCAGCTGCCGCTGGATGCGGTCAGCGTCAAGGCCACCACCTCGGAAAAGCTGGGCTTCACCGGCCGTGGTGAAGGCATTGCCGCACAGGCGGTCGTGTTGCTGGTGGCGGCATGATTCCGCTGCCGTTGGCGTTCGGTGCGCCGCTGTTGACGGCGCGCATCCGCACCACGCCGGACGATTTCCAGGTTGACGAACTGCCGGCCTTCGAGGCCACCGGTGAAGGCGAGCACCTGCTGCTGCACATCCGCAAGCGCGGCGCCAACACCGTGCATGTGGCCAAGGTGCTGGCCAAGTGGGCGGGCCTGCCGGAAATGGCGGTGAGCTACGCCGGCATGAAGGATCGGCACGCGGTCACCACCCAGCGTTTCAGCGTGCACCTGCCCAAGCGCATTGCGCCGGACCTGGGCGAGCTGGCCAGTGACGAGATCGAAGTGCTCGAAGCCACCTGGCACAACCGCAAGCTGCAGCGCGGTGCACTGGCCGGCAATCGCTTCAAGCTGGTGCTGCGTGAAGTGCAGGGCGATGCCGCAGCGATCAGCGAACGCCTGCAGCAGATTGCCGAGCGCGGCCTGCCGAACTGGTTTGGCGAGCAGCGCTTTGGCCGCGACGGCGGCAATGTGCCGGCGGCACTGGCGATGTTCGGTGGCCGCCGCATGCGCAAGGATCAGCGTTCGCTGCTGCTGTCAGCCGCTCGTTCGGCGCTGTTCAACCGCGTGCTGGCCGCGCGCGTGGAGCAGGGCAACTGGGATCAGCCGCTGGAGGGTGAGGTGTGGATGCTCGATGGCAGCCGCAGCGTGTTCGGACCCGAGCCGTACACCGACGTGTTGGCCGAGCGCCTGGCGCGTTTCGACATTCATCCCAGCGCGCCGCTGTGGGGTGAAGGCGAGCTGCGCAGCACCGATGCGGCACGCGAGCTGGAGCTGGCCGCGCTGGATGACGAGGAATCGAAAGCGCTGCGGGCCGGCCTGGAAGACGCGCGCCTGAAGCAGGAACGCCGCGCGCTGCGCCTGCGCCCGGCGCTGCTGCAGCACCAGTGGCTGGCCGATGACGTGCTGGAACTGTCGTTCGCACTGCCCCCAGGCTGCTACGCCACCGCCGTGCTGCACGAGCTCGGCCCGGTCGAGGACGCCTCGCAGGCCTGAGCAGAAAAGGGGGCGGAGGCAAAGAGCATCCACGCATGGCGTGGATCTACTTTCCTCCGCTCGCCACAGTAGATCCACGCCATGCGTGGATGGTTTACCTCAACGCCGTGCAAGCAGCACCAGTACCGCGCCGGTACCCCCTTGTCCGGTCGGCGCCGAATGAAACGCCAGCACGTCGTTGCGCAGCCGCAGCAGGCGATCGACCAGGTTTTTCAGTACCGGCGCGCCGCCATCGGACTGCAGGCCCTTGCCGTGGATGATGCGCACGCAGCCATAGTCGTGTGCATGCGCCTCCAACAGGAACTGGCGCAGCAGCGTCTCCGCCTGCGACGCAGTGGCGCCGTGCAGGTCCAGCTCGTCCTGCACCGAGTACTGGCCGCGCTTGAGGCGCTGGAACAGGCGTGGTGGCAGGTTGTCGCGGCGATAGCTGGCCACATCGCCGGCTTCCAGCGGCGTGCTGTCGCGCAGCAGCCGGGCGAACTCGCCGGCTGCTTCGGCCTCGTCACGTTCGGCCATGCGCGCGCGCGGCTTCGGCCGGGGCGCAGCCGGTGCCGGCTCGGCATCCTTGCGCAGCGGCGTCACTTCGCCGATGGCCGCACGGAACAATGCGGCCGGATCTTCGTCTTCAGGGTGCGACATGCGCACAGGGTAAACCGCCGGCGCAGGTCTGCCTATGACGGTTCGATGTCGGCCGTGACCGCCGGCAGGGTAGGACCGGCGGCTCGCATGCGGCACAATAGACGATGCCCTTGCAGGGTCGACGGCTTCCGCAGGGGAGTACGACGGTCCCGCCCACACTGCACGGTGATGGAATCGAATTCTTGGAAAATCAAGCGGTTAAATCGAAGATGCGAATCCTGGTCAGTAACGACGATGGCGTCGACGCCGCAGGCATCCGGATGCTTGCTTCGGTGCTGCGCGAGGCCGGACACGAAGTCACGGTGGTCGCGCCCGACCGCGATCGCTCCGGCGCCAGCAACTCGCTGACCCTGGACCTGCCGATCCGCCTCAAGCGCATCGACCATTACACCGTCTCGGTGGCTGGCACCCCGACCGACTGCGTGCACCTTGCGCTGACCGGGCTGCTCGAGTTCGAACCCGACATTGTCGTGTCCGGCATCAACAACGCCGCCAACCTCGGCGATGACGTGATCTATTCCGGCACCGTCTCGGCGGCGATGGAAGGTCGCTTCCTCGGCCTGCCGGCCGTGGCGGTCTCGCTGGTCAGCCGCAACCACGATCCGAAGCACTTCGAGACCGCCGCGCGCGCTGCGGTGGAGATCGTCGCCCGGCTCAAGGCCGATCCGCTGCCGGCCGACACCATCCTCAACGTCAATGTGCCTGACCTGCCGTGGAGCGAGGTCAAGGGCTTCGAGGTCACCCGCCTGGGCAACCGCCATCGCGCCGAAGGCTGCATCGCGCAGAAGGACCCGCGCGGCAACGAGGTGTACTGGATCGGTCCGGCCGGTCGTGAGCAGGACTCCGGTCCCGGCACCGATTTCCATGCGGTGCGTACCGGCCACATCTCGATCACCCCGATCCAGGTCGACCTGACCCGTTACCAGGCACTGGAGAAGGTGGCCAGCTGGGTCGGCGGCCTCAGTGCCGCGCTGGACCAGCCGGCATGAGCCCACGCCTGCGCCTGCAACCGGAAGCCGTCGGTATCGGCATGACTTCGCAGCGCGTGCGTGACCGCCTGGTCGACCGCCTGCGCGAAGCCGGCATCGTCGACGAGCCGACCTTGAACGCGATCCGGGTGGTGCCGCGCCATCTGTTCATCGACGAGGCACTGGCCTCGCGTGCGTATGAAGACACCGCGCTGCCGATCGGCCACGGCCAGACCATCTCGCAGCCCTGGGTGGTCGCGCGGATGACCGAGGCGGTGCTCCAGGTCGCGCCGAAGCGGGTGCTGGAAGTCGGCACCGGTTCCGGTTACCAGGCCGCCATCCTCGGTGCGCTGGGCCTGGAGGTCTACACCGTGGAGCGCATCGGCGATCTGCTGCGCCAGGCCCGCAAGCGCTTCCGTGCGCTGGGCATGAACATCCGCACCAAGCATGACGACGGCCGCGTCGGCTGGGCCGAGCACGGTCCGTTCGATGCCATCGTGGTCACTGCGGCGGCGCCGGCACTGGTCGACGCCCTGATCGAGCAGCTGGCCGAAGGCGGCCGCCTGGTGGCGCCGGTCGGTGGCCCTGGGGCGCAGTCGCTGGTACAGCTGGACCGCAAGGCCGACGGCAGCATCGAACAACACGTGCTGGCGCCGGTCACGTTCGTGCCGCTGCTGTCTGGCATGCTCGACTAATCCACGGAGCAGGGTTGCATGAAGATTTTCGGGCCGCTGTACGAGCGGGCGATGAAGTGGGCGGCGCACGAACGCGCCCCAACCTACCTGACGGTGTTGAGCTTCTTCGAGGCGATCATCTTCCCGGTGATGCCGGAGGTGATGCTGGCGCCGATGTGCGTGGCCCAGCCCAAGCGCGGCTGGTGGTTCGCCACCCTGAGCCTGGCCGGCTCGATGGTCGGCGCGCTGATTGGCTATGCACTGGGTCATTACGCCTTCGAGGCGATCAAGCCGTTGTTCGAAGCGCTGGGCATGCTGCCGGCCATCGAGCAGGGCATCACCACCGTGCAGGCGAAGATGGCCGAGTCGCCGTGGGCGGTGTTCACCTTCCTGGTGCTGGGCGGATTCATGCCCATCCCGATGAAGGTCTTCACGTGGGCATCGGGTATCGTCGGCGTGCCGATGCCGCAGTACCTGTTGAGCATGCTGATCGGTCGTGGCAAGCGCGTGTTCGTGCTGGCTGCGGTCATCCGTATCGGTGGTGCGCGTGCTGAAGCGGCACTGCGTCGCTGGATTGAACCGCTGGGCTGGATCGCCACCGCGTTGGTGGTGGTGCTGATCGCCTGGCTTGTATGGAGGTCGAAGTTCGCATGAGTCCTGATCGTCTGAGCAAGGGAGTGCGCATCGGCGCGCTGGCGTTGCTGGTTTCCACCCTGGCCGCCTGCGGCACCGCCACCGTGGTTCGTCCTGGTGGTGGCAGCACTGGTGGTGGTGTGACCACGCCGAAGACCTCGGTGCCCAAGCCCGGGCAGACCGTGGTGGTGCGCAAGGGCGACACCATCTATGCGCTGGCCCGCATCCATGACATCACCCCGGCCGACCTGATTGCCTGGAACAACCTGGACAACCCCTCGACCATCCATCCGGGGCAGGTGATCCGGCTGTATCCGGCCGGTGCCAGCGGCGGCCGCGCGCCCACCACGGTGGTCACCCCGCCGCGCTCGGGTGGCAGCAGTGGCGGCAGCACCACGCCGGCCCCGGCGCCGGTCGGTCCGGTGAAGAGCAACATCGCCTGGCGCTGGCCGGCTGACGGCGCGATCGTTGGCCGCTACGTGGCTGGTGACGCGACCAAGCAGGGCGTGGACATCGCCGGCACCAGCGGCCAGGCGGTCAAGGCCACCGCCAATGGCGTGGTGGTGTATTCCGGTGCCGGTCTGGTCGGCTACGGCGAGCTGATCATCATCAAGCACAGCGACCAGTGGCTGTCGGCCTATGGCCACAACCGCAAACGCCTGGTGAATGAAGGGCAGAGCGTGAAGGCCGGCGAGCAGATCGCCGAAATGGGCCGTACCGGTGCGAACCGCGACATGGTGCACTTCGAGATTCGCTACAACGGCAAGCCGGTCGACCCGCAGCAGTACCTGCCGGCGCGTTGACGTTGGTAGCGCCGGGCAATGCCCGGCGTCTTTCCGCCGCGAAGCGGCGCCGCCCGAGCATGGGCTCGGGCGCTACAGGCTGCGTGAGATCCAAGGGGGGGGGGGGGCGCCGGACCATGCCCGGCAGCGCCGCGCCTCAGCCTTCCAGAATGAAAGCGGCGGCGACCTTGCGGCCTTCGCCGGCCAGGATGTTGAAGGTGCGCGCGGCGGCCGGATTGTTCATCACTTCCAGGCCGATGCCGCGTGACAGGCAGGCGGCCATCACCACCGCCGGCGGGAACACCTGGCGGTCGCCGGTGCCAAGTACGATCAGCGCCGGGTTCAGCGCCAGGATAGGCTCCAGGTCAGCCACCTGCAGCGCGGTGGCGCTCACCACCGGCCATTGCGTGACCAGCTGGTCCGGGGTCAGAAAGAAACTGCTGACCAGCACCTGGTCATTCACCTTGGCCGAGCGGCCATCGGCGGCGCGCAGGCTGTAGGCGTAATCCGGCGGTTCGTGGTTCAGCTGCATGGCAGTAGGGCGATCAGCCGCGCGGCAGCACGATCTGGCGCTGTTCCTTGCTGGGGCGGTACAGCACGGCGACGTGGCCGATGCGCTGCACCAGCGCGCTTTCGGTGGCTTCGACGATCTCGCCGATCATCACGTCACGGGCGTCGCGGTCTTCGGCAGCGACCTTCACCTTGACCAGCTCGTGGCGCTCCAGCACTTCGTTCAGCTCAGCGATGAAGGCCGGGGTCACACCCTTGCCGCCGGTCTGCAGCAGGGCCTTCAGGTCGTGGGCTTGGCCGCGCAGGAAACGGGTCTGGGAGGCGGTCAGGGCGATGGACATGCAGGAAAACACGGTTGAATGGGGCGATCAGGGTATCATGAGGACCCCATCAGCCCCTATTTTCAATGGCTACCCGCAGCAAAAGCAGCCAGCGCTGGCTCAAGGAACACTTCTCCGACCCCTTCGTGAAGAAGGCCCAGGCCGAAGGCATGCGCTCGCGCGCCGCCTACAAGCTCGAAGAGCTGCTGGAACGTGACCGGTTGCTGAAGCCGCACATGGTGGTGGTCGATCTTGGCGCGGCCCCGGGCGGCTGGTCTCAGCAGGTTCGGAGACAAATCGGCGACACCGGCCGCGTGCTGGCCCTGGACATCCTGGACATGCCGCCGTTGGCCGGCGTTGAGTTCCTTCATGGTGACTTCAGGGAAGAAGCCGTTCTATCGCAGTTTGAGGCCATGCTCGGGGATCAGCCGGTAGACCTTGTGCTGTCGGACATGGCCCCCAATAAGAGTGGTGTAGGCGCGGTCGACCAGCCGCGGATGATGCACCTGGCGGAGCTGGCCCTGGATTTTGCCGACAACCACCTGAAGACCGGTGGGGCATTCCTGATCAAGCTGTTCCAGGGCGAGGGCTTTGACGACTACGTGCGCGACATGCGCCGCCGGTACGACAAGGTCTCCATCCGCAAGCCGGAAGCCTCGCGCAAGCGCTCTCCCGAGGTGTATGCCTTGGGTCAGGGAAAACGCGCCCACATGAAGTAAGCTCGCAACGTACGCAAGTTCGACCCCAACGCAACGCCAGCACTGAGAGGAACACCGGAGCCAATGAGGATGAACGACTTGACCAAGAACCTCCTGCTATGGGTGGTCGTCGCCGTCGTGCTGATGGTGGTCTTCCAGAGCTTCTCGCCGAAGTCCTCCGGGGCTGGTGCGCAGGGCGTGACGTATTCGCAGTTCCTGGACCAGGTGGACAGCGGCAACATCCAGAAGGTGTCCCTGGGCGGCGACATGCGCGGTGGCACCAACGAAATCACCTACACCACCCGGGGCGGCCAGACCTCGACCATCACCGCGCCGTTCGATCGCGACCTGATCAACGTGCTGCGCGAGAAGAAGGTCGATATTGACCAGCAACCGGCGTCCAGCGGCATTTCTCTCACCGCGATCCTGATGAATTTCCTGCCGGTCATCCTGATCATCGGCTTCTGGTTGTTCATCATGCGCCAGATGCAGGGCGGTGGCGGCGGCGCCAAGGGCGCGATGTCCTTCGGCAAGTCGCGCGCCAAGCTGCAGGGCGAAGACCAGATCAAGGTCACCTTCGCCGACGTCGCCGGCTGCGACGAGGCCAAGGAAGAAGTGGGCGAGCTGGTCGACTTCCTGCGCGACCCGTCCAAGTTCACCAAGCTGGGCGGCAAGATTCCGCGCGGCGTGCTGATGGTCGGCCCGCCGGGTACCGGCAAGACGCTGCTGGCCAAGGCCATCGCAGGCGAAGCCAAGGTGCCGTTCTTCTCGATCTCCGGTTCGGACTTCGTGGAAATGTTCGTCGGCGTCGGCGCCAGCCGCGTTCGCGACATGTTCGAGCAGGCCAAGAAGCACGCGCCGTGCATCATCTTCATCGACGAAATCGACGCCGTCGGCCGCCACCGTGGCGCCGGCCTGGGCGGCGGTCACGACGAGCGCGAGCAGACCCTGAACCAGTTGCTGGTCGAGATGGACGGTTTTGAAGGCGGCGAAGGCGTGATCGTGATCGCTGCGACCAACCGTCCGGACGTGCTGGACCCGGCGTTGCTGCGTCCGGGCCGTTTCGATCGCCAGGTCGTGGTCGGCCTGCCGGACGTGAAGGGCCGCGAGCACATCCTGAAGGTGCACATGCGCAAGCTGCCGCTGGCCGACGACGTCGAGCCGATGGTGATTGCGCGCGGTACCCCGGGCTTCTCCGGCGCCGACCTGGCCAACCTGTGCAACGAGGCCGCCCTGTTCGCTGCGCGTGGCAACGAGAAGGAAGTCCGCATGGACCACTTCGACCGTGCCCGCGACAAGATCCTGATGGGTGCCGAGCGCCGCTCGATGGCCATGAGCGAGGAGGAGAAGACCCTCACCGCCTACCACGAAGCCGGTCACGCCATCGTCGGCCGACTGGTGCCGGAGCACGACCCGGTCTACAAGGTCACGATCATTCCGCGCGGCCGTGCGCTGGGCGTGACCATGTACCTGCCGGAAGGTGACAAGTACTCGATGAACCGCGTGGCGATCAAGTCGCAGCTGTGCTCGCTGTACGGTGGCCGCGTGGCCGAGGAGCTGATCTTCGGTGCCGACAAGGTCACCACCGGTGCCTCCAACGACATCGAACGCGCCACCAAGATGGCCCGCAACATGGTCACCAAGTGGGGCCTGTCCGACCAGCTCGGCCCGATCGCCTATGGCGAAGAGGACGACGAGGTGTTCCTGGGCCGTTCGGTCACCCAGCACAAGAGCGTGTCCAACGACACCGCGCGCCGCATCGACGAGGAAGTGCGCAACATCCTCGACGAGGCATACGCACGCACCACCGAGCTGATGACGGCCAACCTGGACAAGCTGCACGCGATGTCCCAGCTGCTGCTGCAGTACGAGACCATCGACGCGCCGCAGATCGACGCCATCATGGAAGGCCGCGATCCGCCGCCGCCGGCCGGCTGGAACAAGTCGAACAAGGATGGTGGCAACGACAAGGGCGGCGACGCCCGTCCGCTGCCGCCGATCGCAGGCCCGGCCGAATCGCACTGACGGCCCGTTGCATGTGACACCAGACGAGGCCGGGGCAACCCGGCTTCGTCGTTTCCGGGCCACTGGCCCATCCCGAAGAACCGATCTGATGCTGGAGCCCGCATGTCCACCCCGAAGCCCGAACCGATTTCCCACACCGTCGAAATGGTCATCGCCACCGTGGTGGGCGTAGGTGTGGGTCTGGGCGCCGACAACCTGCTGTTGGGCTGCGTGGTGGGTATCGGTGTCGGCATCGTGCTGAGCATCGCCAAGACCCTGTACGTGGACCGCAAGCGCCGCCGCCGTTGAGGGGTATCGGCAGGGCTGCGCCCTGCACCTGCTACGAGCCAGAGCAACGGCAACGGCGTGCATTCCGTGGTTTGGCGGGGCGGTGTCGGAGTGCGGGGATGCCGTAAACCCGTCCATGGGGGCTTGGCAGCCGCATCCATGCGGCTGACACCCCGCACTCCGACACCGCCCCACCTCTGACAGATTCCTGCTGCTGTTGGTAGTTGTCGACCTTGGTCGACACATCTGTCAGATATCGATGTACAAGAATGGGGGCAGATCCGTTTTCCGGAGGAAAACGGATCTGACCCTAGAGCTGCTCCGACAGATCGCAGAAATCTGTCGAAGGCGGGGTGGGTCCGGTTGCGGGAGTGTCCGCGGCATGGATGCCGCGGCCAAGCCCCCATGGACGGGTTTACGGCGTCTCCCGCAACCGGACCCACCCCGCCATCCCACGGAATGCCGCAGTTGCTGTTGCTGTCGCTCTGGCCTCTGCGGGTGCAGGGCGCCGCCCTGCCGAACTAAACTACCCGCCGTTGTCCCTGCAGGATTGCCCATGTTCGATACCTCGCCCCAGCTCGATTGCGCCGGCCGCATCCTGCGTCTCGACCGTGCCCGGGTCATGGGCATCGTCAACGTCACCCCGGATTCGTTCTCCGATGGTGGCGCGCACGACACCACCGAGGCCGCGGTCGCACATGGCCTGAAGCTGGTCGAGGAGGGCGCGGACCTGCTGGATATCGGCGGCGAATCCACCCGCCCGGGCGCTGCGCCGGTATCGGTCGAGGAAGAGCTGCGCCGGGTGATTCCGGTGATCGAGCAGCTGGCAGCCCGTACCCAGGTGCCGATCAGCATCGACACCTTCAAGCCGGAGGTGATGCGCGCGGCCGTGGCCGCCGGCGTCGGCATGATCAACGACATCTACGGCCTGCGCCAGGAGGGGGCGCTGGACGCCGCCGCTGAAACTGGCGTGCCGGTGGTGCTGATGCACATGCAGGGCGAGCCGGGCCACATGCAGGCCGATCCGCATTACGACGACGTGGTCGGCGAGGTGCACGGTTTCCTGGTGCAGCGTCTGTTCGCTGCCGAGATGGCGGGCATCGCGAAGAAGAACCTGCTGATCGACCTCGGCTTCGGCTTTGGCAAGACCACCGCTCACAACATGACCCTGCTGGCGCGTTCGGAGCGCTTCCTGGAACTGGGCGTGCCGATGCTGGCTGGCCTGTCGCGCAAGCGCAGCCTGGGTGAACTTACTGGCCGCGACATGCCGTCCGAACGGGTAGCGGGCTCGGTGGCCGCGCATCTGATCGCGGTGCAGCGCGGCGCACGCATCGTGCGCGTGCATGACGTGGCGGCCACCGTCGACGCGTTGAAGATATGGAAGGCGGTCGAGGCGGTGCCCACGCCGCGCGCCGACGCCACGCCGTCGATCCGCTGGCCGGACGAAGACTGATGGGCATCGACCGGCGGCCGCTGGCGATCGCCGTGATGGGGCCGACCGCCAGTGGCAAGACCGCCACCGCAATCGCCCTGGCACAGCAGCTGGATGGCGAAATCGTCAGCGTCGATTCGGCGCTGGTGTACCGCCACCTGGATATCGGCTCGGCCAAGCCCGATGCGGCCGAGCGTGCGCAGGCGCCGCACCATCTGCTGGACCTGCGCGATCCGTGGCAGACCTACTCGGCGGCCGAATTCGCCGCCGATGCCGGTCGGGCCGTGGCCGACATCGTGGCACGCGGAAAGATGCCGATCCTGGCCGGTGGCACTGGCCTGTACTTCCGCGCCTTGTTGCAGGGTCTGTCGCCGATGCCGGAGGCCGATCCGGCGACGCGCGAAGCGCTCAGTGCCGAGGCGGCCGAGCGTGGCTGGGCGGCACTGCACGCAGAGCTGGCCAAGGTCGATCCAGCCGCGGCGGCACGCATCCATGCCACCGACCCGCAACGCATCCAGCGGGCGCTCGAGGTCTATCGCCTGACCGGCACCCCCATCACTGAATGGCAGCGCCGGCCGGGCCTGGCGCCGTTGCCGGTGCGCACCCTCAAGCTGATTCTGACGCCGCGTGACCGCGCGGTGCTGCACCAGCGCATCGAGGCACGCTTCGACGCCATGCTGGCGCAGGGCTTCCTCGACGAGGTGCGGGCGTTGCGCGCGATGCCGGAAATGGCTGCCGTGGAGGCGCCGCTGGACCTGCCGGCAGTGCGCGCGGTCGGCTATCGCCAGGCCTGGGAGTACCTGGTCGGGGAGGGCGATGCTGCTCGCTTCCGTGACAAGGCCATCTTCGCCACCCGCCAGCTGGCCAAGCGCCAGCTGACCTGGCTGCGCGGCGAGCTTGATGCGCGCTGGTTCGACCCCCATATCGACCACGAGCGCCTTGCCGGCGCGGTGTCGACCTTCGTCGCACGCTGAACCCCCGCCAGCCGTGTAACATCATCGGTCGGCGGGCGGCTCGGGGGCCGTGGCAACCGTCGGCAACCCAATAAGAACAATAATCAGGAGTGTGCAATGTCCAAGGGGCAATCGCTGCAGGATCCTTTCTTGAACGCACTGCGGCGCGAACGCGTGCCGGTTTCGGTGTACCTGGTCAACGGCATCAAGCTGCAGGGCACGATCGAGTCGTTCGACCAGTTCGTGGTCCTGCTGCGCAATACGGTCAGTCAGATGGTCTACAAGCACGCCATTTCCACGGTCGTTCCGGCACGCAACGTGAAGGTCGGTCCGGGCGGTGGTTACGTGCAGTCGGGTGAAGGTGGTCAGGCAGGTGATGAAGCAGACGAGTAATACCGGAGCGGTGAATGTTTGACCGCTCGAAAAAGGGCGAACACGCCCTGTTGATCCAGCCCCATTTCGGCAAGCTGGAAGACGATGTGCTGGAAGAATTCGGTGATCTGGCCCGCTCGGCTGGGGCCAGCATCGCCGCGACGATCACCGCGCGTCTGGACCGTCCGAATCCGTCGACCCTGATCGGCAGCGGCAAGCTGGACGAGATCAAGGCCGCGGCCGACGCCAGCGGTGCCGACCTGATCCTGGTCAACCATGCGTTGAGCCCGGGCCAGGAGCGCAACCTGGAACGCTTCCTCGAGCGCCGGGTGATCGACCGAACCGGCCTGATCCTGGACATCTTCGCCCAGCGTGCGCACAGCCACGAAGGCAAGCTGCAGGTCGAGCTGGCGCAGCTGCGCCACCTGGCCACGCGGCTGGTGCGCGGCTGGACCCACCTGGAGCGCCAGCGCGGCGGTTCCATCGGCCTGCGTGGCCCGGGTGAAACCCAGCTGGAAACCGACCGCCGCCTGTTGCAGAAGCGGGTGGAGCAGCTGCAGAAGCGGCTGGAAAAGGTCGAGGTGCAGCGCACCCAGATGCGCCGTGCGCGCGTGCGCAGCGAACTGCCGCGTGTCGCCCTGGTGGGCTATACCAACGCCGGCAAGTCGACCCTGTTCAATGCCATGACCGGCGCCGAGGCCTATGCCGCCGACCAGCTGTTCGCAACGCTGGATCCGACCGTGCGCCGCATCGCGGTGCCGGGCGGCAACGTGGTGCTGGCCGACACCGTCGGCTTCGTCCGCGATCTGCCGCATGACCTGGTCGCCGCGTTCCGCTCGACACTGTCAGAGGCGCGCGAGGCCGATTTCCTGCTGCACGTGGTCGACGCTGCAGATCCGCACCGCGAGGAGCGCATCGCGCAGGTGGACGAGGTGCTGACCGCGGTCGGCGCCGGTGACCTGCCGCAGCTGCTGGTGTTCAACAAGATCGACCGCATCGAGGGTGCCGATGTCCGCCACGATGGCCAGGACGGTATCCCGGATGAGTCGCGCCGGGAGCGGGTGTGGATTTCCGCGCGTGACGGGCAGGGCCTGGAGCTGCTGCAGGCGGTGCTGGGCAAGCGCCTGGGCCTGCAGCATGTCACCGGCGAACTGCGCCTGCCGCCGGATGCCGGCCGCCTGCGTGCGCGCCTGCACCAGCTGGAAGTGATCCGCAGCGAGCAGGCCGACGAAGACGGCTGGCTGCTGCAGGTCGACCTGCCGATTGCCGAAGCCGAAAAACTGGCTGCCAGTGCCGACGGCGCGCCGATCCGGGCGCTGCTGCCGGAGAAGCTGCCGGAGTGGTGAGGTAGCGGCCCATGCCCGGTAGTGCCGGCCGCTGGCCGGCAGCGCAACCGTGCCGGAGGGGCGCGACATCCAGCTGTCATCTGCGGTACAACGTGCAGGTTCTTCACCCCACCGTCATGCCGATGTCCATTCCCACCGACGCTGAACTCAACGCCCAGTCCGCCGCGCTCGGGCAGCGCCTGCAGCAGGCTTCGCTGCAGCTGGTGACCGCTGAAAGCTGCAGTGGCGGCTGGATCGCCAAGTGCATGACCGATATCGCCGGTTCCTCGGCGTTCTTCGACTGCGGCATGGTGGTCTACAGCTACGAAGCCAAGCAGCGCCTGCTGGGCGTACGTGCGCAGACCTTGGAGCAGTTCGGTGCGGTCAGCCGCGAAACCGTGCTGGAAATGGTGTCCGGCGCACTGGTCAATTCCGGTGCCGGCATCGCCGTCGCGGTCACCGGTATCGCCGGCCCCGGCGGTGGCAGTCCGGACAAGCCGGTCGGCAGTGTCTGGATCGGCTGGAAGCGCCGTGGGGGCTACGCCCGTGCCGAACTCTTCCAGTTCGACGGCGACCGCGAAGCCATCCGCCGGCAAACCGTGGCGGCGGCATTGCGCGGTATCGACGCCCAGCTGTGACATGCTGCTCCGGTAATCGTCCGGAGCACGCATGATGTGGGAAACGCTGGGCACGGTCCGTGACCTGGGCCGACTGCAGGAAATCGCCGTCGTCCTGATCCGCTATGGCTTCGGCGACGTGGTGCGGCGCATCGGCCTGGCCAGCACGCTGGAGCGGGCAGGGCGCCTGCTTCACTGGAACGAGGAGCGGCAGGAGCTGCTGCGGATGACCGCGCCGGTGCGTGTGCGCAGCGCGATGCAGGATCTCGGCCCGACCTTCGTCAAGCTTGGCCAGGTGCTGGCGACGCGCGTCGACCTGTTGCCGCCGGAATGGATCGCTGAGCTCTCTGAGCTGCAGAACGCGGTGCCGGCGCTTCCGTATGCGGATATCCGTGAGCAGCTCGAAGCCGACCTTGGCGCATCGCCTGCAGAGGTGTTCGCCTTCCTCGATGAAACCCCGATGGCTGCTGCCTCGCTGGCGCAGGCCCATCGTGCGCGCCTGCATGATGGTCGCGAGGTGGTGCTGAAGGTGCGCCGCCCCGGCATCCGCGATGTGGTCGAGGCCGACCTGCGTCTGCTGGCCCGCCTGGCGGAGATCGTTGAAGCACGACTGCCGGACCTGCGTCGTTACCGCCCGGCCGAAGTCGTGCAGCAGTTCACCGTGTCGCTGCGCCGCGAGCTGGATTTTGCCGCCGAATGCCGCAATGCCGAGCGCATCGCGCGTAACTTC
The DNA here is from genome assembly GCF_045809185.1 of Nocardiopsis yanglingensis. Classification (NCBI taxonomy): domain Bacteria; kingdom Bacillati; phylum Actinomycetota; class Actinomycetes; order Streptosporangiales; family Nocardiopsidaceae; genus Nocardiopsis; species Nocardiopsis yanglingensis. Next base: position 57,678 of record NZ_JBJNRH010000005.1, on the reverse strand, counting down.
AATGGTCGCGATGACATCCTGATTCCTCGCGTGCACTGGCAGTGGACCTGCGAAAGCCTGAACGTGCAGGACTTCGTTGACGGCATTCCCGGGCGTGACCTGGCTGGCGTCGACGCGGCAGGACTGGACCGGCGCGAACTGGCGCGGCGCGGTGCGGACATCGTGCTGAAGATGGTGCTGGAGGACGGCAGCTTCCACGCCGATCCGCACCCGGGCAACATCATCTACCTGCGGGATGGCCGCATCGGCGTGATTGATTTCGGCATGGTCGGCGCCTTGTCCGAAGTCCGGCGTTTCCAGGTGGCGCAGCTGCTGCACGGGCTGGTCGAGCAGGATCCGCAGGGCGTGGCCGACGTGCTGCTGGATTGGGCGGGTGGCGTGGAAGTGGACGAGAACCGGCTGCAGCACGACATCAGCCAGTTCGTCGACCAGTACCGTGGCGTGCCGTTGAAGGACCTGCGCATCGGCCTGATGCTGGGCGACATCACCCAGCTGCTGCGCAGCTACAGCCTGACCCTGCCAGCTGACCTGGCGTTGATGATCAAGGCGTTCCTCACCCTGGAAGGCATGGGGCGGCAGCTGGACCCGGATTTCGACATGGCCAGCGCCGCGCGCCCGTTCCTGGAACGGGTGGTGCTGCAGCGCTATGCGCCCAGGGCGCTGCTCAAGCGCGGCCGGCGCAGCCTGCTGGGCCTGGTCGACTTCGCCGGTGAACTGCCCCGCGATCTGCGCAAGCTGGTCCAGGCCGCGCGCCGTGGGCGGCTGCAGCTGAAGGTGGAAACCAGCGCACTGCAGGGCTTCGGCGAGCAGGTCAACCGCGCCGCGAACCGGCTGGTGATGGGCATCGTCACTGCTGCGTTGATCATCGGCTCGTCGATCGTGATGCATAGCGTCGGGGGCGTCTCCAGCCGCTGGCTGCTGGCGCTGGGCGTGTGCGGCTTCATCGGCGCAGGCTTCTGTGGCGTCTGGATCCTGTTCTCGATATGGAGAAGCGGTAAACACACCTGAGTGTGTTTACCGCAGCAGTTCCCAACGGGAACCGCGGAATCGCTGCGCGATTCCTGTAGAGCCGACCGCTGGTCGGCTGCTTCTGCTCTCGCCTTTGTCTCTGCCAGCCGGGCCAAGCCGGCGACGCTTGCCGAGCATGGCTCGGCACTACAGATGTTGCCGTGTCGCCCCCGGCACTTGCAGTCCCGTCCGTTAGTAGTAATACTACTAACCATGGACCTGACCGACACCCAGCAGGCGATCCTGCAGTTGATCGCCGAGCGTATCGAGAGCGAAGGCGCACCGCCGTCGCAGACTGAAATCGCACGTGCGTTCGGCTTCAAGGGCGTGCGCGCGGCCCAGTACCACCTGGAGGCCCTGGAGCAGGCCGGTGCAATCCGTCGCATCCCCGGCCAGGCCCGCGGCATCCGCCTGGTGCAGGCACCGGCGGTCGAAAAACTGGCCGAGCCGGGCCTGCCCGACAGCGTCCTGCGCCTGCCGGTGCTGGGCCGTGTCGCAGCCGGCCTGCCGATCGGCGCCGACATCGGCTCGGATGATTTCGTGGTGCTGGACCGGGTGTTCTTCTCGCCAGCGCCGGACTACCTGTTGAAGGTGCAGGGCGATTCGATGATCGACGAGGGCATCTTCGATGGTGACCTGATCGGCGTCCACCGCACCCGCGACGCCCATTCCGGGCAGATCGTGGTGGCCCGCATCGATGACGAGATCACCGTCAAGCTGCTGAAGATCGCCAAGGACCGCATCCGCCTGCTGCCGCGCAACCCCGACTACAAGCCGATCGAGGTGCTGCCGGACCAGGACTTCGCGATCGAAGGCCTCTATTGCGGCCTGCTGCGGCCCAACCGTTGACCCGTTCCATAGCGCAGTACCCCGCGGTCTTTTGTGGCGATTCTCTGGTTCCACTGAGGTTGGTACGGATGTCCGATAATTCTTTTCAGAGCGCCGGGCAGAATCTCAGCCTGTGCGATACGTCCGACTTAAAGTGAACCCATGGCAAAGAAGACCCCCAAAGACAGCACCCCCAACGACACGACCTCCGCAAGGACCAATCCGATGGACGAGAACAAGAAGCGCGCCCTCGCTGCAGCTCTGGGCCAGATCGAAAAGCAGTTCGGCAAAGGCTCGGTGATGCGCATGGGCGATCGCGTGGTCGAACCCGTCGAAGCCATCCCGACCGGTTCGCTGATGCTCGACATCGCGCTGGGCATTGGCGGTCTGCCGAAGGGCCGTGTCGTTGAGATCTACGGGCCGGAGTCCTCGGGCAAGACCACGCTCACCCTGCAGGCCATCGCCGAATGCCAGAAGATGGGCGGCACCGCGGCCTTCATCGACGCCGAGCACGCGCTGGACCCGATCTACGCCGCCAAGCTGGGCGTGAACGTCGACGACCTGCTGCTGTCGCAGCCGGATACCGGTGAGCAGGCGCTGGAAATCGCCGACATGCTGGTCCGTTCGGGTTCGGTCGACATCCTGGTGATCGACTCGGTCGCCGCGCTGACCCCGAAGGCTGAAATCGAAGGCGAGATGGGCGATCAGCTGCCGGGCCTGCAGGCCCGCCTGATGAGCCAGGCGCTGCGCAAGCTGACCGGCAACATCAAGCGCTCCAACACCCTGGTGGTCTTCATCAACCAGCTGCGCATGAAGATCGGTGTGATGATGCCGGGCCAGAGCCCGGAAACCACCACCGGTGGCAACGCGCTGAAGTTCTACGCCTCGGTGCGCCTGGACATCCGCCGTATCGGCGCGATCAAGAAGGGCGACGAGATCATCGGCAACCAGACCAAGATCAAGGTCGTCAAGAACAAGCTGGCGCCTCCGTTCAAGCAGGTCATCACCGAGATCCTGTACGGCGAAGGCATCAGCCGCGAAGGCGAACTGATCGACATGGGTGTGGATGCCAAGCTGGTCGAGAAGGCCGGCGCCTGGTACAGCTACGGTGAGGAGCGCATCGGCCAGGGCAAGGACAACGCCCGTGGTTACCTGCGCGACAACCCGACGGTTGCTGCGAAGCTCGAAGCTGAGCTGCGCGAGAAGTTCCAGCCGACCGAAGCCACCCGTGAGGAAGGCGACGACGAAGGCGACGACGAGTAAGACTTGCTGTGGGGCAGGGCGGCGCCGTCAGTGACGTCGCCCTGTCCCGCAGGTTCGAATCGCCCAGGGATGGGCTGGGCGCCACGGATGGCGCCACCCTTGGAGCACCGATGTCCGACGCTGACGACATTCCCAGCGGCCGCAAACGCCGGCCGCGCGAGCAGACGCCCGTGCAACGGGCACTGGGCCTGCTGGTCCGCCGTGAGCACTCGCGCAGGGAACTCACCCGTAAGCTGACCGCTCGCGGCATCGAAGACGAAGCCGCGCAGGCCGCTGTCGCCAAGCTGACCGAGGCCGGCTGGCAGGACGACACCCGTTTTGCCGAGAACCTGGTGCGGATGCGCGCCAACACCGGCTATGGGCCGATCCATGTCCGCGCCGAGCTGGGGACCCACGGCCTGGACAGTGCCGCAATTGCCGCGGCGATGGACAGCTACGAAGGCGACTGGCAGGAGAACGCCCGTGATCTGGTCCGCAGGCGCTTCGGCGAGGCCGGCCCACAGGACCTGACGCAGCGGCGCAAGGCCGCCGATCTGCTGGCCCGACGTGGCTTCGACGGCGACAGCATCCGCCGTGCGACCCGCTACGACCCGGATGACTGAGACTGGCGGCGCCGGGCCTGATACCCTTTAGGTTTTCGGCGGTCCCTCGCGACCCTGGCCAACGCGGCCGGTGGTCCGGGCCCGCCGGCCCGCAGACTGCCAGCCCCCAATGAACGCATCCGCCAAATTCACGACTTCCCAGATCCGCAGCGACTTCCTTGAATTCTTCAAGGGCAAAGGCCACACCATCGTGCCGTCGGCGCCGCTGGTGCCGGGCAATGATCCGACCCTGCTGTTCACCAACTCCGGCATGGTGCAGTTCAAGGACGTCTTCCTTGGCGCGGAAAAGCGCAGCTACGTGCGCGCGGCCGACGTCCAGCGCTGCCTGCGCGCGGGCGGCAAGCACAACGACCTCGACCAGGTCGGCTACACCGCACGCCACCACACCTTCTTCGAAATGCTGGGCAACTGGTCGTTCGGCGACTACTTCAAGAAGGACGCGATCGCCTGGGCCTGGGAACTGCTGACCCAGGTCTGGAAGCTGCCGGCCGAGCGTCTGCTGGTCACCGTCTACCAGACCGATGACGAAGCCTACGCGCTGTGGCGCGACATGGTCGGCATCCCGGAAGAGCGCATCGTGCGCATTGGCGACAACAAGGGCGCACCGTTCGCCTCGGACAACTTCTGGCAGATGGCCGACACCGGCCCGTGCGGCCCGTGCACCGAGATCTTCTACGACCACGGCGACCATATCGCCGGCGGTCCCCCGGGCTCCCCGGATGAAGACGGCGACCGCTTCATCGAAATCTGGAACCTGGTGTTCATGCAGTTCGACCGCCAGCCGGATGGCACCCTGGTGCCGCTGCCGGCACCGTGCGTGGATACCGGCATGGGCCTGGAGCGCCTGGCGGCGATCCTGCAGCACGTGCACACCAACTACGAGATCGACTTGTTCCAGGCTCTGATCCGCAAGGCGTCCGAGCTGACCGGCACCGCCGACCTGGAAAACAAGTCGCTGCGCGTGATCGCCGATCACATCCGCGCCTGCTCGTTCCTGATCGTCGACGGCGTGCTGCCGTCCAACGAAGGCCGCGGCTACGTGCTGCGCCGTATCATCCGCCGCGCCCTGCGCCACGGCTGGATGCTGGGCGTGCGCCAGCCGTTCTTCAGCAAGCTGGTGCCGACCCTGGTCGAGCAGATGGGCGAGGCCTACCCGGAGCTGCCGGCGGCGGTGGATACCGTCACCCGTGCGCTGCAGGCTGAGGAAGAGCGTTTCGCCGAAACCCTCGATGCCGGCATGAAGATCTTCGAGGACGTGGCCGGCAAGGCCAGCAACGGCGTGATCCCGGGCGTTGACGCATTCCGCTTGTACGACACCTATGGCTTCCCGCTCGACCTGACCCAGGACATCGCCCGCGAGCGCGACCTGACGGTCGACATCGCCGGCTTTGATGCCGCGATGGAACAGCAGCGCGAGACCGCACGTGCGGCCGGCAAGTTCGGCGGCGGCGTGACGCTGCCGGCCGAGTTGGTGGCGACCCTCAGCCCGACCGTGTTCCTGGGCTATGACCGCCTGCAGGCCGACGGCCTGACCGTGCTGGCCGTGCTCAAGGACGGTCGTCCGGTGCAGTCGGCCGATGCCGGTGATGCGGTCATCGTGATCACCAACCAGACCCCGTTCTACGCCGAGTCCGGCGGCCAGGTCGGCGACACCGGCGTGCTCACCGGCAACGGCGTGCGCCTGGTAGTGGAAGACACCCAGAAGTTCGCCGGCCAGTTCCATGGCCACGTCGGCACCCTGTCCGAAGGCGGCCTGAAGGTCGGCGATGTGCTGTCCGGCCAGGTCGATGGCGAGCGCCGTGGCGCCACCATCCTCAACCACTCTGCCACCCACCTGCTGCACGCCGCCCTGCGCGAAGTGCTGGGCACCCACGTGCAGCAGAAGGGCTCGCTGGTCGCGCCGGACCGCCTGCGTTTCGACTTCTCGCACTTCCTGCCGATCAGTGCGGAAGAGCTGGCGGTGATCGAGCGCAAGGTCAACCAGCAGGTGCGTGCCAACAACGCCGCCGAAGTGCACACGATGGCCATGCAGGAAGCGCTGGACTTCGGCGCGATGGCCCTGTTCGGCGAGAAGTACGGTGAGCACGTGCGCGTGCTGAAGATGGGTGACTACTCCACCGAGCTGTGCGGTGGCACCCACGTCAACCGTACCGGCGACATCGGCCTGTTCAAGATCACCTCCGAGGGCGGTGTTTCCGCCGGCGTGCGCCGCATCGAGGCGGTTACCGGCCAGGGCGCCCTGGACTATGTGGACGCCGAAGAGGCCCGTCTGGCCGAGGCCGCCGACCTGCTCGGCGGCAGCGCTGCCGACGTGGTCGAGAAGATCCGTGCCCTTGGCCAGCGTCAGAAACAGCTTGAGCGCGAGCTGGAGGCCGTGAAGGCCAAGGTTGCCGCGGGTGCTACCGCCGACCTGTCCGGCCAGGCTGTCGAAGTCGCTGGCGTGAAGGTGCTGGCGGCCCGCCTGGAGGGCTTCGACGCCAAGGCCCTGCGTGACGCCATGGACCGCCTGAAGCAGCAGCTGGGCGACGCGGTGATCGTGCTGGCCGGTGCCCAGGACGGCAAGGCCGCCCTGGTCGCGGGTGTGAACGGCAGCGCAATGGGCAAGGTCAAGGCCGGGGAACTGTTGTCCCATATCGCCGGTCAGATCGGGGGCAAGGGCGGCGGACGCCCGGACCTCGCCCAGGGTGGTGGCGAGGACGGGCCCGCCCTTGCCACTGCGCTGGCTGCCGTCGTCGAATGGGTCAGCCCCCGCCTGTGATGAACCTGGCCGTCCGCCTCCTTGTAGGAGCGGGACGGCTGACGGTACCATTGCGAATCTTTTCCCTTTGTCGTGGTAGCGCTTCTTGACGGAGCGTCAAGCCGGTGGGGGATACCCTTCCACACGGTTCCATGGAGACTTACAAAAATGTTGATCCTGACTCGCCGCGTCGGCGAAACCCTGATGATCGGAGACTCGGTGAGCGTCACCGTGCTTGGCGTCAAGGGTAACCAGGTGCGTATCGGCATCACCGCGCCGAAGGACGTCGCTGTGCATCGCGAAGAGATCTATCAGCGCATCCAGCGCGGTGACGAAGCCGGTGGCACCGGTAGCGAAAATTCTGCCGAATAACGCTTTACCTTCGCACTCGATTAACGTTATGATTCACGCCCCGCTGAGGTGCAACGCACCAGACGCGGAGAAAACCCCGGAGTGATGCCCGAGTGGCCGAAGGGGCTCCCCTGCTAAGGGAGTATAGGGTCAAAAGCTCTATCGAGGGTTCGAATCCCTCTCACTCCGCCAGATACAAAGAAGCGCCTGCAGATCCTCGATCTGCAGGCGTTTTTCTTTGTTCAACGCGGTAACACACCGCCGCGCCGCGCCGCGCCGCGCGGGCGTCGTGCAGGCCTAGTGGGTGCTGCCAGCCGCGTCCTGGCCGACTTCGGGCGAGGAGTAGAGCCTGGGCTCCGGCACCACATGACCTGGATGAGTGGGTGGTGCAATGCCGCTCGGCGTTTCGCGCCAGAGAATTGCCAGTGTGCAGTCATTGGCGCGTTGCCTGCACATCCTTTCCGCTTTGCGTTGTGCGGCGTCCGCCGTCTTTTCCCCAAGTGCAAAGCCCATGGCGACGGTGCCGGTAGCGATCGCCGAATATCCCACCGCGGTGGTCGTGGCAGTCTGCGCGCAGTTGTGGGACCGAACGGCGCAGTGCTGCAGTGCGCGCTGCATCGCTGCAGACAGCGTGCTCTGGTTCAAGGAGTATCCGTAGCGGCCATCCTCGTCGTAGACGATCGCGGAGGCCGCATTGGCGCTGGACGACAGGCACAGCAACAGGCCAAGTGACAGGGGGTGCATCCAGTTCATTGCCATCTCCATTTTCTGCTGATGGTGGATCAGAACGGTTTTGAAGCGCAACGTCGCAGCCACTACGCCGAGCCCGCAGTTCATCGAACCGCGGGCGGCGCTATCGGTTGGCCGTCAGAGCCGTACCGTCACACCCACCTGGAAACCACGCCCCGGCAACGGTGCGATGTACTTCAACGGCGAGTTGTGCGGCCGTGCTTCTTCATTAAGCAGGTTGCTGCCGTTGACGAACACCTCCATGCCGGCGATGTAGCTGTTGCGTACCGGTAGCTCACGGCTGACCTGCAGGTCGACCAGGTTGAACGCATCCAGTGGCACTTCCTCGCTGACATTGCGGCCGAGGTATTTCTGCGTGTCGTAGTAGGTGCTGGACAGCTGCGCCTTCCAGCCCTCGCGCTGCCACTGCAGGTTGGCGCCGTAGCGGTTGGTCGGCATGTTCGGCAGGTACTCGCCGTCATTGTGGGCACGCAGCGAATCGGGGTGGTCGGCCTTGTTCTTCACCAGGTCGGCGAAGGCGGAGACGTTGAGCGAACCATAGCGGCCCAGGTCCAAGGCCTGCGACACGTCGATCTCGAAGCCCTTCACCGTGGTGTCGGTCTGCTTCCAGTACTTCAGCGGCAGGCGGTTGGCGGTCTGCAGGCCGGAGTAGCCGAGGTAGAGATAGTTCTCGTACTTCATCCGATAGGCGGTGGCTGACAGCTCGAAACCGCCGAGATGGAACAGGCCGGTCAGTTCCAGGTTCTTCGCGCGTTCCGGTTCCAGATTCTGGTTGCCTTCTTCCTGGGTCATCACCGAATAGTGAGCATTGCTTGCATACAGCTCGTTGATCTCCGGGGCACGCTGCGAAGACGAGTAACGCACCTTGGCCGCGAACATCGGCCCCAGCTCGACATACGAGCCCAGGCTGTAGCTGTTGAGCCGGTAGTCGCGGTCCTGCAGATTCGTGTTGGCAGCATTACGCGCGGTCTTGAAGCGGCTGGGTTGCAGCTCGTGATCCACGCGTTCGTGGCGCACGCCTGCGTCGAAGCTGGCCCAGCCGAAGTCCAGCGTTTCCTTCAGGAACACCGCGTTGCTGCGGCTGTCGACGTCGGGCAGGTAGCGCAGCGAGCCGCTGCCGGTGACATCACGCGACTGGTGGCTGAAACCCAGCAGGCCGCTGAGCGGACCGACCCGCTGGTGGCTCAGCAGCAGCTCGGCCTGGGTGCTCTCGAAGTCGTAGTCGTTGGCTTTTTTTGCGCCCAGCCGCTCACCGGAGGTGTTGTCCAGCTTCGAGACCCGCAGCTCGGCGCGTTCAACGTAGGGCAACGGATCGCGCAGCAGGGCTTCCAGCGCGTAGCGTTGCTGCTTGATCACCACGCCCACCGGCAGGCCATCGGCGTAGTTGGAGCCGAACGACAGGTTCTGCATCGAAAAGCCCGGTACGCCGTACTCGCTGTCCTTGGCATCGATGCTGACACCGACGTAACCGCGGTCGAAGAACAGCGTCGAACCGAAGGCCACCTGCGAATTGCGTGCATAGCTGTTGCCCAGCCGGTGGTGGTAGTCGGGGGTGACATCGTTGTTGATCTGCTTCTGCACGTATGAAGGCGTGCCTGCAACGTAGGCCGGGTTGACCGGATTGACGTAGGTACGGCGCTGCCAGACCGATGTCGGATTGTTGGTGTAGAAGGAGAAATCACCATCGGCCCAGTCCGGGTTCTCGGTCATGAACTGGTCGATGTAGGGTTGCGAGGCCTTGTTGTAGATCTGCTGGACGCGCGCCTCTTTCTGGCAGGCGTCGGCCAGCGCCGAGTTGACGCCCCCGCCGGCCGGGAACAGTCCGGTGTTGCAGACGCTGGCCTTGCTGTTGCCGGGGATGTCGTAGTGCGAGATACGCTGTCGCGACACCTGCAGGTTGGTGGAGATGTTGCGCTGGTTGTTGAAGTTCATGCGGAAGCCCTGCGCGTCGGCCGCGTTGAAGCCCTTGCGCAGGACCAGTTCCATCGACTGGTCCTTGTCTTCCATGCTGCGCGAGATCAGGCCCGAGTCGATCTCCACGCTGCCACCGATCGCATTGCCGCCATAGCGCACGGTGTCGGAGGACTTGTTGACGGTGACGCTTCGCACGAACAGCGGATCGAACGGGATATTGATGTCACCGCTGATCGCGTTCATGCCCAGGATGGACTGGCCGTCCTGGAGGATCTGCACGCGGTTGCCGCTGAGGCTGCGGATGACCGGGGCGCCCGCATTCGGCCCGAAGGCGCTGCTCTGCACACCGGAGACGTGTTCGAGCAGGCCGCCGAGGGTGCGGTTCTGGGCCTGCGGGTTGTCCACGGTGACTCGGCTGTCGATGCGGGAGGGCTGCGAGGCCTGCACCTGGAGGGTGGGAAGGGTAGGTTCGTCCGCAGCCTGGGCGTTGTGAACGACGAACAGAATGGCGGCAGCAAGCAGGTGGCGACGCATGGGGCGCTCCGTGAAAAATATGTGAAATGTTATAACGTAACTATTTATGCCGGCAAGGGCAGATCGGGCCTTGCCGGGAAGGCTGGAGATGAGAGCGGTTCTCATATGACAATGGCGCTGGATATCCCGTAGGCGCCCCATGCACACCCTTACCCTTGCCGACCTGGACCGCTTGGGCCGCAGCAGTGGTTTCCGCTATCGGCTGCCAGCACTTGCGTCCGCCGCCGATTCGGGCGCGCTGTGCGTGGTCGAGGGCAGGGTGGAACAACGCTGCTTGCGCCCTGGCATCAGCCTGGCGCTGTCGGACGTGGTCGCGCACCAGCCGTTCGAGGCGACTTCGGAGGCACCCCCGCCGTTCGCTGCGATCGTGATGCTGGAAGGTCGTGCCGGAGCACGCCTGGCAGGGCAGGCCGTGATCGGCATGAACCGCGGCGCCGGCGCGATGGTGTTGGCCGATGCCGCGCCGATGACTGCGATCCATCCGGCCGGCCAACGGATGCGCAGTCTGAATGTCTCGCTGGATGCACCGGCCGAGATGGATGATCCGGTGATCAGCGAACTGTTGTTGCAGGCTCGTCGCCATGGTCGCCGGCGGCTGCACAGCTGGCAGGTACCCGCGCATCTTGAACACGCCGCCGAACAGTTGCTGTCGGGGACCTGGCAGGGCGCGATGCATGCGCTGCTGTGCGAGGGTGTGGGCCTGCAGATGCTGGCGATGGCGTTGGGTACGTCTGCACAGGACGCGCTGCCGGATCTGCGTGTTTCACCGCGCGATCGCCGCATGCTGCAACGGGTGATCGACTGCCTGCAGGCATCACCTGCGGCCGACCACCGGCTCGAGGATCTGGCCCGCGTGGCCTGCATGAGCCCGAGCAGCCTGCGCCTGAAGTTCCAGCAGGTGCACCACTGTTCGGTATTCGCGTGGTTGCGCGAGCGACGCCTGCAGTTGGCCTGCGAGCAACTGCGGCAGGGCTGCAGCGTGCAGCAGGCCGCGCATTTCGTCGGCTACCGGCATGCCACCAATTTCGCGACTGCGTTCCGGACGCGCTACGGCATCGCCCCCAGCCAGATCCGCTGAGTCCGGATCGCGGCTGGCAGTGCGCATACGCCTGCTGCGTGCGTGCATACGTGCGCTCACGTTCAAATGACAATAATTCTCATCCAGCCTTTCCCTCCCGCTGGATCTCCCATGCCTGCCTGTTTCCGCCCGTGTGCCCTGGCCACCGCCATCGGCACGACCCTGGCGCTGTTCAACGCTGCCCACGCCGCCGAACGCATTCCTTCTGTAACGCCTTCCCAGCTCCCAACCGTGCAGGTCACGGCCGACCTCGATGGCAGCACCGAAAGCTCGCGCTCCTACACCACCGATTCCATGGGCACGGCGACCGGCCTGTCGCTGACCTCGCGACAGACGCCGCAGTCGGTCAGCGTCATCACCCGCCAGCAGATCGAGGACCGCGGGCTGCTGAGCACCGCCGACGCATTGTCGACCGCCCCGGGCATCTCGGTCACACGCAGCGATGCCAACCGCTACTCGTTCTCCGCACGCGGCTTCGACATCGACAACTACCAGTTCGATGGCGTGGTGATGCCGGTGCTGTCGCCATGGAACTTCGGCGAGAACAATCTGGACATGGTGGTGTACGACCGCATCGAGATCGTGCGCGGTGCCAATGGCCTGATGACCGGCGCCGGCAATCCCTCGGCGGCGGTGAACTATGTGCGCAAGCGCCCGCTGCGCGAGTTCGCTGCCAGTGGTGGCATCAGCCTCGGCAGCTGGGACGCACGGCGCGCGTGGGCGGATGTGTCCAGCCCGTTGAGCCGGGAAGGACGCGTGCGTGGTCGCCTGGTGGCGGCGCACGCAGAGGGCGACAGCTACACCGCTGGCCTGGACAGCACCGCAAGGACACTCTACGGCGTGGTCAGTGTGGACCTGGGCGAGGACACCGGATTGATCGCCGGTATCTCCTATCAGGGCAACGACAATCGTGGCTTCGGCAGTGGCTTCGCGCTGTTCAACGCTGACGGCACGCGTACCCGTTTCGACCGCTCGGTATCAGCCACCGCGCCGTGGGCACGGATGACCACCGACACCCGCAACGGCTTCTTCGACTTCAACCATCGTTTCGGCAACGACTGGCAGGCGCGCGTGTCCTACAGCCGCTCACATACCGATATGGAGATGAAGCATCTCTACCGGGGCGGCTATCCCGATCCGGTTACCGGTGCGATGCCCACAGGCAACAGCTTCACCCGCTACGACGGTCCGGTGCGCCGCGAAGCGATCAGCGCCAGCCTGACCGGTCCGTTCCAGCTGTTCGGCCGCCAGCACACTGCGTCCATCGGCTGGTCGCGTTCGCGTGACGAGATCGCGCTCGGCCAGTACCGCGCGCTGGCGCCGCTGCCGCCGTTGGCCAGCTATCTGGACTGGCACGGGCCCGGTACGCCGGAACCGGTGTGGGCCAGCAGCAAGGCCCAGGCCGATGATCTGGACAACCATCAGAGCGGTGCCTATGCGGTGGCGCGCTTGTCGCTGGCCGATCCGCTGCACGTGATCGTTGGTGGCCGCCTGAGCAACTGGGAGACCGACCAGGTCTACTTCGGCAGCAAGCGCAAGTACCGCTACCGCAACGAGTTCGTGCCGTATGCAGGTGTGGTCTGGGACCTCAACGGCTACAGCAGCGTCTACGCCAGCTACACCGGCATCTTCAAGCCGCAGAACAACCGCAATGAATCCGGACAGATCCTCGACCCGGTCAGCGGCCGCAGCTACGAGCTGGGCCTCAAGGGCAGCTGGTTGCAGGAACGCTTGAATGCGTCGGCAGCGCTGTTCCGCACCCAGCAGGACAACCTTGCCGAAGCCACCGGTGGGCTGGTCGAAGGCAGCACGCAGGCGGCCTATCGTGCGGTGAAGGGCGCAACGGTGGACGGCCTGGAACTGGAACTGGCCGGCGAGCCGCTGCCGGGCTGGAGCCTGGGAACCAGCTTCACCACCTTCATCGCGCAGGACGCGCAGGGCCGTGCGATCAACACTGCCAAGCCGCGCAGCCTGTTCAAGCTGTTCACCACCTGGCGGCTGCCGGGTGCCTGGGACCGCCTGACGATCGGCGGTGGCGTGGACTGGCAGAACCGCATGTACCAGACCGCCACCGCGCCCGGGAATCGCCGAGTGCCGGTGGAGCAGCCCAGCTACGCACTGGTCAACCTGATGGCGCGCTACCAGTTCAGTTCCCACGTCTCTGCGGCGGTCAACATCAACAACCTGTTCGACCGCCACTATTACTCGCAGATCGGCTTCTACAACCAAGGCTGGTACGGTGCACCGCGAAACGTGATGTTCACGCTGAAGGTCGGCTATTGAGGCGGCAGTGGCGCGGTTCAGGGATCCAGCGGATCCATCGGGTCGATGCGAAGTGATTCGGGCGCTGGCACGAAGGTGATCGCGTACGGCGAAATGCGTGAACCGACCTTGCCGGGAACGTAGCCCAGCTCACGACGGTTGCGCTCGCTGAATCCGCTGCTGGCGACCGAATCGATATGCGATGGGCTGCTGACCACCAGTGCCGGTTGCCGCGGCGGTGCCTGCAGGGTCGCCAGCAACCGCGCTGCGTTGCGCAGGTTGGTGGTGGTGTGGCGGGCATAGGGCTCGATGAGGATCGCCTCTGCGGGAATGCCGAAGCGCGCGATCAGCGCTTCGCGCATCTGCAGGGCTTCGACGCTGCGGGTGCCGCGCGGATGCACGGCGCCGCCGGAGACGATGATGAAGGGAGCATCACCTGCGTCGTAGCGCTGTGCAGCCGCCTTCAGGCGCAGCTTGCTGCCGGCGCTGAGTGGGGTGGTCAGTTCGTCTGGGCCCTGGCCCAGCACGATGATCGATGTGTACGGATGCGCGTTCCAATCCAGCTGCCGCGCGCGCGCGAATGGCGCGGCGTTCATTCCCGCGCTGATGGGCTCGAAGCGGATCGCATCGAGGCGGTCATTGGCATCAAGCAGGCCCACCGCCACCGCGATGCTGCGATCGAATGCGGTATAGGCCGCAGCGGCGTCCACCTCGCTCATCTGCAAGGCAATGGCAACATCGCCTGCCAGGCGCGTGCTGCCCGCCGCGCCGACCGGGCCGTCGATGGCGTCGTAGCGGGGCGGCTGGCCCTGGCCATAGACGGAGAGGATGTTGTTGAGGCCCGCCAGCTCCCTTTCGACGGCTGCAGCCCGCGCCGGAACCGCGGCGCTCAACAGGCCCGCCTGCGTGGGCGTCCAGCGTGCGGCCTCGAGTGTGCAGGCAGTGGTCCGGCAGCCCGCCAGCTGCTGCATGCGTTCGGCCAGGGCGGCGCGCGCACGACCGGGCAGCGTATCAGGCTTCAACTGTACAAGGGTCGGGAACAGGCGTGCGGCCAGCGCGGCGCTGTCGCGGTCGTCAGCGGCGGCCGCAAGCGGCAGCACAGCCGTGGCCAGCAGGGCGAGGGACAAGCTCAATCGTTGGTGCATCACCAGCTCCTGCTGACCATCAGGCGGACATTGCGGCCGAACAGCGGCCGTCCATAGATTGCCTCGGCCGAACCCTGTCCGGCCAGGGCGTCGGTGCGGGTGTTGCCCTCGGTGAGCCCCTTTTCATTGGTCAGGTTGTCGCCCACCAGCTGTGCGCCCCAGTTGCCGCGCTTCCATGAAACGCCCAGGCCCAGGGTCTGGTAGGCAGGCAGCGCTGTCTGGTTGAACAGATCGACGTAGGACTTGCCGACTACGTCATAGCGCAGCCAGGTCTCGAACTGGTCCTGGCCATGCTGGAAACTGAAGGTCGGCCGCAGGTTGCCGTAGAGCTTGGGTTCCCGAACGATCTGCTTGCCGTTGACGGCGGCCGGATCGGCGCCGGAATCGTTCTGCAGGCTGTCGTACTGCGGATCGCTGACCGTGATCGAGCCGGCGATGCTGAACCAGTCCAGCGGCCGGTACATGCCATCCAGCTCGATGCCCTTGGAGACGGCGGTGCCGATGAAGGGCACCGACTGGTCATTGCGGCCGGTCGTCGGATTGAACGCCACGAACGAGGCGTTGAGCGGGTCGAACTTGGTGTAGAACGCGGTCAGGTAGAGGTAGGACCGGCCGAACCCGGCCTTCAGGCCCAGCTCGTACTGGTCCAGCTGGGTCTGCACGATGGTGGGATCGATCGAGCGCGCCACCGACGAATTGGGAACGATCTCCATGTGTGACACGCGCGCGTAGGCGCCCACCGCAGGGGTGAAATCGAAGTTCGCACCCACGGTCCAGTTGGTCGCGGTCGGGTTCAGGCGATGGTTCTGGACGACGCCGGTGAACCGGCGCGTGGTGTTGTCGGCCAGTGTATTGCGGTCGCCGAGGTCGACCTGGGCGGTCTGCTCCGCGTAGCCTTCGTAGCGGTAGCGCTCATGGCGGATGCCGGCATCAAGCTTGAAGCGATCCGTCAGCGCCCACGTGTCATTGGCGTAGACCGCGAACATGCGGGCATCGACCTTGCCGCGATTCAGGGTGGTGGTATAACGCAGCGTGCCCTTGTCGGTGACATATCCCAGCGGCGTGCCATCGTTGCCGTAGGCCACCAGATCCAGCAGGCGTGGCTTGCCGCGCATCTCCATCAGCATGTCCTGGTACAGGCTGAAAGCGGTGGTGCCGAAGAAGGCCGTGTATGCGCCGATGTTCAGATCGTGGCTGCCCCAGGCCGTTTCAAACAGCCGTGTCGCACTGAAGTCGGCCTGGCCGGAGTAGAAGTCCGAATCTGCGGCACGGTACTGGGCCGAGATCACCAGGCCGGAGTCGGCGTAGGGATCGTAGGCGCTGGTGCCATTGCTGCCGGCCAGTGCGTAGCCCATCCGCGCGACGCCGGCACCGAAGGCGCTGCGGGCCGCGCCCAGGTAGCTGTTGGCGAAGCTGCGTGCATCGACCGGGTTGGTGGTCGAGTACAGCGCGTCGAAGGTATTGCGGCCCTTGGTGTAGCCGGTTTTCAGCGAGATCGTCCAGTCGCTGGCAGTATTCTCGTACTGGAAGCCGATGTTGCCGAAGCGCATGTGCCGGCCATCGGCCAGGTCGCGGTTCATGCCCTGCAGGACACCGCCGCCATCGAGGTACTTCAGGTTGACGCTGCGCAGTGACGGCGAGTTCAGCGTGCCGTCGAAGTAGTCGATGTAGGGATCCAGTGACACGCTGGGATTACGAGGGTCGGCGACCGGGATCGGCAGGTAGAACGTATTGTGGTCGTCGACGAAGGTGCCGCTGACCTTGAACCAGCTCGTGTCGTCGAAGTAGTGCTTGATGTTGCCGCGGATCTGGCCGCCCTTGTCGTTGGGGAAGCCGTTGTCGCGGTAGCCGTCATGCTGGCGCAGGAAGCCACCGACAGCGTAGAACGTGTCCTTGCCGAGCGCGCCCGACTGGTACATCTCGCCGCGGTACAGCCCGGTATCGCCGATGGTCAGCTGCGCCTTGCCGTGGGTGTCTTCGGAACCCTCAGCGAGGATGTTGTTGACGATGGCACCACCACTGCTGGCATAGATCGGCGCCGGCCCGCCGCGCACGATCTCCACCCGCTGGTTCATCACGTCGAACCGGTTCATGCCGTCGCCGGAATTGAAGAAGTGGCCATCCAGTTCCTGGTAGAGCGGCAGGCCATCCTGCTGGAAGGCGATGAAGCCACGATCGGTGGGAATGCCACGCAGCCGGGTGATGTTCTGTACTTCGCCACCGGTGGCCTCGACATGGATGCCGGGAACCGAGCCGAGCAGGTCGGCGTAGCTTTTCGGCGCGAGCTTCTGCACATCCTCGCGGCTGAGTGAGTTGACGGCGAAGGACGCATCGAAACGACGCTGGGTGCGTGCCGCACCGGTGACCACCACCGCATCCAGTGTTGCAGCGTCGGCGCTGTCCTTGTTCTGGACGGGGGCGTCCTGCGCAGACGCGCTGCCGTGCAGGGAGATCAGGGCCAGGGAGATGCCCAGGACCAGGGGGCTGATGTTCATCGGAGGGCGGCCATGCAGGGAAGGGGGACCGCTGCACGGTAGGTCCGGCCGATGACGGAATTGTTTACTTCGGCGGAAATAAACAATTAAACGATGGCGTCGGCGCCGAGCTGATGGATCGGCAGCAGGGCCGCGCCCACCGATACAGCGGCCCCGCCCAGCCGTGATACATGCACCTGCGGCAGGCGCAGGCTGTCCAGCGCACTGCTCCAGCGTGCAGGCTGCTGCAGGTGTTGCCCCAACGCTTCCAGTACCCGCCGCGGCAGTGAGCCGGACAGGATCACGGCGCCAGGATCGAGCCATGCCACACCGGTATTGGCTGCCGCGCCCAGCTGGTTGCCCGCGCGTTCGGCCCAGGCATTGATGGTGTCGGCGTGGGTGTCCAGGCAGGCCTCCAGTTCGAACAGCGATGGAATCCCAGCGCCGGCGTCGCGCAACGTGGCCAGCAGGTCGATGCCCGAGGGGCGCGGCGCGTCCATGCGGAACAGGCGGCCGATGTCGCCGGCATTGCCGAATTCACCGCGCATCACATCACGTCGATGGATCACACCACCGCCCACGCCGTGGCCGACATACAGCAGCAGCGCCGACGCGCACTCGCGGATCAGTCCGCTGTCGTAGTACTCCGCCAGCGCCGCCAGGGTCGCATCGTTCTCCACCCAGACCGGGAAACCGAAGTAATCTTCGAAGAACTGGTCGTTGTCGATATCGCGCCAACCGTGCAGCCAGTCCACCGCGTGCCTGCGCGCAGGACCGGTTTCGACCACGGGCCCGGGAACCGCCACGCCAAGGCCAAGGAAGCGCGCGCGCATGAGCCCGGTGCGGCTGGTAAGGCTGCGCAGGCGCTGGTCCACACGATGAACGAAATCGAGGGGATCTGCGCTGTCGAATGCGGTTGCGTCGCGGGCGATGACCTGGCCGGCGAAATCCACCAGCGCGATCTCCAGCCAACCGGGATGCACCGTGGCACCGGCGGCATAGCCGCCCCTACCGGACAGCGCCAGTGGCACCGAGGGTCGGCCGCGCTGGCCATCGGACAGTTGTCCCTGTTCCTCGATCACTTCCAGCATCAGCAGTTCGCGCGCCAGGCGGGTCAACGCGCCGTTGTGCATGCCCAGCTGGTGGGCGATGGTGATACGGGGAACCGCGCCCATCGTGCGCAACAGCCAGATGATGCGCTTGTGGTCGGCATCCAGCGCGATCAGCGGTTTGCGGCGCAGCCGCGATGTGGGAGCCAGGTTCATGGGTGCAGGCCCTCGGTACGCGGCAGCGCGACTGGCCAGGCCAATGCGGCCAGCGACAGCAGGCTGCCGACGGCAACCAGCGAGACCAGTGCGGCAGAGGTCCCCGGATCACCGGCCTGTATGCCGGGCAGCAGCTGGCCCAGCAGCAATGAGGAGGCGGCAATGGACAGTTTCATGGTTCCAGTGAGCAGGGCAAAACAGCTCAGGTCATCCTCACGTCCGCTGCGGGCGGCATGGCGACGGGCGATCAGCGCGGTGCGCCGCCACAGCACCAGGCCGACACTGGCCACCGCCGCCCCATGGGCAGCGGCACACGCAATCGCTACAGGCAGGGAGGGCTTGGCCTGGTAAACGCAGACGGCAGCGATGGCCAGCACCGACATCAGCGCGATCAGGCCTGTCTCGCTGCACAGTGGGGGGCGCAGGCGCAGATGGAGCCAAGGCGCGACTACCATGCCCGCGACCATGGCGAAGGTCAGCGCTGCGCCCTGGTCGGCAAAGGGAAACAAGCGCCCGGCCAGGCCCACCAGTGCCGTTTCTGCCGCTGCAGCCAGCAGAACCGGCAGCAGTGCCGGCAGCGGCAGGGCGCCGGCAACGGGCCTGCTGGTTGTGGCGGGCCGTGCGGGCGTGGCGATGCAGGCCAGGGGAAGCGCGGCGGCCGCGATCAGGATGCCGATGATCATGCAGATCAGCAGCGCGCTGCCACTGCCTGCAGATTCAGGTGCACCGACCACGCCGAACAGTGCTGCAGCGATGCACAGCTTGGAGATCGGTACCACTACCGCGCGGGCAGAAACGTAGCGCATGGCCTCGTTCTCGTCGCGGGGCAACAGCGAAGTCAGTGCATTCTGGGCCACGTCGTAAACCGCGTAGCACGTACGGAACAACAGCGAGGCGGCCAGCAGCGGCAGGAAGGCCGGTTCGGTCGCGGTGCTCGGGCTGAACAGCAGGCAGGCGCTGGCCGCAGTACCGAGGCCGCCGACCAGCTGCAGGCGCAAGGCGAGGCGACGCTGGTCGTGCAGGCGCGTGAACACGGCGGCCAACAGCAGATCGAGCACGCTGCTGTAGGCCAGTGAGATGGCCAGCAGCTGGCCGGTGTGGTCAGCCGGCAGTCCCAGCCGGACGTGCAGGTAGTAGCCCAGCGCCAGGTCCACGAACGACCAGGACAGAGTGCGGGCGAAGTGGCCGGCGGCATAGAGCTGCCGCGGCGATGGCTGCGCGTTCAACGCTGTTTTGGGGGGAGGAGGCCGGAGATCCGGGATCGTTCTACTACCCCTGTGTGACAGCGGCCTGACATGGCGCGTGGTCGGCCATTCAGCGAGTGGCTTGCACCACAGGCCTTGGGCGCGCAGCATTCGTCGTGCTGCGCCCCACAACGCCTCACGCAGAGTCTTCTTCACAGGAACGGAGCAATGTATGAAGCTGTTGTCCGCTGTGTTGTTGTCTGCGCTTTCACTTCCCGCCGTTCCGGCGCTGGCAGTGGAAGCTTCGCCCTCACCGCTGCTGGGGCGCTGGTCGCTGGATATCGCCACCTCGGCGCTACCCGAGGCGCAGCGCCCGAAGCAGGTGGTGCTGGAGTTCAAGGACGCCGGTGCCGGGCGTTGGAGTTCATACGTGGACATCGTCCTGCACGACGGCAAGACCATGAAGTCCGACGGCACGCTGGCGCTGGACGGTACGCCGGGCGCCCTGTCCGGCACCTATGGCGCGGACAAGGCCAACCTGAAACTGCCAGCGCCGAACACCCTGGTGATGCAGCTGGTGGACCACGGCACGCCGGCCTCCACCCGTATCTATACCGTGGCGGCTGACCGCTCGACGATGACCGAGACCAAGGCGTTCTACGGCCACGACGGTACACCGATCCTGCAGACCAATCTGTTCAAGCGGATGCCCTAGCGTTGCCGCCGGCACCACGCCCGCAGTACGGGTGTGGTGAATGCCGCAGCCTTACACCGCGGTCGGATCGCGCTTGCCGGTGTCGATGCCGTACTTGTCGATGGCTTCCTGCATCCGCGAGCGCTCGATGCGCCCTTCGTCGGCCAGCGACTTCAGGGCGGCCAGCACGATGAAGTGACGATCCACTTCGAAGAACGTGCGCAGCGACTCACGCGTGTCAGAGCGGCCGAAGCCATCGGTACCGAGTGCGATGAAGCGCCGGTCGTTGATGAAGGGACGGATCTGGTCGCCGACGATCTTCATGTAGTCGGTGGCCACCACCACCGGGCCGTCGTGGCCCTGCAGGCACTGCTGCACGTAGGGTACGCGCGGCTCCTCGGCCGGATGCAGCAGGTTCCAGCGTTCGGCGGCCAGGCCGTCGCGGCGCAGTTCGGTCAGGCTGGTCGCGCTCCACACATCGCTGGCGACGCCGAAGTCCTGCTGCAGCAGTTCCGCCGCGGCTTCCACTTCGCGCAGGATTGAGCCGCTGCCCATCAGCTGCACGCGTGGCTGCGAGGCGGCATCGGCGGCTGCCGGGTGCAGCAGGTACAGGCCCTTCAGGATGCCAGCCTCGGCGCCCTCGGGGAGTGCCGGCTGCGGGTAGTTCTCGTTGAGCACGGTGATGTAGTAGTAGATGTCTTCCTGCTCGACGTACATGCGGCGCAGGCCGTCGTGGATGATCACCGCGAGCTCGTAGTTGTAGGTCGGGTCGTAGGACACGCAGCTCGGGATCACCGACGACAGCACGTGGCTGTGGCCGTCATCGTGCTGCAGGCCTTCGCCCATCAGCGTGGTGCGGCCGGAGGTGGCACCGAGCAGGAAGCCGCGGGTACGCGCATCGGCGGCGGCCCAGGCCAGGTCACCGACGCGCTGCAGGCCGAACATCGAGTAGAAGATGTAGAACGGGATCGTCGCCAGTCCGTGGTTGCTGTAGGCGGTGCCGGCGGCGATCCACGAACAGATCGCGCCGGATTCGTTGATGCCTTCCTGCAGGATCTGGCCGTCCTTGGCTTCCTTGTAGTAGCTCAGCTGGCCGGCATCCTGTGGGGTGTACAGCTGGCCCAGGTACGAATGGATGCCGATCTGGCGGAACAGGCCTTCCATGCCGAAGGTGCGCGACTCATCGGGCACGATCGGAATCACCAGCTTGCCCAGTTCCGGGTCCTTCAGCAGGCTGGTGAGGATGCGCACGAAGCCCATGGTGGTGGACTGGCCGCGATCGCCGCTGCCCTGCAGCTGGGTGTTGAAGATCGACAGCGGCGGCAGCGGCAGCGGATCGACCTTGGCCAGGCGCGCCGGCAGCTGCCCACCCTGGATGCGGCGGCGCTCGGCGAAGTAGGCCGCCTCGGCGCTGCCCGGTTCCGGGCGCAGATAGGGCATCTCCTCCAGCTGTTCGTCGCTGACCGGCAGGTTGAAACGGTCGCGGAAGGCGCGCACCGCATCGGCGCTCATCTTCTTCAACTGGTGGTTGATGTTCTGGCCTTCACCGGCTTCACCCATGCCGAAACCCTTGACCGTCTTGGCCAGGATCACGGTCGGCCGGCCGCTGGTGTTCACTGCCTGCTGGTAGGCGGCGAACACCTTCTGCGGATCATGGCCGCCACGCGCCAGCGCCCAGATGTCGTCGTCGCTCATGTGCGCGACCAGCTCCAGCAGCTCGGGATAGCGGCCGAAGAAGTGCTCGCGTACGTAGGCACCGTTCTGCGACTTGAAGGTCTGGTAGTCGCCGTCCACGCATTCCATCATGCGCTGGCGCAGCAGGCCGCTGTGGTCGCGGGCGAGCAGGTCGTCCCAGCCGCTGCCCCAGATCAGCTTGATCACGTTCCAGCCGGCCGCTCGGAAGGTGCCTTCCAGTTCCTGGATGACCTTGGCGTTGCCACGCACCGGACCGTCCAGGCGCTGCAGGTTGCAGTTGACCACGAACACGATGTTGTCCAGCCGCTCGCGACCGGCCAGGGAAATTGCCGCCAGCGATTCGGGCTGATCCATCTCGCCGTCGCCGAGGAAGGCCCAGACCTTGCGGCCCTGGTGTTCTTTCAGACCGCGATACTCAAGGTAACGCATGTAGCGCGCCTGGTAGGCGGCGGTCAGCGGGCCCAGCCCCATCGACACGGTGGGGAACTGCCAGAACTCCGGCATCAATCGCGGGTGTGGATACGAGGACAGGCCTTCGCGACCGGCTTCGCGGCGGAAGTTGTCCATGCGCGCCGGATCGATGCGGCCTTCCACGTACGCGCGGCCATAGATGCCCGGCGCGGAGTGGCCCTGAATGTAGATCATGTCGCCGTCGAAGGTGTCGGTACGGCCACGGAAGAAATGATCGAAGCCCACGTCGTACAGCACTGCCGCCGACTGGTAGGTGGCGATGTGGCCGCCGACGTTGGAATGCTTGCCGGCACGCAGCACCATCACCATCGCGTTCCAGCGGATCATCGCATTCAGGCGGCGCTCGATGGCCAGGTCACCCGGGTAGGCCGGCTGGCGCTCGGGCGGGATGGTGTTGACGTAGGCGGTCCAGGCACGGGTATGCAGGTCGCCATGCTGCTGGGCGTCCAGCTCGCTCAGCTGGTCGATCAGGTAGTGCGCGCGCGGCCGGCCACCGGCCTGCATCACCGCCTCCAGCGATTCACGCCACTCGCGGGTTTCCAGCGGGTCGGTATCGAAGGGGATCAGGGCTTGGTTCATGACTGTCTCCAGAGGGCGCCGGTCGGACTTCTGCCTGGGCGACAACACCGGCAGGGCGCACAGCACTGGAGCGGGGTCGCAACGGCGGGGCCGTGACGCGAAGGGCGACCGTGGCGGTCACCGAGAGGACAAGCGTAGGCCCGCCCCCCCGGCTTCGAAAGGCGGGCAGGGCTTGGGTCTCTGGCAAGCAAGGGTTGGCACGGCGCGCCGTATCATGGGCGGGCGTGCTGGGTGCGGCCGCTGGTCAGGCCGGGGACAGGCCCGGGAAGAACATCGGGATGATCGCCACACCAACGCCCAGCAGGCACCAGGCCACAACCGGCAGCCAACCTGCGAGCTGCTGGCAGCGTTCCGGCAAGCGGCGTCCTCCAATCCACAGCAGCAGGGTGAGCAGGCCGAGCGCGTAGGCGAGGGCGACAACCACCGGATGCACGTGGACGACCCGGCTGGGCGGCCACATCTGCTGCTGGTAGGCGGTGGTATGCGCGACCAGCAGCAGGAACAGCAGGCTGCTGAGAGTATTGATGGCGGTGCGGGAGTTCATTGCGGGGCACTCCTTGTGCCGGCTGCCGGAAACTGCAGGGGCGGCATTCTAGCGGCTGCGTGCCGGCAGTTGAAACGCCACTGTCATCGATGGCCGTCACCCTGCGGGGCTTTCCAGCCTCGGGGTGGTTGGCCGGCCGTGAACAGCGTGAGGATCTGGGAGAAGAGCTATGCGCTGCGGCGGCGGCTGCTGCGCGGCTTCTTCCTGCGCCGTGGTTCTGCCAGCGAAGATGCCGAGGATCTGGCGCAGGAGGTTTACCTGCGTCTGCTGCGCAGCACCGGTGAGCACGCCGACGCGGTCGAGAACCCGGAAGCCTACCTGTTCACCGTGGCGGCCAACCTGGCACGCGAGCACGCGCGCGCGCGTTCGTCGCTGCCGCCGCTGGAAGACGTTGATCTGCTTGCGGAAGTGCTGAAAAGCGAAGAAGACATCGAAGGCGAGTTCGAGCGCGCACAGCGCTGGAACGATATCCGCACCACCATCGCACGACAGCCGGCGACCACGCGACGGGTGATGGAGCTGCACTACCGCGACGGGCTGGATTGCCCGGCAATCAGCCAGCAGCTGCAGGTGTCGGTGCACATGGTGCGCAAGCACATCGGCAAGGGGCTGGAGGCCTGCAGGAAGGCGCTGGGCGCCAGGGAGCACACATGAACCGGAACGCATCGCCCGTGGCCGACGATACGATCGCCTGCGAGGCCATGGACTGGTTCCTGCGCAATCGCGAGGGAGTGCTGGACGAGGCCGGGCGGATTTCGTTCCTGGACTGGATGAAGCGCTCGCCCGAACACGTGCGCGCCTATATGCACGCCCTCGCGCTGCACCGGCAGGTCGGGGAGGCACTGCAATCGCCATTGCCTGAAGAGGCGCCGGTGCCGCAACGGCAGGCGGCCGCCAAGGTGGTGCCGCTGTTCGGTAGCGCACCGGCCGCGCCGCGCGCTGCGCCGCGGCGCGGCCGCGCGCGCTGGTGGGCGCTGGCTGCCGCAGCCTGTGTCGCCCTGCTCGGCGTGGGCCTGGTTCCGCAGCTGATGCCCACCGAACAGCTGTACAGCGCCGACCATGGTGAACTGCGTGACCTGGTGCTGCCCGACCGGACACAGGTACGGCTCAATGCGGACAGCCGACTGCGGGTACGCATGGGCTGGTTCAGCCGCAAGGCGGAACTGCTGCAGGGCGAGGCGACGTTCGACATCGCACGCGATCGGCGCCCGTTCGAAGTGCAGGTGAACGGGTTGCAGATCCGCGATATCGGCACGGTGTTCGATGTGTCCCGACGGTTGCAGGGTACGCGCATCGGCGTGGTTTCCGGCGAGGTGGAAGTATGGAGCCAGGGCACGGACGCGCGGCGCCTTGCACAGCTGGGCGAAGGCCGGGTCGTGCAGGTCGACGCGCGCAGTCATGCCGTGGAGTCGCTGGATGTGCCGCTGTCGATGCTGCTGGACTGGCAGCAACGCAAGGTGTCGTTCCTGGACGAGCGACTGGATGAGGTGGCTGCCGCCTTCAACCGGCACAACCAGGTGCAGGTGCGGGTGCTGGATGAAGGCGCGGCGTCGGCGCGGTTGTCCGGCAGCCTGGACGCGCATCGCATCGGCGCACTGCAGGCCTTCCTCGAGCGCGATCCACGCTTTGTCGTCCGTCGCGAAGGCGACACGGTGCGGGTCGGCAGTCGCTGAAGGCGACGTGGCCGCGCACTGTCAAAAAAGATTCATCGAATCCGCGTTCTCCACTTCGGTGGAAGCGGGCTCTTACTTGGGAGAAGCCGCTGACGATCCGCACAGCGGCACCTGCTGCATTCTCTCTTTCAAGGACCCGTGATGCGCAACACGCTCTACCTGTCGATCATCCTCGCCCTGTCTCCCTGCAGCGTTCCGCTGGCGTCTGCGGCTACCGTCGATGGCCTGGAGGCCCGCGTGTCGGCGCCGATCGCGGCGCAGCCGCTGGCGCGTGCGCTGGAACAGTTGTCGCGCAGTTCCGGCGTGCAGTTCCTGTACTCGGGCGGCGGTGAAGCGCACGTGGCCGGGGCGGTGCCGCGGGGTGCCACCGTCAAGCAGGCACTGGACGCGCTGCTGGCAGGGACCGGCCTGGGCTACACCGTGATGGATGGCAACGTCATCGCCATCGATCCGGCGCCCGCACGCAACGAACCGAAGCCGGCCGCGCCGAAGCCGCGCGAGGCCGAGGCGGTGGTGGCGCCGACCCTGGGCACGGTGAAGGTGATTGCCGCGCATGAGGTGATCGACCAGAAGAAGACCTCGCCGGTGATCAAGGATTCGGTGGTCTACGACGAGATGGACAGCTATGGCGACGAAACCCTGGCCGAAAGCCTGATGGCCGCGCCGGGCCTGAGTGCGGTGGAGGATGCCGGTGAGCCCCGTTACGTGACCGTGCGCGGCGTACAGGCCAACCTCAACTACACCACCATCGATGGCATCGCGATTGCCAGCGTGGGTGGCAGTGGCTCCGGCGAGCGCATGAACAACCTGCAGCTGATTCCCAGCGACATCGGCACCCGCACCGACATCTACAAGAGCTTCAGCGCCGAGCAGGCGCCGGACGCGATCGGCGGCGTGATCGACATCATCAGCCGCAGCGCCTTCGACCGTTCCGGAAAGTACGTGTTTGCCGACGTGGCCGGTATCTACTCCACGGCCGAGACCAATGTCGAGCGCAGCGCCGGTGGCAACCACGAGACCCTGGGGCACTTCGGCAAGAGCGCCAAGATGGTGTTCTCCAACCAGTTTGGTGCCGACCAGGAATTCGGCATCGTCGCGGTGGCGCGTTATGAGCAGCGTTCGCGCAACAGCGTCAAGCGCTGGGTGGAGTCGAACTACTACTACAACGACGCCGGCAAGTACCTCACCGACGGCACCACCGGGCCGGACGAGGCCAAGGGCTGGAACGGGCTGCGTGCGCCCGGCAATTTCAGCACCGGCACCTACACCAACTTCATCACCAACTTCGGTGGCTCGGCCAAGCTGGAATGGAAGCCGTCGAACGATCCGTTCTACGCGTCGCTGCTGCTGTACTCGTACCGGTTCTACGAGAACTCGACGATGAACAAGACCGATCTGTACGGCAACGCCAAATTTCCGATCCGCAACCAGACCGAAGACAGCGGCACCACCCAGATCAACAGCATCTACATCAAGAACCGGCACGACCGCTGGGACCGCAGCAACCGCGGCGCCATCGCCAGCTTCAACTGGGATATCGGTGACCGCTCGCGGCTGACCCTGCGCGGTGGCCACACCGAAGAGACCTTCCACAACAGCCAGGTCTACTGGGGGGTACGCGCCTACCCGAGCAACCTGTTCGTCGACTACGAGAATGACAGCCACGGCTTTCCCAATGCAGTGGCGGTATCCGATTCCAGCCTGCTGACCAGCTCGGCGTTCAAGCTCAACCCGGCACAGGCCTATGTCTCGCCGCGGGATGCCAAGGAGAGCATCGACAACCTGCGCGCCGACTTCAGCTACAACATCGACGCCGACGCGCGTGGCTTCGGCCTGGCCGCCGGTGCCGAGTACCGTCACCTGAAGATCTGGCAGGACATCGACTTCGACTACTACAAGAGCAGTGCGACGCTCAACGATTACCTGTACCCGGGTTCAACCCTGCTGGGCAGCGTGCCGGGCTTCCCGCTGATCGACAACCGCAAGTGGAACGAGGAGCTGGCGCCGACGCTGGGCAGCAACAACGCGGCCTATCCGAATGCCAACTTCACCAGTGACTACAAGTACGTGGAGGACATCACCAATGCCTATGCATCCGCGCACTACGCCTGGGACCGGTTGCTGCTGATCGGTGGCCTGCGCTACGACCACACCCGCTTCGATGCGTACAGCCCGTTCAGCGACGATGGCGGCACCACCTATACGTCTGCCTTCCGCAAGACGAGCGGCGGCTACAACAACCTGCTGCCGTCCTTGAATGCGACGTTCAAGCTCACCGAGGACCAGCGCCTGCGCTTCTCCGCCAGCCGAACGCTGGGCCGGCCGACGCCAAGCAACATCGCCCAGGCCACCACCACCAGCTGTGGCGATGACGAGGAGGGCAGGGGCTTCTGCACCATCAAGCAGGGCAACGCCAACCTGCAGCCGCGGCGCTCCACCAACATCGACCTGGCGTGGGACCTGTACTTCAACGGCAACAACGGCCTGGTCTCGATCGCGCTGTTCGACAAGGTGATCAAGGACGACATCTACACCCTGACCACCTTCGAGAACGTGGGTGACACGCGCTACCGGGTCACCCAGCCGATGAACACCGATGAGTCCAGGCTGCGCGGTGTCGAGTTCGCGGTGGCCAACCGCAACCTGCAATGGGGCCGCCAGCGCTTCGACATGTACTTCAACGCCACGCGGCTGGAGGGCCAGACCAACTACCGCATCAGTGATGGTACCGAGCGTCGCCTGGACCGTCTGCTGTACCAGCCGGACTGGTCGCTCAACGGCTCGGTGATCTGGCGCATGCCGTGGAAGAGTGCGCAGCTGCGCCTGTCCGGCACCTACCGCAGCCGGATGCTGGTCGACTTTGGTGATACCCAATGGCTGGATTCCTACTACGACCCGTACATGACCTTCAACATGGCCTTCAGCCACAAGGTCAGCAGGCACGTGACGCTGAAGTACGAGGCCAAGAACCTGTTCAACACGCAGCCGACCTACAGCACCGGTCCGAACGGGCGCTTCCGTACCGAGATCGACGACTACGGCCGCTTCTTCTACTTCCACATCATCTACAACTGAGGGCGCAGCCGTGGATACGATCAATCGCAGGCGATTCCTGGCCCTGGCCGGCCTGTCCGCTGCTGGCGCCTGGATGGGCACGGCGCACGCGCTGGCCGCACAGACCGATGCCACCGCGCTGAACCCGCGCAACCTGCTGGCCTCGCCGCGGTTCGCCAGCACGCCGTTTACCCTGGGCGTGGCCTCGGGCGATCCTTCGGCCGATGGCATGGTGCTGTGGACACGGCTGGCGACCGAGCCGCTGGTGTTCGGTGGCGGCATGCCGACCCGGCCGATGGTGGTCGAGTGGCAACTGGCAGCAGACGATGGCATGCGCAAGGTGGTACGCCAGGGTTCGGCAATGGCGCATCCCGAACTCGGCCACGCCGTGCACGTGGAGCTGGACGGATTGGCGCCCGGACGGCCCTACTGGTATCGCTTCACCGTAGGCGGGCACGCCAGTACGGTCGGTTGCACACGCACGTTGCCCGCAGCCACAGCCGCGGTGGATCGCGTGCGCTTTGCGGTGGCCGGTTGCCAGCACTACGAAGAAGGTCACTACACCGCGTGGCGGCGCATTGCCGAGGAGCCGCTGGATTTCGTCTTCCACTACGGTGATTACATCTACGAAGGCGAAAGCCAGCCAGGCCTGCGGAAGATGAACGGTCAGCCGTTCACCAACCTGCGTAACCATGTGGGGCCGCAGACCTACACGCTGGACGACTACCGCCGCCGCTACGCCCAGTACAAGAGCGATGCCGACCTGCAGGCCGCACATGCGTCGGCACCGTGGTTCGTCACCTTCGATGACCATGAGGTGGACAACAACTGGGCCGGTGCCGAAGACCAGGACGGTACGCCCAGCGAAGTGTTCCTGCTGCGCCGCGCACAGGCGTTCCAGGCCTACTACGAGAACATGCCACTGCGCCGTTCGGCTTTCCCGCGCGATGGCCACATGCAGATGTACCGGCGCGCACGCTACGGCACGCTGATGGACCTGCACCTGCTCGACACCCGCCAGTACCGCAGCAAGCAGGTGAACATGGCGCTGCGTGAGGAGGTGGAATCGCCGGCGCGCAGCATTGTGGGTGCGAAGCAGGAGCGCTGGCTGTTCGACGGCCTGGCCGATGCCGCACCGCGCTGGCATACCATCGCCCACCAGGTGGCGCTGGGCAACTACATGCGCGAGAAGGACGGCGTGGTGCAGTCGTCCGACGACCAGTGGTCAGGCTATCTGGACAGCCGCCGGCGCCTGCTTGACCACATCCAGAAGGTGGGTTTCGGCAACGTGGTGACTGCCTGTGGCGACGCGCACCGGCATTACGCCAGCGACCTGGCGCAGGACCATCGTGATTCGGGCGTTATCTCCAGCGAGTTCCTCGCCACCTCGATCACCTCGGGCGCCGATGGCCAGGGCGTGGACGCATACGCCAGCAACCAGCTTGCGCACAGCCCTTATCTGAAGGCGACCACCGACAAGCGTGGCTATGTGCTGTGCGATGTCACCCGTGATGCATGGATCGGCGACATGAAGACGCTGGATTCCGTGATGCGGCCGAACGGTACCGTGCAGAGCTGGAAGCGCTACGCGGTGGAGCACGGCCGGCCGGGGTTGCAGGAGGCCTGAATCTACCGGTCTACCCTGTAGAGCCGAGCCCATGCTCGGCTGCTCTTCGATAGCTGACCGGAAAAGCAGCCGAGCATGGGCTCGGCTCTATAGAGATCCTTCAATCGTGTTCGAACCGCAGTGGTTCGCTGCCCATCGCCGGATCACTGGTGCCGGGGCGACCATCCTCGGCACGGCCCGCCAGGCGCAGCACACTCTCACCTGCGCTGACCTGCAGGTCATACCAGCCGGCGGTAGGCGTTGCATCCCACGCCAACGAAGTCTCTGCTTGCGCGGGCAGTGCCAGCGTCTGCTCGGGCATGTGCCCGGCATAGGCACCGGCATGCACGCGCAATTGCTGCGCGCGGTCACCCAGATTGCGCAGGTGCAGCCGCAGCTGGCCGTCCGCAGGCTCGACCGCAGCCTGCACGGCGGCTGCCTTGGCCGCTCCCTGGAAGTGGCGGTGGAAGCCGTTCGGGCCGAGCAGCCACAGGTCATAGCGGCCCTGGGCGTCCAGCGGCCAGCGCTCGCGCAGCGGCGTACCGGGCAGCAGCGTATAGCGGCGTGGCACCGCATCCAGCCGCAGCCGGTCGTAGACATGCAACACCGCCGCCGCACCTTCGCATGACAGCGCCAGATCCACACCCGAGGCGTCGATCGCAGCAATCGATGCCTGTGGCCGATAGGGCAGGGCACGCGCCGGGCGTACGCCGCTTTCCTGTTTCGCCGGCTTCAGTCCGTCCGGCAACGCCGGCACGGTGCGTCCCGGCAGGGCGGCGGCACGTGCGGCCACCGCGCTCACGTCGGGCAGGCCGCGTACGAACGGACGGGTATCGCGCTGGGCGAAGTCGAAGGCGTTGCTCAGGTCCCCGCAGACCGCGCGGCGCCACGGTGAGATGTCTGGTGCCGCCACGCCGAAGCGGCGTTCGATCAGCCGTATGACCGAGGTGTGGTCGTACACCTGCGAATCGACCCAGCCACCGCGGCTCCACGGCGAGATCACATACAGCGGCACGCGCGGGCCCAGCCCATAGGGGCGGCCGCGCAGTTCGGCGGCATCGTACTTCTCGTCGCCCGGGGCCGGATGGCGGTGGTACTCGCCCTCGGTACTGACCGAAGACGCACCTGCCCAGTCGGTGCCCATCGGTGAAGGCGGTGCTGGTGGTGGCATGTGGTCGAAGAAGCCATCGTTCTCGTCGAACATCAGCAACAGCGCTGTACGGCTCCACACCTCTGGATCGGCAGTCAGCGCATCCAGCACGCGCGCGGTATAGGCCGCGCCCTGCGCTGGGCTGGACGGGCCCGGATGCTCACTGCCGGCTGCATCGGCGATGATGAAGCTGACCTGCGGCAGGTGCCCATCGATCACGTCCTGGCGCAGCTGCGCCAGACCACGCGTGCTGACGCCGCGTGCGCGCAACTGCGGGTCATGCCCCGGCGCAGCGCGGTAGGCCTGGCGGAAAGCTTCGAAGCCGGCCAGTGGGTTGTCGGTGAAGTTGTCGGCCATGTCCTGGTAGATCTGCCAGGACACGCCCGCCTTCTGCAGGCGTTCTACATAGCTGGTCCAGCGATACGACGCCGGATGCCCGCCGTGCTCGGGGAAGTTGTCGTGCGAGTTTGCGATCACCGGGCCACCTGCACGCGCGTGTGCATCATTGTGGCCAGTCCACAGGAACACCCGGTTGGGGTTGGTGCCTGCCTGCATCGCGCAGTGGTAGGCGTCGCAGATGGTGAAGGCATCGGCCAGGGCGAACTGGAAGGGCAGGTCGCTGCGCTGGAAGTAGCCCATCGAGTGGTTCTGCTTGGCTTTCGGCCATTGCCCCATGCGTCCATGGTCCCAGGCGCGCTGCGCATCGGGCCAGGTATGCGGCGTGCCTTCCACCCGCATGTAGCCGAAGTGCGCAGCGGTATCCAGCGGGAACGGTGCGATCGCGCGCGTGCCGTTGGCATCGGGTTGCAGCCACAGGCTGCGCGTGCGGCCGCCGGCCTGCAGTGCCGGCGCGGGAGTCACGAAGCGATCGCCGAAACCCCGTACGCCCGGCAGCGTGCCGAAGTAGTGGTCGAACGAGCGGTTCTCCTGCATGAACACCACGATGTGCTGCAGGTCTTCGAGGCTGCGCGTCTGCGCGGCGGGGGCGATCGCTGCGGCCCGGGCGATGCTGGGCAGCAGCGGGGAAAGGCCAGCGGCAACGCCGGCCTGCAACAACCGGCGTCGGCCGATATCGGTCACGGGCTCACTCACAGGTCCACACGGAAGGAGATGCCGACGGTGCGCGGGGCGCCGATGAAGGCGTTGTCGCGGCCGTCCACCCCTGCAAGATACCGCTTGTCGGTCAGATTGCTCACCACCAGGTTGGCGCCCATGCCCTTCAGGCGCGGCGACAGGCCCTGCAGGTCGAAGCCGATGTTGGCGTTGAACACGGTGGCCGAAGGCAGCTTGTTGACGTTGGCGGCATCGAGGTAGCGCGTGCCCAGGTAGCGACCGGACAGTCCGAAGTTCCAGTTCTCACCCTGCCAGTCCGCCGACAGGACCAGGGTCTGTTCGGGCTGGCCGATCACCTTGGCGCCGTCGACGATGCCCAGCTGGGTATCACGTGCGGCATCGCCACTGCCCAGGTACTTGGAGCGGTTGTAGGTGTAGGCGGCGTTGAGGCGCCAGCCGTTGTCCCAGCCATAGCCGAACGCCGCTTCCAGGCCGTTGCTTTCCACGCCACCGAAGTTCTCGTAGACACCGTCGGTCTCGCCCAGGTAGTCAATGCCGCTGACGAAGCCGGCCGGCAGATAGACGATGCGGTTGTCGAACTTGATGTTGTACAGGGTGACCGAAGCGGTCAGTGGCCAGCGGCTGATGCGCATGCCCACTTCGATGTTGTCGGCGGTTTCCGGCTCGACGTTGCGGAAGCGCTGCGGGTCGGTCTCGCCGAGCACGCCGGAGGGAATGGCGGCGAAGTTCTGCGAGAAGCCAGCGAACAGCTCCATGCCTTCCACGCCGGGCGCCCAGGTGAAGCCGGTGGACAGCAGCGGATCGGACTTGGAATCGGATTTGACGTGCTCGCTGGCACCGATCACGCGGCGGCGCGACTGGTCCACGAAGAACTGCTTCACGCCCAGGCGGGCGCTGAACGGTCCGAAGCGGGCGACGTCCTCGACGTAGTACATCTGCTCGTCGACCTTGTACTTGTCCTCGAACTGCACCCAGTAAGGCTGGTGATCGAAGGCGATGTCCTGGCCAACGTTGAGCAGGCGGTGCCAGTCGCGGCGCGCCGAGCGGTCCAGCTTCTCCACCCACAGGCCGCCGCGGATCGTGTTGTCGACCGCACCGAAGGTCTGGCGCCATTCGACGTCGGCGGTCACGCCCATGCGGTCGTTGTCGTAGTGGGTGTGGCGATACGACTGCGCGCCCTGCACGTTGCCGGCATAGCAGTTCGGATCGTACTCGGCAGTGAAGCCCAGCCGTGGGCTGCAGCTGGCAAGGCGCTGCGCGGCACTGCCATCGGGATTGACGAAGAAGATCTGGCCGCGGTTGCTGCCGCCGTACACGGTCTTTCCACCGATGTACTCCGACTCGGGGCGGCCGGCACCATCATCGCTGACCTGCGCCAGGTACGGCGGCAGCCAGTCGCCACGACCTTCCATGCGGTGCCCGTAGGTGGCCACCGAGGCCTTGAAGCCGCTGCCGCCGTCGAAGGCCGCGCGCAGGTAGCCGAAGGTGTTCTCGCGCAGCGCACGCGAGCCGGAACGGTAGTTCTGGTCCAGGTAGGGAATACCGGTGAGGGTGCCGACCAGGTTGTCGCGGTCCGGATTGGTGGCGAAGCCCTTCGGCGAGACGCTGGTGTACTCGGGCTCGTCGGCATCGTTGTAGGACAGGTAGCCGGTCAGCGTCCAACGGTCCAGCTCGGTGATGAACTTGCCGGCGATGTGGTCGTTGCTGGTCTTGCCGCTGCCATCGATCCAGTCGTGCACGCGTGCCGACGAGGCACTGACCCAGGCGCGGGTGTGGCCGCCGAGCAGGCCGGTGTCGTAGCGCACGTAGTACTTGCGTGCCTCGTTGTCACCGGCGCCGACCACAAAGCGCAGACGGCTGTCCTGCAGCGGATCGCTGGTGAGGAAGTTCAGGGTACCGCCCAGGGCCTCGTTCGAGCGCGAGGAGATGTCGGCGGTGCCCTGGCTGACTTCCACCGTCTCCAGGTCCAGGGTATCGATGTAGCGGTTGGCCAGCGAACCGCCGCCGTAACCCGAGCCGCCATTGGGCAGACCGTCGATGGTGGTGCCGATCTGCTGGGTATCTCGGTTGGTCACGAAGCCGCGCATGCTGATCTGCGTGCCCCACACCGACGAGCCTGTGGCATCGGCCTCGCTGACCACCACGCCGGGCACTTCGTTGAGCGCGTCGTTGACGCTGCTCATCACGGTCTGCCGGTTCAGCGTCTCCGCGCGTACCGAGGTCTTGGCGTAGCTGGTGGCCTGGCCGATCACCTGGACCTGGTCGAGGGTGCGTGCATCGCTGCTGCGCGCTTCGCCCGTCTCGCCCTGCGGTGCTTCTGCGAGGGCGTCCAGGGCGGGGGCGATCAGCAGGGCCAGCAGCGAGACACGGGGAAAACGCGCAATCGTTCGCATCGAAACCGGACCTTCAGAGGGAGGAAACCCCGGAGTGTCGGCAGCGGCAATGACATCGGCATGACGTGGCAGCGCAGGAACGATGGCACTGTGGGGGCGGTCACGGCCTTCGGGTATGCTCGGCGCTTCAATGGACCTGAGGTGGTGGCGATGCAGAAGCGATCGAAGATCTGGTTGAGTGGTGCAGCCGTGGTGCTGCTGGCAGGATGCAACCGGACGCCCTCGGATGGAGGAGTGGCACCGCCTGCGCCAGCTACGGCGGACGAGGCCGCAACACCGGCCGCCGACCCAGCCGGTTCAACAGCCGCCGCCGATGGCGCCGCACTCACCGACCGTGAGGGCAAGGCTGTGCCGCTGGTGCCCTTCGACCCAGCCAGCGTGCCGCTGAGCGACGCCCC
This sequence comes from Nocardiopsis yanglingensis, assembly GCF_045809185.1. NCBI lineage: Bacteria > Bacillati > Actinomycetota > Actinomycetes > Streptosporangiales > Nocardiopsidaceae > Nocardiopsis > Nocardiopsis yanglingensis. The sequence continues at coordinate 22,952 of NZ_JBJNRH010000005.1, read as the reverse complement.
GCTGGGCGAATTGCCGTTCTTCAGCCTGCCGCAGGGATATGCACCGCAGAACGCGCCGCACCCGCGCGCCTGGGCGCGTTTCCCGTTCCGCATGGGTGATGGTGTGCATTGGGTGGAAGGCCCGAGCTGGTCGGCACGCATCGTGACCGACAGTGAAGCGGCCCCCGACAAGGCGTTCTCCGCGCTGGAAGTGCAGCGCAACTTCGACGGTGTGATCACCGCCGCCGGTGGCCGCAAGGTTTTTGAAGGCACGCTGCTGCGCGACATCTACTACGGCCCGCAACTGGAAGGCGAGATCGGTGGTGGCTTCATCGATGCGGTGAACGGTGAACAGGACGCGCCCACCACAGTCTACGTGCTGCGCCAGGCCAACCGCACCGTGTGGGTGCAGCTGGCAGTGGACAGCAATGGCGCTGGACTGGTGGTCGTGGATGACGTGCCGTTCAAGGCCACCGCGCAGTGGTCGGACAGCTTCCCGCACCTGTCCCTGCCGGCCGGTTATCGTGACCGGAACAAACCCGAGCAGCGTGATTTCGATGCCTTCCCGTTCTGGACCGGCGATCAGTTCGAACAGGTTGAGGGCCGCACCTTCGCTGCCGATTTCGACAAGGGCGAGCGCGAATACTCGATGCAGGAAGTCCGTCGCAATCTTGAGGCGATGATGGCCCAGGTCAACGGCACCAAGGTGTTCGAGGGGCGCATCCCGCACGAGGCGGCCGAGGGCGTGCCGAAGCAGGTGCAGTCGTCCTACGGCAATGCGGCCAGCTACAGCTGGGACAATTACAACACCGTGGTCTACCGCGCCGATCTGGCTGATGGTCGCCAGGTGTGGGTGCATGCGCGCCTGGAATACCTCAGCGCAGGCTGGGTGGTGGCCGAGCGCAAGGGTTTCACCCAGACCGCGGCGCTGCTGCTGGCCGATGCGTTGAAGAAGAAGCTGGACAGCGACGGCCGCGTGGCGATCCCGGTCAACTTCGCCACCGACAACGCGCAGATCCTGCCGACGTCCGAACCACAGCTGGCGCAGGTGCTGGACCTGCTGCGTGCCGACCCGTCGCTGAAACTGTCGATCGAAGGTCACACCGACAACAGCGGTGCGGCCGCGCACAACCGCAGCTTGTCCGAGGATCGGGCGCGTTCGGTGGTGGCGGCGCTGACCGCCAAGGGGGTCAACGCCGACCGCCTGCAGGCGGCCGGCTTCGGCGCCGACAAGCCGGTGGCCGACAATGGCAGCGAGGAAGGCAAGGCGCGCAATCGCCGGGTCGAGCTGGTCAAGCGCTGAACCACGCCCTCCTCAGTACCGCGCGTCCTTGGGTTTCGGGTCGCGCGGCCAGTCCTTGGCCTTGTTGGCGAAGTCCGGTCGGGGCTGGTTGATGAAGTAGCTGGCGATGTCCACCGCATCCTGGTCGGGCATCACCTGCTGGCCCAGTGGCGGCTCACGGGTCACCGCCGGCGGCATGTTGTGCTTGACGAAGCCGGCTGCCTTGTACAAGCGCGCCATGCCTGCGCCGATGTTGAAACTGTGGTCGCCCCATAGCGGCGGGGAGGCGATGTCACCGCTGGCGTCGCGCCGTCCTTCGCCGTTGTCGCCATGGCACGCGGCACACTGCACGGCGTACAGCGCCTGGCCACGGATCGGGTCCGGGGTCAGCGTGCTGTCGATGGGGCCCTCGCTGGGGGCGGCCACCTTTGCACCCTCTGGCACCGGACTGCTCAGCCACGCCATGTAGTCGAGCATCGCGCGCATCTGCGGCGCGTCCTTCGGCAGCGGTTTGCCGTTCATCGAACGCTGCAGGCAGCCGTTGATGCGCTCGGTCAGCCCGATCACCTTGCCCGGGCGCGGCATGTAACGCGGATAGGCACCGCCGCCGGTGTTGAAGTAGTGATTGCCGAAAGGCCGCTTGCCCTCGGCCATGTGGCACGAATTGCAGTTCAGATCGTTGCCGACGTTGTCCGGCAGCAGCCGTGCGGTCTCGTTGAGGATGCGGCGGCCAAGCATCACCGATTCGGCATTGCCGAGCCCGGCGATCTCCTCGGCACTCGGGGCGTGGTAGTGGCCGACCACTTTGCCCTGCGCATCGAGGATATCGATCGTGCTGGCTACGGCAGCATCCAGGTCCGGGTACAGATAGCGATAGGCGAGGGTGCCGGCACCGGCCAGCAGCACGAGGGTGACCACGCTGCCGACGAGCAGGCGGGAGCGTTTGCGCGAACGTTTCATCGTGCGGCCTCCTGCGGAACATAGTGCACCGGCTTGTCGCGCACCACCCGGCGCATGCGCGCCACGTCGACCTCGCTCACTGCGCTGGCCTGGTTGCCCCAGCTGCTGCGGATGAAGGTCAGGATCTGTGCCAGCTGCGCATTCGGCAGCTGTTCGAAGCCGGGCATGGTGAAGGCCATCCGGTCATGCGGGGTATGCGGCGTGCGGCCACCGATCAGGGTCACCTGCACCAGCGAGCTGGGGTCATCGGCGAACACGATCGAGTTGCCGGCCAGCGCCGGATAGACGCGGGCCATGCCGCGCCCGTCGGCGCGATGGCAGGCCTGGCAATGCTCGGCATAGGCGAGCGAGCCGGCCACGCGATAGTCGCCACTTCGCAGTGCGGCGGTGGTGGTGTCGGTACCCGGCGACCACTGTGCGCTGCGGCCCTCGCGCGCCGGCAGCTGTTTCAGGTAGCGCGCCATGGCCAGCAGGTCGGCGTCGGACAGATACTGGGTGCTGTGCTCGACCACATCGGCCATGCCACCGAAGGCTGCCGAGCGATCGGTGCGGCCGGTGCGCAGGAAGTCGACGATCTCGCCCTCGCTCCAGCTGGCCAGGCCGGTCGATTCATTGCGCAGGTTCTTCGCGTACCAGCCTTCCAGTACCGAACCGGACAGGAACTGGCGGCTGCCATCGTCGGCCATCGCCTTTTCCTGGAAGGCCAGCCCGCGTGGCGTGTGGCAGGCGCCGCAGTGGGCCAGGCCTTCCACCAGTTCTGCACCGCGCTGCTGGCTGGCATCCAGCGACGGATCCGGGTTGAACGTACGCGGGCGTGCGAACAGCAGCTGCCACCAGGCCAGTGGCCAGCGCATGTTGGCCGGCCACGGAATCGTGCTGTCGGCGTTATCCTGCTTCACCGGCTGCACCGAGCCCATGAAGTAGGCGTACAGCGCCTTGATCTCGGCATCGCTGGCGATCACGTACGAGGCGTACGGCATTGCCGGATACAACGGCTGCCCATCATGACGGATGCCGCGACGGACCGCGCGCTCGAAGTCGGCGTAGTCGTAGGCGCCTATGCCGGTGTCCGGATCGGGGGTGATGTTGGTCGAGTAGATCGTGCCCATCGGCGTCTGCATGCCGAGGCCACCGGCGAACGGCTTGCCGCCCGGTGCGGTGTGGCAGGCCGCGCAGTCGGCCGCGCGCGACAGGTATTGCCCCTGCGCGATCAATGCCGGATCGTGGATGTCGACCTGCGCCGTCTGTCGCGGTGCGAACCAGTAGGGCGTGGTGCGTGCGATGCCGTAGGCGGCGGCCACGGTGGCGGCCAGGGCAATGGCGAGCTTGAACGAGGTGCGCATGGCGGCACTGTGGGCAATCGCGCACGCGCGTTCATTGATCCGGATCAATGACTGAACGGATACAGCTTGTACACCAAGCTGAATCGTTCCTGCGTTGTCATCAAGCCGTCATCCGCGCGCGATAGATGGCCGGTCTATCGAGGCGTTAACGTCCCAGCCTGTCTGATTCACCCCTATGACGTGATATGAAGCGCCTGCTGCTGCTGTTGCTGGCGTGCGCCGGCCTGTGGCTGGCTGCATGCTCCTCCTCCATCAATGCCTCGTCCACCTCGCTCGCCGATCGGCTGATCGCACCGGGTGGCGTGTCGACCCTGCTCGATCGCCCGCGCATTGCCGCGGCCATCGCCGAACTGCCCAACCGACACGGCTTCGCGCCGGGCCGCGATGGCGTGCCGATCTTCTGGCGTGTGTTCGATCCCGGCGATTACGGCGCGCGTTACCACTACCTGCCGCAGCGCCACGAGAACGGCCTGCCGCTGGATACCGGCCTGAGCCTGGCAGTACCGCAACCGTTCCGTGCGCAGGCACCGCGCGGCACCGTGGTGCTGCTGCACGGCTGGATGATGAATGGTGATTCGATGCTGCCGTGGTCGTTGCAGCTGGCCGAGTCCGGCTACCGCGTGATCACCCTGGACCTGCGCAACCATGGCCAGTCCGGTGCCGGTCCGTCCGGATACGGCACCTACGAATCCGATGACGTGGTTGATGTGATCAGCGAGCTGCGTGCACGCGGTGAAGTGACCGGTCCGTTGTACCTGTTCGGTGTGTCCTACGGCGCGGCCACGGCGGTGTTCACCGCCGACAAGCTCGGTGACCAGGTGGAAGGCGTGGTGGCGATGGAATCGTTCGCCAATGCCGGTGTGGCGATCCGCACGATGATCCCGCACCTGATGGGACTGCAGCCGGAAGGCCTGAAGGCGCAGGCGGTGGCGTCGTACGCGCGCTGGCGCTACGGCGGCCAGGACATCAACCAGGTGATCGCCGCCGCCAGCCGCCGCATCGACGTTGACCTGGACCGCGTGGACGTGGCGCGCGCGCTGGCCGATACCCGCGCCTGCGTGCTGCTGCTGCACGGGCAGGGCGACCAGCACATTCCGGTCAGCCAGGGCCGCGAACTGGCCCAGGCCAATCCGCGCGCGCACTACATCGAGATGCGCGGCGAGGACCACATCACCCTGCCACTGCGGCTGGATCTGCTGGCGGGAGTGGTCGACGACTGGATGGCGCGCGACGAGCACCATCCGCCAAGTGCGTGCCCGGCACCGCAACTGCCGGCCCAGGCCGAGTGGCTGACGCGCAGCTGAGAAAAGGGGACGGAGGGGATTAAGTCGTTTCCCGCACACTTGCGCTAGAAACGACTTAATCCCCTCCGTCCCCTTTTTCTGTCAGGCCACTCGTCGTGCCAGTGATCGCGCGGATGCGGCTACGCCCAGCAGCAATGCGGCCACGCACAGGAAGGCGAAGCCGAGGCTGGTGGCGTGTGCGAGTGCGCCGATCGCTGCCGGGCCGGCGAGGATGCCGGCGTAACCCAGCGTGGTCACCGCGGTGATGGCGATGCTCTCCGGCATCACCCGCTGCTGGCCGGCCATCGAGAACAGCGCCGGCACGATATTGGCGCAGCCCAGCCCGACCAGCACATAGCCCGCCAGCGCCACCGGGAACGACGGTACCAGCGTGGCCAAGGTGAAACCGGCTGCGGCGGTAATGCCGCCGAAGACCAGGGTGCGGGTCCGGCCGAGGCGCTCGACGATGCCGTCGCCGAACAGGCGCATCGCGGTCATCGCCAGGGTGAACAGCGCGAAGCCGGCGCCGGCCTGATCACGCGGCACCTGCCGCACTTCGGCCAGGAACACCGCGCTCCAATCCAGCATCGAGCCCTCGGCGAGGAACACCACGAAGGCCAGCACGCCGATGAACAGCACCACGCCGTGCGGCAGCGCCAGCAGTGGGCCTTCGTGCAGGATCCGTTGCGGTCGCCAGTGCGGCGCCGACAGCACCGCGACCAGCAGCAGTGCCGCCACCGAAACCAGCGCGGCCAGCCACAGCGGCGTACCCAGGATCAGCAGGCCGGTCATGCAGCCGGCGCCGACGAAGCCACCGATGCTGTAGAAGGCGTGGAAGCCGGACATCATCGCGCGCCCTGCGTCGCGCTCGACCGCCACCGCCTGCATGTTCATCGCACAATCCAGCGCACCGACGCCGGCGCCGAACACGAACAAGGCTGCACCCAGTGCCACCGGCGAGGGCGCCAGCACCAGCAAGGGCAGTGCGCACAGCATCATCGCGCAGGTGATCACCATCACCCGGCGGCAGCCCAGCCGCCCGGTCAGTGCACCTGCCAACGGCATCGCCAGCAGCGAGCCGAGCCCAAGGCACAGCAGCACGGCGCCGAGGCTGGCGTCGGACAGCCCGGCCTTGGCCTTGGCGTAGGGCACCATGGGCGCCCACGCGGCGGTGGCGAATCCGGGAATGAAGAAGGCGGCGCGGGTGGCGTGCTGCTGGGCACGTGGGGATGAAGGCGTCATGCGCGATGCAAAGCTCCAGGGGATGTTTATGAAAACGTTTTCAGATCGGCTCGGCAAGTGCCATGCGTGACATCGGGCGACGCATACGATTGCAGTGACCCGATCGCGTCACTGGTGATTAACGTCGCCCACGGACAGTGGCTGCACGGTCGGCATCCCGCCGGCCGCTGCCGGAGATCCGTACATGAGCACGACACCGACCATCCTCCTCGTCCATGGATTCTGGGGCGGGGCCGCACACTGGGCCAAGGTGATCCTGGAACTGCATCGCAACGGCCACGACCGTGTGCAGGCGGTGGAACTGCCGCTGACCTCCCTGGCCGACGACGCAGGACGCACCCAGAAAATGATCCGGCAGATCGACGGGCCGGTGCTGCTGGTCGGCCACTCCTATGGCGGCGCGGTGATCAGCCAAGCCGGCAACGAGCCCAACGTGAAGGGCCTGGTCTACATTGCCGCTTTCGCGCCTGATGCCGGCGAGAGCCCCGGTGGCATCACCCAGCAGCACCTGCCGGAGGCGGCGCCGAACCTGGCACCGGACAGCGATGGCTACCTGTGGCTGCGTGCGGACAAGTTCCATGAGAGCTTCTGCCAGGATCTGAGCGAAGACGAGGGCCGGGTGATGGCGGTGACCCAGAAGGCGCCACTGGCCAGCACCTTTGGTGACGCAGTCAGCGACCCGGCGTGGAAGCACAGGCCGAGCTGGTACCAGCTGTCCCGCCACGACCGCATGATCGCGCCGGAAAACCAGAAGGCCATGGCCACGCGCATGCAGCCCAAGCGACTGCTTGAGCTGGACGCCAGCCATGCCTCGCTGGCCTCGCAGCCGAAGGAAGTGACCGCGCTGATCCTGGAGGCCTGCGCCGCCATCGGCGGCTGATCCCGCGGCAGCACACCGCACGACAGCCGGGGCGCAGGGGAGTACACTCCTGCGCCTGCGGCCATCCGGTCGCGTCCCCGTCTTCCCTCCAGCCGCCGCCAGAGGATCCCACCCGATCGTGGAGGTCCCCTCGTGCTGTCTGTGCCTGATGCCCGTATTCCGTCCCCCTTGCCGCGTCGCCGTGCGTTGCCGCAGGCGCTTGCCCAGGGCCTGCTGATCACCGCACTGGCCAGCAGCGGCATCGCAGCCGCGCAGTCCGCCACGGAGCCGGACAAGGCCGCCGAGGCCCCGGCATCGCAGACCCTGCAGACCGTGCAGGTCACCGCCAACCTGCTCGGCACCATCACCGAGGGCAGCGGCGCATATACGCCCGGCACCATCGCCACCGCCACCCGCCTGGTGCTGACCCCACGGCAGACGCCACAGACCATCAGCGTCATTACCCGCGCTCAGATGGACGACTTCGGCCTGAACGGCATCGATGACGTCATGCGGGTGACCCCGGGCATCAGCATCGTGACCTACGACAGCGAGCGCACCGAATACTACGCGCGTGGATTTGCCGTGCAGAACTTCCAGTACGACGGCATCCCGATGTCGCGCGACTCGGCCTATTCGGCGGGCAACACGCTCAGCGATACCGCGATCTATGACCGCATCGAAGTGCTCAAGGGCGCGACTGGCCTGCTCACCGGCATGGGTGATCCGGGCGCGACCATCAACCTGGTGCGCAAGAAGCCGGGCAAGGAGTTCGCCGGCAGTGCGACGCTGGGTGTCGGCCGCTGGGATGACTATCGTGCCGAGATCGATGTTGGCGGCCCGTTGACCGCCGATGGACGCGTGCGCGGTCGCGCGGTGGGCGCCTGGCAGGACAAGCATTCCAATCTCGACTTCTACCAGCGCACCAGCAAGGTGGGCTATGCGGTGCTGGAGGCCGATGTGGGCGAGCGTACGCTGCTGACCGTGGGTGGCGATGCGATGGACAGCGACCCGAAGGGCTCGACCTGGGGTGGCATCCCACTTCTGGACAGTGCCGGCAACTTCAATGACATGCCGCGCTCGTTCAACAACGGCACGCGCTGGAGTGGCTGGCGCCAGTATGTGCGCACCGGCTTCGCCACGTTGGAGCACACGTTCAACAATGAGTGGGTTGCCAAGCTGCAGCTCAACCATCAGGTCAATGGCTATGACGCCGCACTGGCCGGTGCCGCCGCCGGCAATCCCGATCCGTTGACCGGCGAGGGCGTCAGCCTGTGGCTCGGCAAGTACGTTGGCAAGACCGTCAGCAACGCCGCCGATTTCTACGTCAGCGGGCGCTTCGGGCTGCTTGGGCGCGAGCATGAGCTGGTGGTCGGCGGCAGCGCGTCGCGCAAGCGCTGGACCAACACCGGCTACGGGCCGCAGGAGGGTTTTCCGGACACCGTGCCGGACTACCGAAGCTGGAATGGCGACATTGCCGAACCGCAGTGGCAGCGCACCTACGACAACAATGAAGTGACCCGCGAGAATGGCGTCTACGTGGTAGGCCGCTTCGACGTGGCTGATCCGTTGAAGGTGATCGTTGGCAGCCGCCTGGCCAGCTACCGTTCGCCACAGACGCGTGAGACCGGCGTGTTCGTACCGTATGCCGGCGTGGTCTACGACCTTGGTGAGCACTACTCGGTGTATGCCAGCTACAGCACCATCTTCAAGCCGCACAGCGAACGCGACGAGCAGGGCAAGGCGTTGGATCCGCTGGAAGGGCGCAGCTACGAGATGGGTCTGAAGGCGGAATTCTTCGATGGCCGCTTCAACACCAGTGCGGCGCTGTTCCAGCTCGACCAGGACAACTTCGCCCAGCCCACCGGCGGCAAGACGCCGGACGGGCAGGATGCGTATCGCGCCCTGATGGGCGTGCGTACCAAGGGCTACGAGCTTGAAATGTCGGGCCAGCTGGCGGAAGGCTGGCAGGTGCAGGGTGGGTTCTCGCACAAGATCGCCCGCCAGGCTGGTGCCAAGGTCACCACGCTGGAGCCGGAGAACCAGTTCAGCCTGCACACCAGCTATCGCCTGCGTGGCGACTGGAAGGGCCTGACGCTGGGCGGTGGTGCGCGCTGGCAGGATTCCACTTTCGGTGAGATCACCAACCCGGCCACGCAGGCCAAAGTGGTGCATCGCACCCAACCGTACTGGTTGCTGGATGCGATGGCGCGTTATGAATTCAGTGATCGCCTGTCGGCCACGCTCAACGTCAACAACCTGCTGGACAAGCGTTACTACACGATCTTCAGCTGGTACAGCACCTACACCTGGGGTGAGCCGCGCAACGTGCGGTTGGCGATGACGTACAGGTTCTGACGCCGGTTTTGTTGAGCCGAGCCCACGCTCGGCTGGCTGTCAAACCGCAGCCGAGCATGGGCTCGGCTCTACACATACGCCCGCGATGCTTTTCGGCATCGCGGGCGTTGTCGTTACAGCGGCAGGTCGAACACCAGCACTTCGGCGTCGTTGCCGTTTTCCAGGGTCAGCTGCGCTTCGTCGCTGACCTGCAGCGCATCACCGGCTTCCAGAGTGATGCCATTGACCTGCAGCTGGCCACGCGCCACCTGCACATAGGCGCCACGGCCGTTGCCGAGGGCGTGGTGCAGCTTCTGGCCGCCATCGAGGATGGTGGCGAAGATGCGGGCATCCTGGTGGATGCGCAGCGAACCGTCGGCACCGTCCGGCGAGGCGATCAGACGCAGCTGGCCGCGCTTGGTCTCCGGCGCGAAGTGGGTCTCCTCGTAGGACGGCGTGATGTTCTCCGCGTCCGGGAAGATCCAGATCTGCAGGAAGTGCACCGGCTCATCGGCCGAATGGTTGAACTCGCTGTGGCTGACACCGCTGCCGGCGCTCATGCGCTGCACGTCGCCGTAGCGCAGCACCGAGCCGGTGCCCATCGAGTCCTTGTGCTCCAGCGCGCCGCCCAGCACATAGGAAACGATCTCCATGTTGCTGTGGCTGTGGGTGCCGAAGCCCTGGCCGCCGATCACCTTGTCTTCGTTGATCACCCGCAGCGGGCCGAAGCTGACGTAGCGCGGGTCGTAGTAGTTGGCGAAGGAGAAGGTATGGCGTGAGGACAGCCAGCCATGCTCGGCCAGGCCACGGGTAGCGCTCTTGCGGATCTGCAGCATGATGGAATCTCCTTGTTCGATGGTTTCGATGGGGCGGGGTGGGGCTGTAGCCGCCGTATTTCCCCGTTGGAGAGAAGTATCCGCTTGCGCCCGGGGTTTGAAAAACGGATAGTTTTGACAGCCATCATCGAAAAATTCGAATGCTCAAGCTCAGCCTCGATGCCCTGCAGATCCTGGATGCCATCGACCGCCGCGGCTCCTTTGCCGGCGCCGGCAAGGCCCTGCACAAAGTGCCCTCGACCATCTCGTACACCGTGGCCAAGCTGGAGGAGGACCTGGGCGTACAGCTGTTCGACCGGGTTGGCCCGCGTGCCGAGCCGACCGAGGCCGGACGCGCCCTGCTGGACGAGGGCCGGCACCTGCTGCGCGCCGCCCGCGAGCTGGAGCTGCGGGTGCGCCGGGTGGCGTCGGGCTGGGAGACCGAACTGACGCTGGCGGTGGACTCGGTGTTCCCGACCTGGCTGCTCGGCCCGGACATCGCTGCGTTTCGTGAGGCCGAGGCGCCGACCCGGCTGCGACTGATCGGCGAGGCCCTGTCCGGCACCTGGGAGGCCCTGCTGGACCGCCGCGCCGACCTGCTGGTCGGCGCACCGGGCGAGGGGCCCAGTGGCGGCGGTTACGTGGTCGAGCCGCTGGGAACGGTGGAGTTCGTGTTCGCGGTCGCCCCCGGTCATCCGTTGGCTGCAGTGCCGGGCGTGCTCGGTCGCGAGCAGCTGGTCGAACACTGCGCGATCGCGGTCTCTGATTCGGCGCGACGGCTGCTGCCGCGCACGGTCGGCCTGTTGATGGGGCAGGAGATGCTGACCGTGCCCGACATGGCCAGCAAATTGAAGCTGCAGTGCGAAGGTGTGGGCTTCGGCTTCCTGCCCGAGCCGTGTGCGCGCGCGGCGGTGGCGCGTGGCCAGCTGGTGATCCGTGAGGTGGAGGAACACAAGCCGGAAGAGACCTTCTGGCTGGCTTGGCGCACCGGCGAGGATGGCGCGGCACTGCGCTGGTGGCGCGAGCGCCTGCGCAGGCCGGAGCTGCTGTCGCAGTGGTGGCAGTCAATGGCCAAGGGGTAGAGGTACGGCAGGGCTGCGCCCTGCACCCGCTACGGGCTGGAGCGACAGCAACAGCAACAGCAGAAGCTGGTTTCCTGTGGGGAGGCGGGGTGGGGCCGGTTGCGGGGGGCGCTGCAAGTCCCCCTCCGGGGCCCGGCCCAGCCGCTGGCGGCTGTGCGTTCGGGCGCTTGCGAAGCAATGCTTGCGCAAGCAAAGCGCCCTCACCCATGTAAGCTCGGTCGCCGCATCCATGCGGCTCACGCCCCCGCAACCGGACCCACCCCGCCTTCGACAGTTTTCCGCGACCTGTCGGAACGGCGTACTGCTCTGGTAGGTGTCGACCTTGGTCGACACGGTAGATCCACGCCATGCGTGGATGCTCTTCGATCAATTATCGAAATACTCGAACTCGATGGAGTCATCCACGCATGGCGTGGATCTACCAGATCGCGGAAATCTGTCAGAGGTGGGGCGGCATGGGCAGGCAGGACCGTTGGCGGCATGGATGCCGCCATCGAGCCCCCATGGATGGGTTTACGGCGTGTCCTGCCTGTCCATGTCGCCCCGCCAACCCACGGAATGCCAGCTTTTGCTGTTGCCGTTGCCTTGGCTTGAAGCAGCTGCAGGTGCAGGGCGCAGCCCTGCCGAAAAACACACATAAAAAAACAGCAGGCCGGGGCCTGCTGTTTCGGTGTAATGGTGCGCCCGGAGAGATTCGAACTCCCGACCGCCTGGTTCGTAGCCAGGTACTCTATCCAACTGAGCTACGGGCGCCAATTACATAAACCTGTTGTGCTGACTGTGTATGGTGCGCCCGGAGAGATTCGAACTCCCGACCGCCTGGTTCGTAGCCAGGTACTCTATCCAACTGAGCTACGGGCGCGCGGTACACAATCAACTTACTGCTTAATTTTACTGCATTTTCAGCGGCGGATGCTGAAAACCTGTCGAGTGGTGCGCCCGGAGAGATTCGAACTCCCGACCGCCTGGTTCGTAGCCAGGTACTCTATCCAACTGAGCTACGGGCGCCCTGCGACAGGAGCGGAATTATGCGGATGTCGGCGCGTACCGTCAACAGTTTTGTGAAAATTTTCATCCAACTGAATGAAAAAGCTGTCAGCTACAGCCTCCGGCGCTTTCAGCCACGCGAAATGATCGGCGCGCGTGCCCAGTTCCTGCGCGGACAGCACACGCAGCTGCGCGTCCACATTCGGCAGCTTCGCCAGCAGCGTCTGCATCGATCCGGTGGGTGCCAGCCAGTCGTGCTCCATCAGCACCGCCTGTGCGCTGCCGTGCACGCGCGCCATCTGCGCATCGAGGTCTTCGTCCATGCCGGCAGCGGCGTAGTGGTTGTTCAGGCCCACGCGTGCCCAGTCGGCAATGAGCCCGCGCGCTTCGGTGCCACCAAAGCCGAGGCGACGGCCATGCAGTACGCCCTGGCGCTGCGCGATCCACGGCAGGAAGCGGTAGACCAGTGGTAGCAGCCAGCCACGCGGTGGCGGGAACCCGCGCCAGAACGGTGAACCACTGGCGGCCAGCCACAGCCGGTTGAAGTAGTGCGGATTGCGGCCGGCATGCACGCAGGCCAGCTGCCCACCGAGGCTGTGTCCACCGATGATCCAGGGCAGGGCGCCGGCCTCGTCATCCACTGCGGCCAGGACCGCCTGGCTGGCCGGCAGATCCTGTTCGAGTACCTCGCGATAGCCCCAGTCCTGCGTGCGCGACGGGCGCAGCGAACTGCTGCCATTGCCGCGCCACTCATGCAGGTAGACCGCCACGCCCTTCGCCGCCAGCGCCAATGCCAGTGGCAGGTAGTGACGCGCGGCCACGCCCAGCGCCGGCAGCCACAGCAGGCGCGCGACGGGCTGTGCGGGCACGCAGGCGATCACTTCGTAGCGATGGCCATCAGTGCACTGCACGGCAACGACGTCCGGTGCGAGACTCATGCGTGCGGTGCCGCGCCGAAGTGATCGAGTACCAGCACCTCGCTGCGACCAGGCGCGTAGCCCTGCTGCAGGCCGCGCGCAACGTAGTCGATACCGGCTTCGCAGGCATTGGCCAGGCTCAGGCCGTTGCACAGCTGCGCGGCGATGGCCGAGGCCAGCGTGCAGCCTGTGCCATGTGCGTCCAGCGGCAGGCGGGCGTGGATGAATTCTTCGCTGCTGACGCCGTCGAAGTAACGATCGATCACGCGATTGCCCTCATGCAGGTGGCCGCCCTTCAGCAGCACGGCGCCGGCACCGAGGTCGAGCAGGGTGGAGGCAGCCTGCTCGGCGTCATCGCCGTTGCTGATCTTCCGGCCGATCAGGAGTTCTGCTTCCGGCGTATTGGGCGTAACCAGCGTTGCCAGCGGCAGCAGGCGCTCACGCATGGCCTTGAGCGCACTTTCCTCCAGCAGGCGCGCGCCGCTGGTGGCGACCATCACCGGGTCCAGCACCACGTGTGGCGGGCGGTGCTTTTCGAGTGCGTTGGCGACGGCATGGATCACTTCGGCGTTGGCCAGCATGCCGAGTTTCACCGCATGGATATCGAAGTCATCGAAGCAGGCTTCGATCTGCGCCTGCAGGAATGCGATCGGTGGCACGTGCACGGCGGTGACGCCACGGGTGTTCTGTGCGGTCAGTGCAGCGAACACGGCCAGGCCATGTACGCGGTGCGCGGCGAAGGCCTTGAGATCGGCGGGGACGCCAGCGCCGCCGCCGGAGTCGGAGCCGGCGATGGTGAGGGCGGAAACAGGAGTGGTCGGGCTCATCCAGTGATTGTGCCGTGGTCCCGCTGGGGAAGGTAGATCCACGCCATGCGTGGATGTCCCTGATTCAATGCCGCCAACGCGCCCACTGCTGGTACAGCACATAGCCCAGCCCGGTCAGGCCGGTCAGCAGGGCCGGGGCGAGCAGGGCGTCATACTGCCAGCGCATGAACAGCCAGGCGCCGAGGATGCCGCCGCCGAGGAAGCCGCTGATGATCAGGCCGCTGAGGGTCAGCCGCCGTACCTGCAGCGGCAGTCCGCGCAGCAGGTGGCCCAGGCCGATGCCGAGGTCGGTGAACATGCCGCTGAGGTGGGTGGTGCGCACCACCGCGCCACTGAAGGTGGTGGCCATTGCGTTCTGCAGGCCGCAGGCCATGGCGGCGGCCAGTGCACCCCATATCTGATGCTGTTCGAACAGGGGGATGGCCACCAGCAGCAGTGCCGATTCCAGTGCCAGTGCCACGCCGTAGCGGCGGCCCAGCTGCAGGGCGCTGTCCTGGATCAGCAGGCCGCTGAGCATCGCGCCCAGCGAGAACGCGATCAGCAGCCCCCACAGGTGGCCGACCGCACGCCAGTCGCCCTGTGCCAGGGCCATGCCCAGCTGGCTGGTGCTGCCGGTCATGTGGCTGACCGCCTGGTGCTCGAACCCCAGGAAGCCGACCACGTTGACCATGCCGGCCACGCATGAAAGCGCGACCGCGCCGATCCAGACCCAGGTGGGCAGGCGTATTCCCATCGGCGGGGCCCCTCAGGGCCCGCCGAAGCCGCCGTTGAACTGCAGCTCGCTGAAGGTGTTGTTGGCAGGATCGAACACCGCGCCCCAGAACTGCGTGCCGCCGTCACAGACGCGGATCGCTTCCCGTGCCGGGTTGATGCCGCTGTCGTCGGGCAGATGGAAGGCGTTGATGTAGATCAGCCGCTTGCCTGCGCTTTCGATGCCAACGTACTGGCGGTCGAAGTCCAGCACCTTCGGTACCTGTGCCTCCAGCGACGACAGCTGCGCTTCCAGCTGGTCGATCTGCTGCCGGCTGGGCGCCCAGTAACCGCTGACCCGCCCGGCCTCGCGGCCGGGGCTGGCGCGCGAGCAGGTGTCGAGCACCTGCGCGGCGATGATCGGGCGGGTGACCACCCAGGACTGGCCGGTACGCTCGGCGGTCGGCACGCTGGCCGGGCCGCGCGTGGTGGTGCAGGCGCCGAGCACGGCTGCGAGGGTGATCGCAGCCGTGGGCAGCAGCAGACGGGTACCGCGGTTCACAACACCTCCGAAGCGTAATCGGCCAGGCGCGAGCGCTCGCCTCGGCGCAGGGTGATGTGCGCACTATGCGGCCAGTTCTTGAAGCGATCCACCGCGTAGGTCAGGCCCGAGGTGGTCTCGGTCAGGTACGGGGTGTCGATCTGCTCGACGTTGCCCAGGCAGACGATCTTGGTACCGGGGCCGGCACGGGTGATCAGCGTCTTCATCTGCTTCGGGGTGAGGTTCTGCGCCTCGTCCAGGATCAGGTAGCGCGACAGGAACGTGCGGCCGCGCATGAAGTTCATCGAGCGGATCTTGATGCGGCTGGCCAGCAGGTCGTTGGTGGCCTGGCGCCCCCAGGTGCCGCCTTCCTGGTTGTGCGTGAGCACTTCCAGGTTGTCGGTCAACGCGCCCATCCACGGTGTCATCTTCTCTTCCTCGGTGCCGGGCAGGAAGCCGATGTCCTCGCCGACGCTGACCGTGGCGCGGGTCATGATGATCTCGCGGTAGCGCTGCTGGTCCATCGTCTGCGCCAGGCCGGCGGCCAGCGCCAGCAGGGTCTTGCCGGTGCCGGCGGTGCCCAGCAGCGTGACGAAATCGATCTCCGGGTCCATCAGGGCATTGAGCGCGAAGTTCTGCTCGCGGTTGCGTGCGCTGATGCCCCACACGGCGTGGCTGCCGTGGCGGAAATCATCGACCAGCGACAGCACCACCTTGCCATCGCCGACCACGCGGCTGACGCGCAGTTCGACCTCGTCTTCGCCGGGCAGGTAGACGTACTGGTTCGGGTACCACTCCTCGCCATCCTGCGCGAGGATTTCGTAATGCGTGCGGCCCTTGTCGCTCCAGCTGCGCAGGTCATCGCCGTGGCGCTTCCAGAAGTCTTCCGGCAGTTCGGTTGCGCCGGTGTAGAGCAGGCTGAAATCGTCCAGCGCACGGTCGTTCTCGTAGTCCTCGGACACGATGCCGGCGATGGCGGCCTTGATCCGCAGGTTGATGTCCTTGGAAACGAACACCACCGGCAGGTCCGGGGTTTCTTCCTTCAGCGCGAGGATCGCGCCGAGGATGGCATTGTCGGGAATGACCTTGCCAAAGCTCTTGCCCGCGTCGAAATGGCTGGTCTGGAAGCGCAGCTTGCCGGCGCTCTGCTTGCCGCGCAGCTGCAGACCATTGGGGCGCTGCAGCGGAATGCCGTCGGCCAGGTTGTCCAGGCCGGATTCCTGCACCAGCTCATTGAGGAAGCGGCTCACCTGGCGGGCGTTGCGGCTCGCCTCGGAGGTGCCCTTCTTGCCGTTGTCCAGCTCCTCGATCACCTGCATGGGCAGGTAGACGTCGTGCTCCTCGAATTTGAACAGCGCGGTGGGATCGTGCATCAGCACGTTGGTATCCAGCACGTAGATGCGCTTGCCTCGGGTCATCGTCGATTCCTGGTTACGGACAGGGAAAAACCACCACGGCCTGCTGCGGGGCAGGGTGATGGCAGACACAGTAGGCAGTGGGACTCACTTGGACTGGGAGGCCTTCAGTTCGGCGAGAACGGCATCGGCATGGCCGGCAACCTTGACCTTGCGCCAGGACTGCACGATGCGGCTGTCGGGGGAAATCAGGAAGGTGCTGCGTTCGATGCCACGTACCTGCTTGCCGTACATGTTCTTCATCTTGATCACGTCGAAGGCGCTGCACAGCGCTTCGTCGCCATCGCTGACCAGCGGGAAGTTGAAGCCCTGCTTGGCACAGAAGTTGTCGTGCGACTTCACCGAGTCGCGCGAGACGCCGAGTACCACCGCGCCTGCCTTCTTGAACTTCGGCAGCAGTGCGTTGAAGTCGATGCCTTCGGTGGTGCAGCCAGGGGTGCTGTCCTTGGGATAGAAGTACAGCACCAGCCAGTGGCCGGCGTAGTCGCCGAGAGTGGCCTGTTCGCCACCGGACAGCGCCAGCGGCAGGGAGAGGGTGGTGCTGTCCAGGGTATCGCCGTTGTTCATGAGGTCCTTCTGTCGAGCCTGGGTTCTTTCTACGACAATTGCATGAAACGCCACGCGCCCGTGAGAGGCGCGCGAAGAATCAGAATTTCATCGGGTCCATGATCGCGTCCAGGTTCAGGTGGTCGCAGAATTCAAGGAAGTCGTCGCGCAGCGCGGCGATGTGCATGTTGGCTGGTACGCCGATGGTGACCTGCGCGCTGAACATCTCCGCACCGGTCTGCATGGCGCGGTAGCGCGTGCTCTGCAGGTTCTCGATGGTGATGCCCTGGCGGTCGAAGAAATCGGCCAGCTGGAACAGGATGCCCGGCTTGTCGGCGGCGATCACCTCGACGATGTACGGCAGCAGGTTGGACTGCGCCTGCTTGGCCGCGGTGCGGTACCAGACCAGCTTCAGGCCTTCCTCGCGCTCCAGCCGGGTCAGCATCGCCTCCAGCTTGGCCACCGAATCCCACGAGCCGGTGGCCAGGGCGGTGACCGAGACATCGCGGCCGACCGTGGCCAGGCGCGCGTCCACCAGATTGCAGCCGCTGTCGGCGATGCGGCGGGTGACGGACAGCAGGGGGGACTCCGGATGCGTCGTGTAGGCGTTGATCAGGAGGTGGTTTTCGCTCGGCGCGGGGCGCGGGGTGGTGTCGGTCAAGGCGATTCCGGGTAATGCATGCGTTAGTCTGAATGCCCGCCAGAGGCGGGGATCCACCGGTGTCCAGCATACTTGCCCGTGCTTTCGCGCCGCAAGTAACATTCAGGTCAGTCCCGGCCTTTCGTGGCGGGCGTTTTCCCTTCCCAGCCAAGAGCAGCACGTCCTTGTCCCTTTCCGGCCTCATCACCGCGCTGGCGACCCCGTTCCGGGCCGACGGCGCCCTCGATCCCGACGGTTGGCAGCGCCTGCTGCATCTGCAACTGGAAGGTGGCGTCCATGGCGTTGTCGTTGCCGGCTCGACCGGCGAAGCGGCAACCCTCACCGATGCCGAGTACGACCTGCTGCTGGCCAGCGCGGTCGAGCGCATCGGCGGTCGCATCCCGGTCATGGCCGGCACCGGCCTGTCCGGTACCGCCAAAACCATTGAACAGACCCGCCGTGCCGCCGCGCTCGGCGCCAGCCATGCGCTGGTGGTCACCCCGCCGTACGTGCGGCCGACCCAGGCCGGCCTGATCGCCCACTACCGCGCGGTCGCCGACCAGGGCGGGTTGCCGGTCGTGCTGTACAACGTGCCCGGCCGTACCGGTTGCGACATGCAGCCGGAGACCGTGGCCGAACTGGCCAGCCACCCCAACATCGTCGGCATCAAGGAGGCGGTGGGCGACACCGGCCGGGTGCAGGCGCTGCTCGCCCTGCGCAACCCGCAGTTCGCCGTGCTCAGCGGCGACGACGGTACGGCCGCGCGTTCGATCCGGGCCGGTATCGACGGCCTGATCTCGGTCGGCTCCAACGTGCTGCCCGGCGCCTACCGCCGGATGTGCGAGCTGGCCGCCGCCCATGACCACGAAGCCACCGAGTCCTGGGATGCGCGCCTGCAGCCGTTCCATGAGTTCTGCGGCGTTGAACCGAACCCGATCCCGGTCAAGGCGCTGCTGCGCCGTATCGGCATCGGCCACGACCTGCGCCTGCCGCTGCTGCCACTGTCGGCGCCGCATCATCCGGCGGCCGACCACCTTGCCGGCGACATCGCCGCCCTCGAAGCCCTTTCCAGCCACTGACCTTCCGTCTTGGTCTGACCCAGGAGATTCACATGCGTCAATCCGTATCCACCGTCCGCGTGCTGTCCTACGCCCTGCTTGCGGTGGCCGTTGCCGCCGGCACCACCGGCTGCTTCAAGCGTGGTGTCAAGGGCGACTACGCCCTGGCCCCGGAAATGCGTCCGCTGGAAGTGCCGCCGGACCTGAACCTGCCGGCGACCACCGGTGACAACAAGGTGCCGACGCTGGCATCGGCGACCAAGCCGGCCGCGCCTGCGGCTGCGGCCCCGGCCGTGGGCAACACCGGTTTCACCATCGCCGGCGGCAAGGACGAGGCTTTCGCCAAGGTCGGCACCGCGCTGGAAGGCGTGGAAGGCGTGACCATCGCCAGCCGCGCGCAGCTGCTGGGCTCGTATGACGTGGCCTACGAAGGCAGCAACTTCCTGGTCCGCGTGGTCGCCGTCGATGCTGGCGCCTACATCTCCGCGGTCGACCCGCGTGGCCTGCCGGCCACCGCCGAAGCCCCGGTGAAGCTGATCGCCGCGCTGAAGGCGAAGCTGGCGCAGTAAGCGCCGGTCGGGTGGGGGCGGGCCAGGTCCGCACCTGCCTGGCAGAGACCGACCTTGGTCGGCGCTTCTGTGCCAACCAAGGTTGGCACCTACCGGATCGTGCGGTTGGCATCTGCCGAGCAACGAAAAAGGGCGCCCATGGCGCCCTTTTTCGTTGCCGCAGCAGGCGCTTCTCAGCGCTCCAGCAGCTTCAGCTTGTCCGGCTTGCCGTCCCATTCGCCGGCGTCGGCGGGCGGGTCCTTGCGCACGGTCAGCACCGGCCACTCCTTCGCCAGCTCGGCGTTGAGGGCGACGAAGCTTTCCTGGCCGGCAGGAACATCGTCCTCCGGGAAGATCGCGTTGACCGGGCACTCCGGTTCGCAGAGGGTGCAGTCGATGCACTCATCCGGGTCGATCACCAGGAAGTTCGGGCCTTCGTGGAAGCAATCCACGGGGCACACTTCCACGCAATCGGTGTGTTTGCACTTGATGCAGTTTTCGGTGACGACAAAGGGCATGGGCTGGGGGTGGATCGATTCCTGAACCTGCCAATTCTAGAACAGGTTGGCCCCCGGTGTCGGCGCGGGGCGGAAATCGGACGTCTGGCAGGCGCGGCCGTGGCGGTCATTGGCGGCAGGGCGAGGCCTGTGCGACGCTGCGGGTCAGCCGGCTGCGTCGGATGGCCGGCCCCCTTCCCAGCAGGATCGTCCATGTCCCCAGCCCAGCCCAACATCGCCTCCCATGGTGGTGAGAACACTGCATTCATCGTCCTGATCAGCTGCGTGGCCACCCTGGGTGGATTCCTGTTCGGCTTCGACAGTGGTGTCATCAATGGCACGGTCGATGGCCTGCGCCAGGCCTTCAACTCCAGCGAGGCGGCGCTCGGTTTCGAAGTCGCCTCGATGCTGCTGGGCTGCGCGATCGGTGCCTTCCTGGCCGGTTGGCTGGGAGATCGCCTGGGCCGTCGTGGCGTGCTGATCGCCTCGGCGCTGATGTTCCTGGTCTCGGCGCTGGGTGCCGGTGCCGCTCACGCCTCCTGGCTGTTCATCGCCGCACGCGTGCTTGGCGGTTTCGCGGTGGGCGCGGCCAGTGTGATGTCGCCGGCCTATATTGCCGAGGTGGCCTCGGCGCGCTATCGCGGGCGTTTGGCCACGGTGCAGCAGATGGCGATCATCTGCGGCCTGTTCGCAGCTTTCCTCAGCAATTACCTGCTGGCCCGTGCCGCCGGAGCGTCGACCGAGCCGCTGTGGCTGGGCCATGAGGCCTGGCGCTGGATGTTCTGGATGCAGGCACTGCCGTCGGGGCTGTTCCTGCTGTTGTTGCTGGTGATTCCGGAAAGCCCGCGCTTCCTGGTCCTGAAGGGGCGTCAGCAGCAGGCGAGGGCGGTCCTGTCGCGGCTGTACGGCGAGGCCGCAGCGGCGGCCAAGCAGACCGAGATCGAAGCCAGCCTGGCCCAGGACCAGCACAAGCCGCGCTTTGCCGACCTGCGCGACACGGTCAGCGGCAAGCTGCGCCCGATCCTCTGGGTCGGCATTGGTCTGGCCATGTTCCAGCAGCTGGTCGGCATCAACGTGGTGTTCTACTACGGCGCGGTGCTGTGGCAGGCGGTGGGCTTCTCGGAAAGCGATGCGCTGCTGATCAACGTGCTGTCCGGCGCGCTGAGCATCGGCGCCTGTCTGCTGACGGTGCTGTTGATCGACCGCATCGGGCGCAGGCCGCTGCTGTGCATCGGCTCGGTCGGCATGTCGGTGGCGCTGGTGCTGATGGTGGTCGCCTTCGCCAGTGGCAGCCTGGCCGATGGTCGACTGCAGTTGTCCGACGGAATGGGTCGACTGGCGCTGGTTGCAGCCAATGTCTACGTGGTGTTCTTCAACATGTCATGGGGCCCGGTGATGTGGGTGATGCTGGGCGAGATGTTCCCGAACCAGATCCGCGGCCCGGCGCTGGCGGTGGCGGGTGCCGCGCAATGGACCTCGAACTTCGCGATCACCGTGACCTTCCCGATGCTGCTGGCCGGCATCGGCCTGGCAGGGGCCTACGGCATCTATACGGTTGCGGCCATCCTTTCGATCTTCTTCGTGGTCCGCTATGTGCGCGAGACCAAGGGCAAGGAACTGGAGCAGATGGAAGGCTGACGGCCGGCCTGTGTTTCAGCGCCTCCTTTCTCCGTGGGGAGGCTGCAGGCCAGCCGATCCAGGACACGCCGTAAACCCATCCATGGGGGCTCGATGGCGCCATCCATGGCGCCAACGGTCCTGGATCGGCTGGCCTGCAGCCTCTCGACACATTGCGGGTGGCGGACGCAGGTCTGCGCGTCGGGATTGAATTGGCTGCGGAGGAGCGAGGCTGTTCGTGCCGCCGTCGCGGGAAACTGTCAGGAGGGGGTGGGTCACCCTTGACTGGACCGTTTGATCTGGCCCCCTGAAAACGGACGCCATGAAGCCGTTTCAGGCGGCAGCCCGGAGCTGCCGGGCGTAGTTGTTAGGCGAGTGGTAGCCCAGCGCCGAGTGTAGCCGGGCTGGATTGTAGAAGCCGTGGATGTAAGCAGCGATGGACTGGCTGGCTTGTTCTCTACTGGCGTAAGGCTCGGCAGCCTCTTCTGTCTTGAGCGTGGCAAAGAAGCTCTCGGCCACCGCGTTGTCCCAGCAATTGCCAGGCCGGCTCATGCTTTGGACCACCTCATGGGACTGCAGCAGCTGGCGAAACTGGTTCCCCCAGTACTGCCCACCACGATCTGAATGGAAGATCAGGCCGGGTCGTTGTGGATGCAGAGCCCAAGCATTGGCAAATGCTTTCACCACCAGCTCTTCAGTCAGACGCTTGGAAACACTGTAGCCCAGCACCTGCCGGGTCTGGACGCTGATGACCACGGCCAGATGCAGCCATCCCTGGCGGGTGGGGACATACGTGATATCCCCGACCCAGGCCGTCGGTCCGGTTCCGGGGGCAAATTGCCGATCCAGCAGGTTGGGGGCGAGCTGAGATGAGCCGCCGGAGGATTTGGGTCGGAATCGGCCTTTGGTCTTGCCCTGGATTCGCTCCTCGGCCATTAACCGTGCCACGCGCTTGTGGCCGACTGGATGATTCCTGGCTCGTAAGGCCCTGACCAGCCGACGTCGCCCATAACTGCGCTTGCTGGTCACATGAATGGCCCGAAGCTCGGTACGGAGGGCCGAATCGACATCGTACGTTTGGGCACACTGCCGGCGCAGGTAGTCATGGAATCCAGAGACAGAAACCCCAAGAACCCGACACAGCAACCTGGTCGGGTAGTGAGTCCTTTGACTGGCGACGAAGGCGTACCTCACTTGGACTCTCTGGCAAAGAACGCCGCCGCTTTTTTTAGGATTTCCCGCTCCATCTTCAGATTGGCGTTCTCGGCCCGAAGGCGGCTGATCTCGCTTTCCAGGTCGGTGGCTGGCCTGCGAGCCTCAGAGGTCAACGACCGGCCAGCACGGACCGCGTCAAGCCAATTTGCCAGCGTCTTGACCGACATCTCCAGCTGACGGGCCGCTGCGGCAGGTCCGAGCGACTCGGCCAACTCCACGGCTTGGTGCTTGAACTCATCGGTGTAGCTACGACGGGTGATACGGGACATAAG
>NZ_JBJNRH010000004.1:240990-296540 GCF_045809185.1 Nocardiopsis yanglingensis | reverse complement strand
CCCCGCCCCGACCCAGCACGTAGAAATACCGAGCCATGACCCGTTGTTGCTGTTGCTGTTGCTGTTGATCTTGATGTTGATCTGTAAGCAGTCGCGGCCGCAGGCCGCGCGGAAAACTCACAGATGCCGCAGTTCCTGCTTCAGCGTCGCCACGCAGCGGCGGCTGACTTCCAGCGGTTGCTTGCCATGACGCAGCATCGCCTGCACCTGGCCACCCGTGCCACGTCGCAGCTCCACCAGCTCATGGCGTGCCACCAGGCAATTGCGATGGATGCGGATGAAGCGGCTGGCGAACTCTTCCTCCAGCGACTTCAGCGACTCCTCGATCAGGTCCTCGCCGCGTGCGTGGTGCACCACCACGTACTTTTCCTCGGCCTGCAGGTAGTGGATGTCGTCCAGCGGAATCAGGCGCAGGCTGCCACGCAGGCGCGCGCACAGCATGCTGCGGGCCTGCTGCCCGCTGTGTTCCTGAGGCTGGCCGTCGCGACCGGCCAGGAACGTGCGTGCACGTGCAATCGCCGCTGCCAGGCGTTCGGCGCGCACCGGCTTCATCAGGTAGTCGATCGCTGCGGCCTCGAATGCCGACAGTGCATGCGCGTCGTAGGCCGTGCAGAACACCACCGCCGGGCGCGGCTCGAAGCTGGCCAGATGGCGGGCGGCTTCCAGGCCATCCAGCCCGGGCATGGCGATATCCAGCAGGACCAGGTCCGGCTGCAGCTCCGCACACGCGTGCAGGGCCTGTTCGCCGTTGCCGGCCTCGGCCACCACGTCCACGCCGTCCTGCGCGGCCAACAGGCTGCGCAGGCGCTCACGCGCCAGCGGTTCGTCATCGGCGATGACTACCCTCACGATCGTTCCCTCACTGGATCGGCACTGTCACCTGGCAGGCATAGTAGCCCTCGCTCCAGCCAGCCGTCATCCGTGCGGCGCTGCCAAAGCGCCAGGCCAGCCGATGGCCGATGCTGTGCTGGGCATGACCGGCACCGCGCGCCAGGGCCAGCCCCGGGGCCTGTGGATCGGGCGCGGGATTGCGTACGCGGATCTGCAGCTCGTTGCCCTCGCGCACCAGCTGCAATTCAATGGTGCCGCCTTCGGGCAGGCGCGAGATGCCGTGCAGCACGGCGTTCTCCACCAGCGGCTGCAGCACCAGCCTCGGCAATGGCAGGTCCCACGGCAGCGGCTCGTCGCGCTGCCAGCGCACCTGCAGGCGCTCGCCCAGGCGCAGCGATTCGATCGACAGGTAGCGCTCGGCCAGCTCGCATTCGTCGCGCAGGGTGGAATCCCCCTCGCCTGCACCCAGCGCGGCACGGAACAGATCGGACAGATCGAGCACCGCACGTTCGGCCACCGCTGGATCGCGATGCAGCAGGCTGGCGATCAGGTTCATGCTGTTGAACAGGAAATGCGGACGGATCCGCGCCTGCAGCGCGTCGGCTTGGGCACGGGCATTGGCCTGCACCTGCGCGGCCCAGCGGTCACTCACGTAGAAATAGCGCAGGGCCAGCGCAGTGATCAGCGCGGTGGTGGCCGCGCTGCCGAGCGTGAAGCGCCAGAAGCTGATGCCGCGGGCGAAGTTGTCCCCCAGCACCGCGTACAGCGCATGCACGATGCCGGCACAGACCACGGCGATCAGCGTCGCCAGTGCGATGGCCGCCACAGCCCCCAGCACCTGCGGCAGCCTCGACAGCGCCTGCCGCAGCAGGCACAGGCTGGCGGTCACCGCCAGCGCAAGCCACAACGCGAAACCACTGGCCGACAACAGTTCGCCAAAGGTCCAGTGACGGCTGCCGTCGGGCGCCAGCGCCAGCACTACCACCACCAGCTCGGCCAGGCCGAGCATCGCCGCCAGCCGCGGCAGGCGGCACAGTTCCGGCATCCACGGCGGCGTGCTGGCCGGAGGCATGGCTCAGGCGGCGCCCAGCCGTTCCTGCAGCCAGTCACCCAGCGCCTGGATCTCTTCGGCGCAGACCTGGTGCGCCATCGGGTAGCTGTGCCACTCCACTTCCAGGCCCAGCGCCTGCAATGCCTGCGCGCTGTGTACGGCCACCGCCTGCGGAATCACCGGGTCGCTGCTGCCATGGGCCATGAACACCGGCACCTGCACCGCACCGTGAACGCGCTTGGCGCTTTCAGCTTCGGGCAGGTAGGTGGACAGCGCGATCAGGCCAGCCAGCGGCGCGGTGCGCGACAGCGCGGCGGTCAGGATGATCGCGCCACCCTGCGAGAAGCCGGCCAGGAAGATCTTCTCCGCCGGAATGCCGCGCTCGATCTCGCGCGTGATCAGCGCGTCCAGTTGCACCACCGATTCCTGCACGCCGGCCATGTCGGCGCGCGAACGGAAATCCATGCCGACGATGTCGTACCAGCCACGCATCGGCACGCCGTTGTTGATCGTGATCGGCCGCACCGGTGCATGCGGGAACACGAAGCGCAGCGCCGGCCAGTGCGGGCGCACCAGTTCCGGCACGATCGGCGCGAAGTCATGGCCGTCGGCACCGAGGCCGTGCAGCCAGATCACCGACCACTGCGGCGAGGCGCCGGTTTCCTGTTCCACCGTTTGCAGCATGATGCGGCTCCTTCAAGTTCGAGCCGCATTATGCCGCTGGCACAGGGGGATCAGTACAGCGGCGGTTGCTCGGCGGCTTCCCGGCGCAGTTGTGCCGCACGCACCAGCACCGGCGGCGGAATGTTCTCCTCGGGGATATCGAGCAGGCCAAGACGGTGCAGGAAGGCACCCGGGCCACGCGAGGAAGTCAGCGCCACCACCGGCACCGCCAGCACCATGCCGATCACCACCGGTGCCATCCACGCGGCCAGCGACGGCGATACCGCCCAGGCCAGCATACCCATGAAGGCACCGAATACGCCCAGACCGCCATAGCCGCGGATCAGCGTCAACCACGAGATGCCACCGTCGTCACGCTGCTGTGCGTCCCAGCCCGAGTCGCGCCCGGACAACACTTCGGCGACGCCGCGTGACTGTACGTACATCACCACCGGCGCCATCAGCGCGGCCAGTACGGTTTCCACCAGCATCGAGACGAACGCGCGGATCGCACCACCGCAGCCGCGGCGGTCGACCGGGTCCAGCAGCATCGCCAGGTAGCCCAGCACCTTGGGCAGCAGCAGCACCGCCATGGTCGCCGCGAACAGGCGCACCACCTGCTCCTCGTCCTGGGCGCGCCAGTACACGCTCGGCGACAGGTGCAGCAGGGCATTGAAATCGATGCCCTCCTGGAACAGCGGGATGGCGATACCGATCAGCATCAGCATCGCCCACATCGGCGCGGTGAAGTAATGACCAATACCAATCAGCATGTGGGTGCGGCTGATCCAGTGCAGGCCACGGCTGCCGACCACCTTGCCATGCTGCAGGTTGCCCTGGCACCAGCGGCGGTCGCGCACCAGCAGATCGGTCAGGGTCGGCGGCCCTTCCTCGTAGCTGCCGCCCAGGTACGGCACCATGTGCGCGGCCCAGCCGCCACGGCGCATCAGTGCCGCTTCAACGAAATCATGGCTGAGTACGTGGCCGCCGAACGGCTTGCGCCCCGGCAGCGCCGGCAGGCCGGCGTGGTCGGCGAAGGCGCGGGTACGGATGATGGCGTTGTGACCCCAGTAGTTGCTCTCGGCACCATGCCACCAGGCCACGCCGCGGGCGATCACCGGCCCGTACACGCGGCCGCCGAACTGCTGCATGCGGGCGAACAGGGTACGCCCGCCGATCACCGACGGCAGCGTCTGGATCAGGCCGACATCGGCGTTGTGTTCCATGCCCGCGACCAGGCGCACGATGCTGTCGCCGGTCATCAGGCTGTCGGCGTCGAGGATCAGCATCTGCGGGTAGGCCCCACCGAAGCGGCGGACCCAGTCGGCGATGTTGCCGGCCTTGCGCCCGCTGTTGTCGCCACGGCGGCGATAGAACAGCCGCACCCGACCGTCCGGCACGCGATCACGCAGCTCGGCGAACACCTGCTCCTCGGCCCGTGCGATGTCCTCGCGACGGGTATCGCTGAGCACGAAGAAGTCGAAACGTTCCAGCTGCCCGGTGGCGGCCACTGATTCGTAGATGGCCTGCAGGCCGGCCAACAGGCGGCGCGGGTCTTCGTTGTAGGTCGGCATCAGCAGCGCGGTGCGGCTGTGCACGGTCGGCAGCGGCTTGTCCGGATCGATGCCGAGACGGTAGCCACGATCGAACACAGCGGTCAGGAAGCCGGCCAGGGCGCTGGCGAAAGACAGCGCGATCCAGGCGAACAGGCCGACAAACAGGACCAGCAGGCAGGCTTCGAGCACGCTGATGCCATTGGCCGACAGCACCCGCCACATCATCCGGGTGGCGATGGCGGTCATCGCCAGCGTGCCGCCGAAGATATAGAACCGGCGCAGGCCGATCAGCCGCGGCGAGGTGCGGTGACGGCGGACCTTCAGTTCGCCTGCGCGCAGGGTCTGCTCGGGCATCTGCAGCGGCGACTCGGCCGGCAGCAGCGCCCAGCCGGCGTCGAGCCCGGGGGCCTCCGCGTCTGCGTGGATGGTTTGACCCCCCATCACCGCTTACTCCCCACGGTCGGCACGGCCGGCCGTCCCGGCCGGGCTGCATGCACGAAGGTTCCCGGCGCGCCTTCCCGGCGCCCGCACTTGTCCTGGCTGTGCCGGCGCTTGGCCACACAGTCGATGTCTGTCACTACCGGAACCCACACGATCTCCAACGGGGCGGAATCGAAAATGCGGCTCAGTCTAGGGCGCCGGATGTAAGCCGCGTGCGAAGGTCTACGCCGGCATTTGTCCCCATTCAGCAAACAGCAGGCGTGCCGTGGCGGCGCAGGAGGTTGTCACTTTGTCACCGGGGGTACTGGATCGTAACAAACGCGAACGGTTATCATTTCATTAACCAGGCAGGTCGCCGTGTTCCGCACGGCACAGACCCACCCAGCTGCGCCGGTCCACACCGCGCCGACGACCCATGGAAGGGGCTGCCTGCTGTCCGCTGCGCCTGCTGCTTCCACCGGGTCCCTACTTTCTCCCATGGAAGCCGTCATGTCCCTGCCGTCCCGTTCCCGTTCCGCGCGCCTGCCGCGCACCCGCCTGGCCACCGCCCTGGCCACCGCCTGCCTGCTGGCCCTGCCCGGCCTGGCCGCCGCTGAGGCCAGCGCCGATGCCTCCACCAAGGATCTGGATGCCGTGGTGGTCACCGCCTCGGGCAACCAGCAATGGATCAAGGATGCGCCGGCCAGCATCAGCGTGATCAGCCGTGAGGATATCGAGCGCCAGCCGGTGCACGACCTGGCCACCCTGCTCAGCCGCGTGCCGGGCGTGACCGGTGGCTTCAGCGCGGCGGGCGAGCAGTCCAAGATCAAGCTGCGCGGCATGCCCTCCAACTACACGCTGGTGCTGGTGGACGGCAAGCGCATGGGCAGCTCGGCCTCGACCAATTACCGCCCCGACCTCGGCCGTCAGGATCTGAACTGGATCTCGCCCGACCAGATCGAACGCATCGAGGTGGTACGCGGACCGATGTCGTCGTTGTACGGCTCCGACGCGATGGGCGGCGTGATCAACATCATCACCAAGCGCATCGGCGATGACTGGAACGGCAGTGCCACCCACAGCTACACCCGCCCGGGTGATGGCAAGCGCGGGGATACCCAGCAGATCGGCGCGACGTTCTCCGGCCCACTCGGCGAACGCTTCGGCCTGCGCATCGGCGCCAACAGCATGCGCCGCGACTCGGACCGCTCCAACGGTGGTGTCTATGGCAATGCCTACGCCGGCGAGAAGGACCGCAATGTCGACGCGCTGCTGCAGTGGAAGCTCAGCGACGCCCAGGAGCTGTCGCTGGAAGCCGGCCATGGCGTGCAGCAGGCCTTCATCGATGCCTCACTGGAAAAACAGGACGAAGGCGCCTGGGGTGCCAGTGAACTCAAGCGCAGCTCGCTGGCGCTCAACCACGATGGCAAGTGGAGCTTTGGCAACTCGAAGATCAGTGCGTACTGGACCGAATACAAGAACGACATCGGTGCCACCGGACGCTCCGAAGCCACCGATACGATCATCGAAGGCAGCCTGACCACGCCGTTCACCCTCGGCGTTGAACACCAGTTCGCCGTGGGCGGCCAGTGGAAGCGTCAGGAGCTGACCAACACCGACACCATCGGCCGCGCGCCGATCGACTATGCCGGCAACGCGGTCAGTGGCTCGGACCTGGAGGTCGATACCTGGGCGCTGTTCGTCGAGGACGAACTGAAGCTGCACCGCACCCTGGCGCTGACCCTGGGCGCACGCCTGGACCACCATGAGAAGTTCGGCGGCCACGTCAGCCCGCGTGCCTACCTGGTCTGGCATCCGGCCGAGCAGTGGACGATCCGGGGCGGCGTTTCCAAAGGCTTCCGCGCACCCAGCCTGACCGAGAATTCGGCCACCGCCGCCACCCAGTCCGGCGGCCGCGGCTGCACCTCGCTGATCCCGTTGGGCTATACCCGCGGTGGCTGCTACATGGCCGGCAACCCGGATCTGGATCCGGAAACCAGCACCAACCGCGAGATCGGCATCAGCTTCGACAACGACCTGGTCGATGCGGGCCTGACCTACTTCCATACCGACTTCAGGAACAAGATCGAGTACGCCCCGCTGGGCCGGTTCAACGGCATCTGGTGGACGCGCATGAGCAACGTGCAGCGCGCCCGTACCAGCGGCATGGAAGGCAACCTCAACTTCCGCTTCGGTGAGCACTGGCGCTGGCGCACTTCGGCCACCTGGATGAAGGAGGCCAAGAACCTGACCACCGGCAGGAACCTGATCGATACGCCGGAATTCTCCGGCTATTCGTCGCTGGACTGGACGCCCAACACGGTGTTTTCCAGCAGCCTGTCGGCGCAGTACACCGGCAAGCAGACCGGCACCGCCACGACCTTCCTCAAGGCCTACACCCTGTATGACCTGACTGCGGCCTGGAACGTCAACGAGGTGCTGACCCTGCGCGGCGGCGTCAGCAACCTGGTCGACAAGAAGCTGTATGCCGAAGGCTCCACCGACTACTTCGTGGCCGGACGCAGTTACTTCCTGAGCATGACCGCGCGGTTCTGACCGGCGGCGCGCGCCGCGATCGCGCTGGCGACAGGCCAGCGCGATCGGCGGTGTTGCGGATTACTCGCTTTCCAGCGCGGCCGCGGCCGCGTTCTGCGTAGCAGCCGTGCGTGCACGGTCCATCGCCACCGCCAATTGCTGGCGTGCGAGCAGCTGTTGTGCCTGCACCACTTCAGGTGTCGGCAGGAGCACCGGTCCCGGTGCGTTTTCCGGTGTAGCAGGTGTGGTCATGCAACCTCCATGGACATCCCGCCGCCGCCCGGGTTCAGCTGGGGCGGCAGCGGAACTGCGCACCCTATCCTAAAAACAAGGCGGATGGGTGACGATGCGTACCCTGCCACAGCGCCACACCTGATCAAACGTCACATTTTTGACGCGGGAGGGTGGCCTCGCGGACCCCTCGCCCGATAAGATGTAATCGTTTTCCTACAAGGACGTGATCGTCAATGAACGCAGTCGACCTCTCCCGCTTCAGCCCGAAGTGGCAGTTCCGCTTCAACTTCTTCCAGCAGCACGGCGCGCCCAAGGAGCCGGGTTTCAAGCAGGCCTGGAAGGCGCTGTCCTTCGGTGACCGCCTGAAGGTCAACATCAACTTCTTCGCCTTCTTCTTCGGCTTCATCTACCTGCTCATCCTGGGCATGTGGCGCAAGGCGCTGGTCGTGCTCGGCATCAACATCGCGCTGGGCATCGTCACCCTGTTCCTGCCGGACATTGTGGCCCGTGCCGTGTTCATCGCCATGAACTTCCTGGTCGCCTCCAGCACCAACTACAGCTACTACCTGGAACAGGTGAAGGGCAAGGCCAGCTGGAACCCCTTCGAAGGGATGTTCTGAGCCGTTGCGGTTACCGGACCTGACTCCGGCGCACCGATGAGCAGAAACGACGACGCCCGGCCTTGGCCGGGCGTCTTCATGTGCGCATGCCTGGTTTCAGGCCGCGCGGCGTGCCGCGGCTACCGGCTCGGCCTGCAAACGGAAGCGCGAAACCGCCACCGCCAGCTGCTCGGCCTGTTCTTCCATCGCGCGCGCGGCAGCACTGGCTTCCTCCACCAGCGCGGCGTTCTGCTGGGTGGTTTCGTCCATCTGCACCACGGTCTGGTTGACCTGCTCGATGCCGGCCGACTGTTCGCGTGACGCGGCCGAGATCTCGGCCATGATCTCGTTGACCCGCCCGACCTGACCGACGATCTCCTGCATGGTGCGGCCCGCGCCGTGCACCAGCTGCGCACCGGCGCCGACCTGCGCCACCGAGGCGTCGATCAGCTCTTTGATCTCCTTGGCCGCACCTGCCGAGCGCTGCGCCAGTGCGCGCACTTCACTGGCCACCACGGCAAAGCCACGGCCCTGTTCGCCGGCACGCGCCGCTTCCACCGCCGCGTTCAACGCCAGGATGTTGGTCTGGAACGCAATGCCATCGATCACCGAGATGATCTCGGCGATGCGCTGCGAAGACGCCTCGATCTGCTCCATGGTGTGCACCACCTGGCTGACCACCTGGCCGCCTTCGCTGGCCACGCCCGCCGCGGATCCGGCCAGGCTGTTGGCCTGCAGCGCGTGATCGGCATTCTGGCGCACGGTGGAGGTCAGTTCCTCCATCGAGGCGGCGGTTTCTTCCAGGTTGGCGGCCTGCTGCTCGGTACGCCGCGACAGATCGCTGTTACCGGCGGCGATCTCACCGGCGGCCAGGCGGATGCTGGCCGCCGACTGCTGGATCTGCCCGACGATCTGGGTCAAGTGCTGCACGGTGCTGTTGGCATCGTCGCGCATCACCGCGAATACCCCGTGGAAGTCGCCCTGCATGCGCGCGCTGAGGTCGCCTGCGGCGATCGCACGCAGCAGCGTCGACAGTGCAGCCAGGTTGTGGTCGCTGACCTGCATCATCGTGTTCAGGGTCTCCACCATGCGGCGGAAATCGTGGTCGAAGCGCAGTGCATCACCGCGCACGGCGAAATCACCGGCAGCGGCAGCAGCGGCCAGCTGCTGGATCTGCTCGTTGATCGCGGCCAGGTTGCTCTTGGTGGTCGCCATCGCGGCAGTGAATACCGCCTTCTCACCCGGCAGCGCTTCCATGTCCACGCTGAGGTCGCCCACGGCATAGCGCTGCATCACTTCAACCAGGCGCTGGGTGACCGCATTGCTGGACGCCACCAGCTGGTTGCTGTCGGCCACCATGCGGCCGTACTCGCCCGGGAACGCTGCAGCGTCCATCCGGTAGCTGAGTTCACCGGCATCGTGGCGGCGCGCCATTTCAGCCTGCGCGGCCATCACCGACTGCAGCTGGCCGCGCATGCCCTGCATCGCGTCCAGCAGGCGCCCCACTTCGTCGTTGCTGCGTGCCGGCAACGTGCTGTCCAGCTTGCCGGCGGCGACGTCGCCGGCCACGCGCACTGCTTCGGCCAGCGGGCGGATCGCCAGGCGACGCAGCAGTACATAGACACCGGCGCTGAGGGTCAGCGCGGCGATCACGCCGACCAGCAGGGTCAGCCACAGCAGCTGGCGTGCTTCAGACACGATCACCGCATGCGGCATCACCACGCCCAGCGCGAAGCGTTGCGGGGCGTCGCCCACGCGCAGCGGCACATACACGCGCACGTTGCCGGCCGCATCGGGGCTGAAGGCCTCGAACGGACGGTCGGCGGCGATGTCGGCCAGCATGCTGCGGGTCAGGGCATCGTTGCGCGGCTTGCCGATTTCGGCGGCATTGGCCGAAGCCAGCACCACGCCCTTCGGCGACAGCAGTTCGACGCGGCCAGCCCCCATCGGCTTCAATGTGGCCAGGTGCTTCTGCAACGCTGCCAGCGAGAAGTCCACGGTGAACACGCCCAGGAACCTGCCGTTCTCGATGATCGGCGTGCTCAGCGTACTCATCAGCACCTGCTGCCCGGCGATGTCATAGGCATAGGGCTCGCTGACCTTCGGCAGCTTGTCGCGGCTGGGCACCATGTACCAGTCACCGGAACCGCTGGCGGTCTCGGTGTAGTCGGTCATCTGTGACTGCTGCGGCTTGCCGTCGTGCCAGGCCCAGTAGCTCATGTAGCGACCGGTGGCGTCGTGCGCTTCGGTGTTGACGAACTCGGCGTCCTTGCCGTCGAAGGCATCGGCCTCCCACATGGTGCTCTTGCCCAGCCATTCTGAATGGGTGCGCAACTGCTCGCCGAGCACCGCCGCCAGGCTGGCGCGATCGGGCACGTCACCGCGCGCGCGCTGGGCCAGCACGGTCTCGACCATGGCGTCATTGCTGGCGAAGGCAGTGCCCAGATCAGCCGCGACCTGGCGCGCTTCAGCGTTGGCCTCGCTGGTCATGGTCTGGCGCGAGGCGCTGATCAGACTGGCGCTGGCCTGTCGGTAGATCAGGAATGCGGTCAGGCCGAAGCACAGCAGTGCGATCACGGCGGTGCCCAGCATCAACTTGTGGGCGATGCTGCCCGGGCGGCGGGCAGCGGCGGAACGGGAAGAAGACATGGAAGGGTCCGCAAGGCAGTTCAGGACGACCGGCACCGCGAAGGCACCGCGCAGGCGCGCGATCCGTCGCGCAGGCCACCGGCCGCCGGGTCGGGCCCGGCGCTGGAAGCGCACAGGGTTAGCGGCCGTCTGCGAACGAGGTTGAGGCGGTCCGTCTGCACATTCCTGAACCTGCTCAGGGTCGGGTCAGGAACCCGCCCTAATGCCGCCCTATTCGGCCACGCGGTCCTTGATCCATTCCGCCCGCGGCAGTACTTCGATGCTGCCAGCGGCGTACTGCTGCAGGACATCGTCCGGGCCAAAGCGCGGCTGCCAGCCCAGTGCGCTGCGCATCCGTGCACTGTCGTAGACGCGGTCGATGCTCAACGGCAGCGGCCAGCCACGGCGCTCGAACTCGGCCAGCAGCTGTGGGGCGCGGCGGGCCAGCACCCTGCGCGGCTGGGTGGCCAGTTCCAGGCAGTCTTCGCGCAGGAACGGCGTCGGTGCGCAGGCAATGTAGCGTGCGAAGGCAGCGCCCTCATCGTGCAGCAGCGCGGCATGTGCGCTGGCCACGTCGCGCGCGTCGATGCCGCGGTGCAAGCGGAACATCGCCATCCGCTCCGGTGGCTCGGGGAAGCAGCGAGCCATGCGCAGCACGCGCACGCTGAAGCCCGGCGCCGCAGCGGCTTCAGCCAACGCCTCTGCCTGCAGCTTGCTGCGATGGTAGATGGTGCGCGGCAGGGGTTCGGTGTCCTCATCGATCCAGCGGCAGCCGCCGGCCACCACCGCGTGACCATAGAGGGCGGTGGTGCTGGTCAGTACGAAGCGGCGTGCACCTGCCTCGCGGGCAGCCTGCAACAGGTGCGCGGTCGCCTCCACATTGATCTGCTGGAATACCGCATCCGGCACCAGGCCGACGTGCGGGGCGTGCAGCGCCGCAGTATGGATGACCGCGCCGACGCCCTGCACCGCCCGCGTGACCGCCTGACGATCGGTGACATCGGCAATGATGCGCGTAGTGGCGAACGGACTGCGGTCCAGCCCCACCACTTCATGGGCCGCCGCCAGCGCGCCGAAGATCGCGCGTCCGATCCGCCCGGAACTGCCGGTCAACAGAATCTTCATTGAGTCCATTCACTCGAAGCGCCCGGGAACTACCGGGATGCTTCGATTCTAGGCATGCAGCAGCACATCTGCGATAGGACCGCCTTGCAGGCATGCGTTCATCCTGACGACTTTTTCGGGGCCAGCAGCTGCCGCGCGATGAACAGCGGATCATCACCGCCCGGCGTATCAGGCATGACACCGGTCCTTTCCCAGTTGCCGCCGGTGCGCAGATTGATCGGCTGCCGGTCCGGAATGCTGATCTGATAGCCATCCGGCAGCAGCACAGGATCATCGAACATATGTGCGGCGCCGCCACTGCGGCTGCCGACGATGCGCGCGCGCCCCTCTGCCTGCAGCGAGTACGCGACAAATTCGGCAGCCGATCCGGTGCGGCGGTCAATCAGGATCACCAACGGCTTCAGGTACGGCGGAAGGCCCGCTGGCGGCAGTGGCACGGGGGTACGCCGTCCACGTTGCTCCAGCACCTGCACTGCGGTCACACCGGGCTCCAGCAGGGTGCGCACCAGCAGGTCCGCACTGCCATCATCGCCACCTCCGTTCTGGCGCAGGTCGAGCACCAGGCCATCGGTGTCGGCCAGCAGGGTGAAGGCCGCGGCCAGCTTCGGCCGGGCCAGATCGAGCGGATAGAAGGTGCTCAGCCGCAGGTAGCCGATGTTGCCTTCCAGCACCCTCACCTCGCGCACGCCCGCACCATTGCTGCGCGCATCCGCGCGCCAGGCCATCAGCCAGTCGTCCTGGCCGGCGCTGGCATCCACCCGCTCGACATGGAAGTGGCCATCGAACACGTCCAGGTCCTGGTTCAGGCGTGCGCTGAAAGTCTTCGGGTCCGCGCAGCTGTCCACATAGCGCTGCTGGCTGGACCAGCCGCGCACCGCCTCGGCAATGCGCGCGCCTTCGGCCACGTCCAGGTACTGCGCCTCTATCGCCGTGGCCGCCGCCTGCAGCACCGCGTCCTGGGCCGGGCAGGACGTCGCCAGCAGCGCGCCCAGCATCCACGAAACCGCCATGACCGCACCCCACGTTGATGATATGTAAGTACTTATATATCATCACCACCATGGATCTCCAACACGCCACCCTGGGAACGCTGCTGCGGGCCCTGCTCGACCAGCTCGACCCGGCGGTCGAACAGGCCTACCGCGACCTGAAGCTGGACTACCGGCCGCGCTACACCCCGGTACTGCGCACGCTGATGGCGCAAGGCCCCTGCCGCATCAAGGACCTCGCACTGGCCTGCGGGCTCAGCCATTCGGCGCTCAGCCAGACGGTTTCAGCAATGGTGCGCGACGGCTGGCTGCACGCTGCGGTCGGTGAAGACAGCCGTGAGCGCATCCTGCAGTTGAGCCCGCGCGCACTGCAGGCGTTGCCGGCGCTGCAGGCGCAGTGGCAGGCCACGGCTCGCGCGGCGCGCAGCCTCGATGCCGATCTTGGGCAGTCGTTGGAGCAGGTGCTGCGCGACGCACTGCAGGCGCTTGAGCAGCGGCCGTTCGCACAGCGACTGCACGACGCACGCCAACGCTGAGGCGCCTACTGCTCGGCCGCCATCTCGATTTCACTGAGGAAGGTCCAGCTGCCATTGGCCAACCGCAGCTCCAGCGTGCGGCACTGCGCGGCCAGCGGCGCGGCATTGCCCAGCACGTATTCCTCTTCGGTCGAACCGCTCAGCCCGGCCTGGGTGAATGGCGCCGACAGCACGCCGATGCTGGTTGCGGCAGTGCCCGGCTCAGCGCACATCACCTCCACCGACGTCGGCGTGACGATACCCCACGCCGGGCGGGTCATCGTATGCAGGCCGATCCAGTCCACCCGCCGACGCTGGCCCAGGTCGATGGTGATGCTGACGTTGCCGTGCACGCCCACCCAGCCGGCATCCATCGGATTGCGCGGATCCCCCACGCGGCGATCGAACAGCTCGTGACCGCTGCTGTCCGGATAGTTCGCATCCGGCGCCACGCTGTAGCTGTAGGTGGTCTGCACCGGATCGACACTGTAGGACGCACCGAGGCCATACAACCCGCGATAGGTGTTCATCAGCCGCGGCGATTCGCCATAGCCCTGGCCGGGGCCGACCACCTCGGACATGTGGTACTGGTTGAGCCAGGCAACGCGCTTGCCGGCCGAGCGCGCACTCCACAACTGCTGGTTGATGCGCTGTACCGAGGCCGGGCGATAGGCGCCGGACAGTCCGTTGCCGGTGTCCAGGAACAAGGGACTGCCATGGTTGAAAAGTTCGATGTCGGCCCACAGGCCGCTGGCACCCAGCGCCGCCGACAGCGCCTCGTAATACGCCTCGGTGGAATGACCCGCGCGATCCCACTGGAACAGTCGCGCATGCGAGGCGGCACCGATGCCGTCCTGCCAGATCTGCACGTCCACCCCGGTGGCGGTGCGGAACTGTGCAGCAGCCCGGCCCACGCTGGCCGGATCAACGCTGGATGATGCCAGGTAGGGCGCGACCATCACCGGCCGCGAGGGTGTGCTGCCTTTGAGCGCCGTCACGACCGCACGGTAGAACGGTGCGCGATCAGCCGGCACCTGTGCCGGCTCGTCGGTGATGTACCAGCCCGCGAACGCCGGATGCGATCCGTACTGCTGGCCAAGCTGGGCCAACGACTGCGCCGCATCCTGTGCCACGGCCGTTGCGTTCTGGCCTTGCCAGAAAGTGGCGCACTGCCCCGAGCTGTAGGTGGTGCCGACCACGACCTTCATGCCGCGCGCGGCTGCCGCGTCGAGCACGGTGCCGAGCTTGCCGGGAAAGCCGGCAATCCATTCGAAATCCTGCACGCCGCTGGCGCACCCCACGCCAGCACGGGTGGCACGCACTTGGCCGAGGATGATCGTGTCGTTGCCCAGGTCCTGCAGTTCATCCAGGAACAGCGGCAACTGCGTGGCCGGCAGTTGTTCGTCGGTGGCCGAATAGCCGACGTGGACAAAGCTGCCGGACAACAGGGGGCTGGCCGCATGGACGGGGGCGGCACAGGCCAGCAATGCGATCAATCCAATCCTGTTCATGTTCTACATCCTTGTTGTGGCCAGACAGGTGGCGTTGTTGCGCATCCTATCAACAGTGGCGGTGGCCCCATCACGATGATCGGCAACGCTGCGCAATCGCCGACTTCAGCTGCCCCCGCAGCAGCGCACATGCAATGCCGATTCAAGCGGTTGATTCATTCATCTGCGTGATCGAGCCTGCGCGCTCCTTCCCCTGGAGTACTCCTCATGCGCA
Organism: Nocardiopsis yanglingensis; assembly: GCF_045809185.1. Classification (NCBI taxonomy): domain Bacteria; kingdom Bacillati; phylum Actinomycetota; class Actinomycetes; order Streptosporangiales; family Nocardiopsidaceae; genus Nocardiopsis; species Nocardiopsis yanglingensis. The sequence goes on along the minus strand of NZ_JBJNRH010000004.1, from coordinate 281,669 downwards.
TGCCGCCCGCACCACTGAGCCTGATGGAACGCGACCGCCGCTGGGCCCTGGCCCGCGACATCATGGCCAGTGAACGACTCGATGCCCTGGTTGTGCATGGCGACCGAGAAGCCGCTGCACCGGCCGGCTTTTCGCCGGACTGCTACTTCACCAATGACCGGCCCGGCTCGATCGTGGTGTTCGTCGGCGACCAGCCGCCCCGGGTATTCACCTTTGCCTCGCTGATGATTGCCGACCACCTGCAGGCCGGCCTGCGCGGCGACCTGCAGTGGATCGCACCCGAACAGCTGTGGGTGGGCAAATCCGGGCAGGAGGTGGGCCGCTGGCTGCAGCAGTGTGGCCTGCACTCGGCACGTATCGGCGTGCTGGGGCTGGAGCCCTATCCGCCGTTCTACTTCGACGGCGCGATGCCTGCTCGCACCCTGCTGGGCATGCAGGCGGCAGTGCCGGGCGCGGAATTCGTACCGGTGTATCGTGCGTTCTTCCAGCGCGCCTCGGTAAAGAGCCAGGAAGAACTGGCGCTGATCGCGCATGCCGCCTGGATCGGTGAATCCATGAGCGAGGCGCTGCGTGCCACTGCTCGCCCCGGTGTTTCCGAAGCCGAACTGGTTGCCGCAGTGACCGCCACCTGTTTCTCGCTGGGGGGCTATACCGCCGAGGTGCTGCTCGGCTCGGGTCCCGAGTATGTAGGCTGGGGACCACCCGCCTGGCAGTACCGTGCACAGCTGCCGCGCATCCTGCGCGATGGTGACCTGGTGTTGTCGGAGATCTTCGCACTGTACGGACTGATGGAAACCCAGCATCAGGCCGCGGTGGCCGTCGGCGAGGTGCACGAGGACATCCATCGCGCCGCCGCCGTCGCCCGCAGCAGCTACGAAGCAGGCCTGTCTGCACTGCGCGTGGGCAATACCTTCGGCGATGTCGTCGACGCGATGGAAGCGCCCCTGCTGGAGGCGGGCGGCTGGCACGTGCATCCGTTGGTCCACAGCCTCAACCCCTATGGACCGATTGGCTTCGGCCGTGCACCAGGCATCGAAGCACTGCCGGAGGCCGCGCGCTATGCGCACATCGCGCCGCTGCCGACCGTCGGGCGCGAACTGCCCTTGCAGGCTGGCATGTGCTTCGCCTTCGAACCGAACTGTGCATTCGGGCGGCACATGGCCAACATCGGCGGTACGGTCATCGTCGGCGCGGACGCGGGTACCGCGCTCAATGAAAACTCGACACGGCTGATGCAGGCCGATGCCTGAGTTCATCGCCCATCTGCAGACACCGGCACGACGGCGCGCGGCCGAGACGCGCAGCGGGCAGACCCGAGGCCGACTGCTGCACGCGGGGCTGCAGCTGTTCAGCGCATTCGGTGTGGAGGGTGTACGTACCCGCCAACTGGTGGACATGGCCGGCTGCAGCCAGTCAGCCATTCCGTATCACTTCGGCGGCAAGCAGGAACTGTATGCCGCCGTGCTGCAGCGCTGTGCCCAAGCCATTGCCGAACGACTGCCGCTGCCGGCAGCACCGCCGACTGGCGCGCGGCAGGCCACGCAGCAGCTGCAACAGTTGATGCGGGCATTTGTCCATGCCTTGCTGTCGGCACCGGATGCGGGTCCACGCACGCTGCTGTTGGCGCGCGAACAGATCCAACCAACGGCCGCGTTCGCCAGCGCCCACCGTACGCTGTTCGAACCCCTGCACACCACGCTGGACGCGTGCGTGGCGCGCCTGCGCGGCAGCGAACCATCCGGCGTCGAGACGGTGCTGCGCACCCACGCCCTGCTTGGCCAGGCGATCGTCTTCGCCGTCTCCCATGGGGCGCTGCAGGCGCGATTGAACCAGGGAGCCCCCTTGGCAGACGTGGAGACGATCGCGGCGGTGGTCAGCGGCATGGCGCTGGCTGCAGCGAAGGCAGCACCCGCCTGAATGGCTGCGTGATCAGCCGCGTGCGCAGGGCGCGTGAAAATCGTGGCGAAGATGGCGACCTGGACTTAGCGTGCGATGGCCAAGCATGGATCCCGTCGTCTACGAGGCGGCGTCCACACTGCAGGAGATTTCACATGACTGAGCAGAACCCGCGCAGCTCCAACCGGGGCTTCGCATCAATGGACCAGGACAAGCAGCGCGCGATCGCTGCCAAGGGCGGGCGCGCCGCGCACGCCTCCGGCAACGCGCACGAATTCAGTCCGGCCGAAGCACGTGTCGCAGGCCGCAAGGGCGGCGAGGCGATCAGCCGCAACCGCCAGCACATGGCCGCGATCGGTCGTGAAGGTGGACACGCTCGCCACGCCAATGCGCGCCAGCAGCAACAGCAGCAACAGGAGACCGAACGCACGACAGAGGGCCCGCAACGCCAGCAGGGCTGAATGCCGCGCGTCAGGCCGGTGCGCGCTGCCGATACAGACCCAGCGCCACAAGCAGGGCCAGCGCACCGGCCACCGCCATCGCCCAGCCGAAACCACTGGCCATCGCACTGCGATACCACGCCAGCATCTGCGGCGTGGCGTGCATCGAGCTCGGTTGCAGGATCATTTCGCGCGCCTGTGCCACCAGCCCCCGCTGCCCGGCCGCCTGTGCGGAAGTGGCGAACTGTTGTACGGCGCGCTGGCCCATCAGGCTGCCCAGCAGCGCGATGCCCAGACTCATACCTGCCTGGCGTAATGCGTTCATCGTGGCTGAGGCAATACCCGCGCGCTCGACCGGCGCGCTGGCCATGACCGCCATGCCGGTCGCCGGCACTGCCAGTCCCATTCCAATGCCAAGCAGCACCAGCAGAACACTGGCAAAAGCGCGCGAAGTAGCCGGTTCGAACGTGGCCATCGCACACAGCGCCGCCCCTACCAGGGCGTAGCCCAGCACCAGCGCGGCATGCAGCCCCAGGTGGGCGACCAGACGACCGAACAACAGCGAGACGACACCCATCAGCAGGAACTGCGGAACCAACTGTGCCCCTGCCAGGGCTGCGCTATGCCCCTGCGCCTGCTGGAAGAACAGTGACAGGAAGAACAGGCTCGCGTAGGCGGTGAAACCCAGCACGAACGATGCCAGGTTGAGCATGCCGAAGCGACGGTCGGCAAACAGGTCCAGCGGCAGCAGTGGGCGTGCTATCCGGCGTTCGACGATGCCGAACAGGAACAACCCGGCAGCTGCCACGCCCAACGCCAGCAGCGTCACCGGCGCCAACAGGCCGTGCTCGCCGATCGCGATCAGGCCGTAACTCAGCGCACCCAGCGCGACCATGCTGAGCAGCTGTCCGGCAGGATCCAGTGCGGCATGCTCTGGATGCCGCCGCTCGGGAATCCCCCAGGCACCGAGCATGAGCGCGAGCAGGCCCAGCGGCAGGTTGATCAGGAAGATGCTGGGCCATCCGGCGCGCTGCACCAGCACCCCACCCAGCAACGGCCCAAGCACCAGGGCCAACGCACTGAACGCCGACCAGCCACCGATCGCCCGCGCGCGCTGGCGCGGATCCGGGAATGCATGGCTGAGAATCGGCATCGCGCTGGGAATCAGCAACGCGCCCGCGATGCCCTGCACTGCGCGTCCAGCCACCAGGGTCGCAAGATTGCCGGCACAGGCGCAGAGCAACGAACCTAGAGTGAAGGTGGCGACGCTGATCAACCACATCCGCCGATGACCGTAACGATCCCCGAGCGGCCCCGCCGACAGCATCAGCGCCGACAACGCGATCGCATACGCATTGATCACCCATTGCAGGCCGGCCATGTCGGTATTCAACGCCTGCTGCAGAGTCGGTAGCGCGACGTTGACGATGCTGATGTCCAGCGAGGCGAGAAACGTGCCGAGGTAGGCGGCCAGCACCAGAGCCGGACGTTGGAAACGTTGCATGTATGGATCCCGGGGGAGGACGTGCGCGCATCGTAGCCACTGACTGACCGTCGGTCAATGACTGGCGGTCAGTCAATGCCGAAGGACAGCTAGAATGGCCATCGTCGCACCCGGACCTTGCCCACCATGCAGACCCCAGCTGTCGCCAGGCCTCGCACCAAGCCCGCAGAAACCCGCCAGGAAGAACTGATGGACGCCGCGCAGGCGCTGTTCCTGTCGCAAGGCGTGGACGCCACCACCATCAGCGACATCGTCGCCGCGGCTGATGTGGCCAAGGGCACCTTCTATACCTATTTCGCCTCGCGCACCGAGATCCTGCAGGCACTGGCGCAGCGCTACACCCAGCGTTTCATGGAAGACGTCGACCGCGCCGTGCAGCAGTACCCGACCCGCGATGGCGTGGCGCGCCTGCGTGCCTGGATCCGCGCCAATATCGAGCTCTACGTGCGCACCCACGCGCTGCACGATGTGGTGTACGCCAACCATCACCACCACCAGCGTGGCAACGCCGAACGCAACGCAATCCAGCAGCAACTGTTGGCCATCCTCGACGCCGGCATCGCCGATGGGCTTTGGCAGTTGCCCGCGCCGCAGGTCACCGCCTCACTGATCTATGCCGGCGTGCACGGCGCCACCGACGACCTGATCGCCGCACCAGCGCAGGATGCCGAAGCCTTCATCGGCGCCGTGGTGGACGATTGCCTGCGCATGGTCGGCGTGTCGCCAGCCCCGAAGCGAGCCGGCACGCGACGCTGAAGTCCTCGCCGCTGCTCAGGAATGGGCGAGGATGTTCAACAACCGGCCGAACGGATCGCGGACGAAGAAGCGGCGCACACCCCAGGGTTCGTCGACCGGGCCGTACTCCAGCACAACGCCGGCCGCGCGCAGGCGGTCCAGCACCTCCTGCAGATTGTCCACTTCGATCGACAGGTCCGGCACTGCGGTGCCGGAACCTCCTTCACTGGCGAAGCTGACCTGCGCCAGCGCGCTGCCCTGCCCGCCATGAGTGACGATCCAGCCGTGATCCATCACCACCGGCATGCCGAGCAGCTCGCCGTAGAAGGCAGCAGCCCTTTGCGGCTCCGCCGTGGCGATGTTGGCGACAACACGTTTGACGGCCATGGCACTCCTCTGCCCATGAAGACATGCCGAGACTACCGTATCGCTGCCGGCATCCTCGATTGAAACAGAAGAGCCCCGTCGATGACGGGGCTCCACGGAACGCAACGCTCAAACGGCGCGACTCACACGCCCATGCACAGATCGACCACGCAGGTGTTGTACGCCTGCTGGCATTCACCGGCATCGGCACCACTGGCCAGGCACATCTGGTAAGCCCGCCAGCACGGCTTGTCGCAGGGCTCGACCGGCCCTGCCACCGCCACCGAACCGGTACATGCCAGCGCGAACACAGCCCCTGCGATCACTTTCCTGAAAACTCGCATTGCATCACTCCCTGATAGGCCTGGTGAGCCCAGGTTGGGTCACGGTAGCGGGACCGCCGGGAGACGAAGTGAATGCTCATGTCACGAAACCTTAACTCGTTCATTAAATTATCTTCACGCAACTGGGGGTGATCGGCGCGCTGCGGGGTTAACGGCCTTTGATGTCCGTCAATCAAGGAAGTTGTCTGATGAATCACCCGCTGTATGGCCGTTCGTCCCGCTCCCGTTCTCCGATGCACAGCCGCCTGGCACTGGCGGTCACTAGCACATTGCTGCTTGCCAGCACGCTGCCCGCCATGGCCAACGACTCATTCGAGGCCTGGCAGCAACAGCGCCAGCTACAGGCTGCGTGGGCGCAGCCCACACCACTGGCGAGTTCATCGACCGGCGCGAACCTGTCGGCCGCAACACCCGTAGCAGCAGCCAGTACCACGTCGATTCTCGGTAAGCCAGGTGATCCGGCCAGCTGGCGCACGAACGAGTTCAATGCCGACTGGGGCTTGGCCGCAACCAACGCGGACCATGCCTATGCGCGCGGCCTGACGGGCACCGGCATCCGCCTCGGCGTGTTCGACAGTGGCACCGGTCTTGACCACCCGGAGTTCGCGGGAAAGAACCATCGCAGCCTCCACATCGCCGACCTTCTGGCCGACGGTTCGCACTGCACCAACACCACACAGCTCACCGGCCCCGGCGCCTGCTTCTCCAGCGATGGCGACGACGTGCAGGTGAGCTACGTCGGCTTCAACGCCAACGTCCCACAGAACATTCGCGACCTGATCATGGCGGGCCCCTATGTTCAGCCCGGCATCGGCTTTGAAGTACACGGCACCCATGTGGCCGGCACCATCGCCGCCAACCGCGATGGCAATGGTATGCATGGGGTCGCCTTCGGGGCGGATCTCAGCGTCGCCCGCCTGTTCTTCAACAGCGCCAGCGAATGGCAGCGAACGGCGACCGGCTACTCGGTGGTCTCACTCGGTAGCGTTGGCCCCGATTCGTCCGCCGTGGTCGACATGTACGCCCAGATGAACGCCCAGGGCGTGCGCGCGGTCAACCATAGCTGGGGCCTGAGCAAAGAGCCCAATGCGGTACAGATGGATCAGATCTACAACGATCCGGATGATCGCGACTACCTCGCCACCTATGCCGACGGATCCCGCGCCAATGGCATGATCCAGGTTTGGGCAGCAGGAAATTCGCCTGCACGTGATGTTGCGGCTCCCGTATCGGCCAGCCCGATAGCCGGCATGTACGCCACCCTTCCGCGTGCCTTCGCTGACATTGAGAAGTACTGGCTCAGTGTCGTCAACGTCGGCCAGGATTTCACGCTCAGCCTGACCTCCAACAAGTGCGGCCTCAGCGCCAACTGGTGCCTGGCCGCTCCCGGCTCAGGCATCAACTCCACCGTCTATGGCGATGACTCCGCCGTGGCGGCGGCGCTGGGCGTGGATGCCAACGGTAATCTGTCGCTTGACGTCACCCAGCGCGTGCCGACATACAGCTACGGACTGCTCAGCGGCACCTCGATGGCCGCACCGCACGTCACCGGTGCGCTGGGCCTGTTGTTCGAACGCTTCCCCTATCTGGACAGCGCGCAGGTCCGCGACGTGCTGCTGACCACCGCGCGCGATCTGGGCGCGCCGGGCATCGATGAGATCTACGGCTGGGGCCTGATGGACCTGCGCAAGGCCATCGAAGGCTACGGTTCGCTGCGCGTGGATACCAACGTGGTGATGAACCAGAAGGCCGGTGGCCTGAAGGTGTGGGAAGGCGATGCCTGGGATGACTGGACCAACGACATCGGTGGCCCCGGCAAGTTGACCAAGTCCGGCATCGGCTGGCTGCGCCTGAGCGGCGACAACACCTTCAACGGCGCAGTGCTGCAGGACGGCACGCTGGAATTGAACGGTGCCAACACGCTCACGTCAGCGATCGAGGTCCAGGGTGGCCAGTTCCTGCTCAACGGCAGCCTGGTCTCCACCGCGCTGAACACCACCGGGGGCGTGAGCACGGTCAGCGCCAGCGGCCTGCTGAAGGACAGCAACCTGACCGTCAACGGTGGCGTCGTGTCCTTCAACGGCACGCAGACTGGCGGCACCACCACGGTCGGTGCCAACGGCCTGCTGAAGGGTGTCGGTACGCTGGGCAACACCCGCGTGGACGGCATCATCGCGCCCGGCAACTCCATCGGCACATTGACCATCAATGGCGACTACGTGCAGGGCGCAACCGGTGTCTATGCGGCCGAACTCGCGCCGGGCGGGCGCAGTGACCAGCTGCACGTGACCGGCACCGCCACCCTCGGCGGCACCCTGGTCGCACTGCCGGAGCCGGGCACCTACTACCTCGGCGAGCAGTTCAACTTCATCCGCGCCGATGGCGGCGTCAGCGGCCAGTTCGCCAAAACCGACTTCAGTGCCTTCTCGCCGTTCCTGCAGTTCAGCCTGGCTTACGGTGCCAATGGCACCCGTATCGACGTGGCCCGTGGCGCCTCGCTGGCCAGTGCCGCCACCACGCCGAATCAACGCGCGGTGGCCGGCGCCGCTGACGTGCTGGCGATCAACCAGGGCCTGCCCAAGCCGCTGACGCAGCTGTTCCCGCAACAGCTCGGTGGCGTGCTCGACGGCCTCAGCGGCGAGCTGCATCCGGCCACGGCGCTGGCCCTGGTCGAGGGCAGCCGCTATGTGCGCGATGCCGCACTGTCACGTCGTGCCGGCGCCACCGCACCCGGTGCTGATGCGGGCGATGCCACGGGCGCATGGGTGCAGGCCCTGGGCGGCAACAGCAAGCTGGATGGCAACGCCAACACCGCCCGCACCGAAGCCAACAGCAACGGCCTGCTGGTCGGTATCGACCGCGAGTTCTCCGGCTGGCAGGTCGGTGTGCTGGCCGGCACCGGCCGCACCGATGTGAAGCAGCAGGACCGCCGCGCCAAGTCGAAGATCGACAACACGCACTTCGGTGCCTACGCCAGCCATACCTGGGGCGGCTTCGGCCTGCGCGGCGGCCTGGCCTGGAGCAAGCACGAGGTGAAGAGCACACGCGATGTGGCCTTCGCGGGCTTCAGCGACAGCCTGAGCGCACGCTACGACGCCCGCACCCGCCAGGCCTTCATCGAAGCCGGCTACCGTTTCGGTGGCCCGGAAGCCGGGCTGGAGCCGTACCTGCAGGTCGCGCGCGTGGAGGTGGATCTGAAGCAGATCACCGAACGCGGCGGCGCGGCGGCCCTGCACGGCAAGGTGGACGACACCGGCACCACGGTCGCCACTGCGGGCGTGCGCTTCGACAAGGGCCTGAAGGCATCGTTCCAGCAGGACAGCTGGTTGCACCTGCGTGGCGGTGTCGGCTACCGCCGTGCCTCGGGTGATCGCAGCCAGGTGGCCAACCTGGCTTTCGCCAACAGCAGCACCACCTTCGCGGTCGAGGGTGCTCCGATTGCCGACAACGCCGTAGTGGCCGAACTGGGCCTGTCCGCGTGGCTGACACCGCGGCAGCAGTTGGAGCTGGGCTACAGCGGCCAGTACGGCAGCGAGAGCCGCGACCACAGTGCGAACGTGCGCTGGTCGGTGCGCTTCTAGTACCACGCACATGATCGCTTGACGGGTTGGGGCGGCCTCATGGCCGCCCCTTTTTTATTCACTGCCCAAGGCTATGCGCGGCACCGCAACGCCGCCACCGCAATCAGACTGGCAAGTGGCAACAGCAGGCCATAGGCCACCAGCGGCCACACCGTGTCCCCCGGCAACAACACGGTAGCCAGTGTCCCGAAGCCGGCCACGATCACGCTCTGTACGGCGTAGTAAAGCGCCACCGCCGTACCCGACGCATCGGCGAAATCACGCAACGCGCCATTGGCGGCCACCGAGACCACCATCACCAGCCCCACCGCAATGCCCCACATGGGCAGCACGACGCTGGCAAATGACAGTGGCAACACCGCACCGAGCGCCATCAGCAGCACACCCGCCACCATCACGCAGAGGCCGCGCAGGAAAGTGCCGCGTACCGCCCAGCGTGCAATGAACCGCTTCGCCACGCGCGAAGTGAGGATCATCACCAGCGCCACGGTCGCGAACGCCAGGCTGAACGTGATCTGCGAGTACTGCATGCGTTCGACCAGCACGCGCGGTGCAATCGAGAAGAACACGAAGAACGTACCCATTGCCGCACTGAATCCCAGCGTGTATGCCCAGAAGGCGCCACTGCGAAGCATCCTCTGCAGTGCTGATCTCGCTTCTGCACCAGATGCTGGGCGGCTTTCCTGCCACTGGCGTTGCGCGCGCAGGCCGGCGACCGCGCCAAGCACGCCCAGAAGCACGAAGATCGCACGCCAGCCCGCTGCCGTTGCCACCAGTGCCCCCAGCATCGGCCCCAGCGCCGGCACGAAGGCCAGCATCGAGGCGAACAGCCCATACAGCGACGCGCCTTCGGGTGTATCGGCATACACATCACGCACCGTGGCAAAGGTCGCCACCAATGCCGCCGACGCTCCCACCGCCTGCACGGTGCGCCAGGCCAGGAATGCCCCGCCACTGCTGGACAGCGCCAACGCAAACGACGCGACGGTGAACAGCAATGCACCCAGCAGCAGTACCGGCCGCCGCCCGATGCGATCGGACAACGGGCCGAACAGCAGTTGGCCGATGCCGAGCACCAGCATGTAGATGCTCAGCGTCAATTGCACCAGCGTGGGCGATGCGCCCAACGCGCTGGGCATCAAGGGCACTACGGGAAGATAGATGTCCATGGCCAGCGAGGCCAGGAGGTCGAACGGCGCCATCAGCGCAATGGCCGATGGCAGGGTATGGCCCCAACGCGGGGCCTGACGATTGAACATGGGGAATCTCCGCCCAGAGTGAATCCGGCGGTGATCCATCCACCTCGCATGCATCGCAGGGGTGATCACCGCAACAACGTCTGCATCGTTGTTGCGGCTCAGCGAACTGTCTGCGGACCGTTCCCGTTGTTCATGATGTCCATCGAATGCGAATGCAGGTGGCGCAAGTGTAGCAATCGTCCATCTGCCGCGCGGCCTTCAGGCCAGGGGCAGCATGTCGATGCGCCTGCACGGTGTTTCCTTCACCTGCTCGATCAGCCGCCGCACCACAGGCGAGGTCTCCCCACGCCGGTACTGCACGGCGATGGTCGAGACGATGGTGGGACCGGCCAGTGGCAGATAGATCATCCCGGGCAGCACCAGCGTGCGTTGCAGCACCGATGGCACGATCGCCACCGAACCGACGCCGACCGACACCTCGGCCAACACCGCAGCAAGATGCCCGGGCTGGGAACGGATACGCGGAATGAAACCGCCGCGGCGCCCGACTTCCATTGCGCCCACCGGCTGCTCCGGCATGACAAAGCCCTCCCGGGCCAATGATGCCGGCTGTACCGGCGCCCCGGCCTGCGCCAGCGGATGGGTTTCTGGCAGGGCCACGCAGAACTGGTCTTCGACCAGGGTGTGTTCGCCGAAACTGTCGGGTACATCCATCGGAGGCCGGCAGAACACCACATCTACCCGTCCTTCCTGCAGCAGCTGCGGGAGCTCGCCCATCGGCCATTCGCTCACCTGCAGCTCCACGCCCGGGTAGCGGCTGCGGAACCGGCTGAGCTGATCCTGCAACGCGCCGGCATACAGCGCCGAGCCGACGTAACCGATCTCGATCTTGCCGATCTCACCCCGCCCCGCGCGCCGGCCCAGGGTCTCGGCCTGTTCGAACCGGCGCAGCACATCGCGGGCTTCCGCCAGGAACACCTCGCCTGCGGAGGTCAGCAGCACTTCGCGCCGGCTGCGGTCGAACAGGCGCGTGCCGAGCCGACGCTCGATGTCCTGGATCTGCACGCTCAGCGTGGGAGTGGCGATCCCCAGGCGCAGGGCCGCACGACCGAAGTGCAGTTCCTCGGCCAAGGTGACGAAGTACTCCAGGTGACGGCGTTCCATGGGCGGCATTTCGTTAGGTTCAAGCTAACGTAACCAGAAAACACCGAGAATGAAACAAACACCGATCATTGCTGGAATGGCCGTCCTCCCTTCCTGCGAGTGACCGGTGCCGCCCTCCCCTCCCTCTTCGCCTGCACGGCACACGCTGCCTGACGCGGTCCTGCTGGTGGCCTCTCTGGGCTGCACGATGACCGTGCTGGAGACCAATGCCGTAGCGGTCGCACTGCCCAGCATCGCGCGTGACCTGCACGCCGGATTCGCCGATATCGAGTGGGTGATCAGTGCCTACATCCTGTCCTTTACCTCACTGCTGCTGCCCGCCGGAGCTGTCGCCGACCGCTACGGCCGTCGCCGGGTGCTGCTGATCGGCATCAGCCTGTTCGCCCTCACCTCTCTGCTCTGTGCACTGGCGCCCGGTGCTGCCCTGCTCTACCTGGCACGGGCACTGCAGGGCATCGGTGCTGCGTTCCTGCTGGCGCCCTCGCTGTCGATCATCGGCCACACCTACCACCAGGGGGCCGCCAAAGACACTGCATGGGCGTTCTGGGGCACAGCCATGGGCGTGATGATGGTGCTCTCACCACTGATCGGCGGCCTGTTGTCCGCGCTCTGGGGCTGGCGCGCGGTGTTCATCGCGATCCTTCCGTTCCTGGCCCTGCTCGGCTACGGCACGCTGCGCTGGATACCCGAGTCGTCCGACAGCGTGGTCCGCCCGCTCGATCCACCCGGCATCATCACGTTCAGCGCTGCCATCTTCGGCATCGTGTTCTTCCTCGTGGAAGGACTGGCAAAAGGTTGGTCATCGGCGCCGGCGCTGAGCGGGCTGGGCCTGGCCATCATCATGGCCGCCGCCTTCGTCATCGTTGAACGGGCACGGTCACACCCCATGGTCGATCTCGGGCTGCTGGCCAGCCCGCGTTTCGTCGGCGCACTCATTGCCATGGTTGGCTATTCGGTCAGCGCACAGGTGATGGCGTCGATGCTGCCGCAGTACCTGCAGAATGGCGTCGGCCTGAGTGTATTGGCTGCGGGTGCCGGCATGCTTCCGTTCGCCGCGGCGATGCTGCTGTTTCCCAGCGTGGGCCGGCGGCTCGGTCGCCACCTGACCAGTCCGGCCGTGCTGGCGATCGGGCTGTCGATCACTGCCGCAGGCAATGCCGTGGCCGGACTGGCCGCGTGGCAGCGTCTGCCGTGGCTGGCACTCGCCGCAATGGTGGTGATCGGTGCCGGCGGCGGCATCCTCAATGGCGAGACGTCCAAGGCCATCATCGGCGCAGCGCCACGCGAGCGGGCCGGCATGGCCTCCGGCATCAGCGCGACCACGCGCTTTGTCGGCATCCTGCTCGGATTCACTGTGTTGTCCAGTGCCTTGAGCCTGGGCATCCGCAGCGCACTGTCCGCTGCGGTTCCCGCGCGCGATGTGCTGCCCATGGCCGATGCGATCGCCACCGGCACCTTCGCCGACGCACGCACCGCCGCCTTCGCGCAGGCGATCTACAGCCACGGATTTGCCAGTGCACTGTGGACGTCGGCCATCGCCGCGCTGCTGGCCAGCCTTGCGGTGCTGCTGCTGGGCCGTAGCCGGTCTGCGGCGAAAGCATCGTCCCTCCCGCAACTCCCGGAATCGCGCGCATGCGACTGAACCTCTCCCTGATCCTGTTGCTGTTCGCCATGCCGTTGGCCACCACTGGTGCGGCATCGTCCAATCTCCCCGTAGAGCCGCCACGCGCAGCGCTGCTCAACCAGATCGACCAGGGCATGGCGAATGCCGTGGCCTGGGAGTACGCGTTCAATGCCATCGCTTCCTGCGATGTCGCACGGATCGACCACACCCTGCGCAACCAGCGCGACAGCCATCCCGTGCAGGTCCAGCCGCTGTTGGATGCAGGCTACACCGCGACCTATCGCACGGCCGAACCCTATCCGGCCCTGCAGGACCAGCTGGCCATGCTGCGCGATGCCGAGATCGCCTGCATGGCTGTTGCCGATGGCCGCAGCCACGCCAATGTCATCGACCGTGCTTCCGCACTGCTGGCCTACATCGCCGGGCAACCGCTGTAGCTCTTGTTTCGATGTCCCATCGCATGCGCCCCACCACCATGGCGCCACGCCGCACGCGTGCCCATGGCTTCCGCCGCCGCTACCGCCTGACCTGTGCCGCACTGGCCGTACTGGCGGGCCTGCTGCTGGCGCGGGCCGCCGACGTCCAGATCGTCCATCACCACTTCTACCTGCACCAGGCCGAAGCACGGATGCTCCGCCACCATCCGCTGCGCGCACATCGCGGTACGCTGTACGACCGCCACGGCATCGTCATTGCCGGATCGGCTCCCGTGGCATCGCTGTGGATCGACCCGCGCGCCTTCTTCGAGGCATCAGGTTCAGTCGAGCAGCTGGCCTCGTTACTGGATGCCGATGCGGCGGTGCTGACCAGACTGCTGGCGCGCAACCGGCAACGACGTTTCGTCTATCTGCCTGGCTTCCGTCGCGGCGATCCCGCCCGCCTTGAAGCACTGCAGGCCAGGGCGCCGATCGGAGTCCATCTGCAGCAGGAGTTCAAACGCTTCTACCCACAGTCGGAACTGTTCGCGCAGACCGTCGGCGTCACCGATATTGAAGGCCATGGCCTTGAAGGCCTTGAGCGCCTGTTCGACGCGCGCCTGAGCGGACAGGCCGGCTACCGTGACGTCATCATCGATCGCAAGGGCCGCCCGGTCGAGCTGCGCGACCGCGGCCGTCCGGCGCGTCCCGGCGAGGACATCGTGCTGTCGCTGGACAGCCGTATGCAGCACATCCTCCACGCAGGACTGGGGCCGGCGGTACAACGCCACGGCGCAGCTGCCGCCAGCATCGTGGTGCTGGAAGTCGGCACCGGCCAGATCCTGGCGATGGCCAACTGGCCCACCTACAACAGCAATGCACCCGGTACCGGCGCCGCCGATGCACGCCGCAACCGTGCAGCGACCGATGTGTTCGAGCCTGGCAGCACGGTGAAACCCTTCACCGTCGCTGCGGCGCTCGAGGCCGGTGTTATCACGTCTGCCAGCATGTTCGACACCCACCCAGGCTGGATCCGCAATGGTCGCTTCACGACCCGTGATTATCGGGATCTGGGCGTACTGGATACCACCGAGGTCCTGAAGAAAAGCTCCAACGTGGGCATCTCGTTGATTTCGCACCGCCTGAGCCGGGAACAGCTGCACGCGATGTTTACGGCGCTGGGCGCCGGGCATGTCTCGGGGAGTGGATTCCCCGGCGAGCGCAACGGTGTACTGGCCGCCCCTGCTGAATGGAGTGGTACCAGCAAGCAGACCCTCGCCTACGGGTACGGGCTGTCGATGACCACGCTGCAGCTGGCCAATGCCTACGCAACGCTGGCCAACCATGGCCTGCGCGTGCAACCGACCTTCGAGCATGGTCGCGCAACGGTAGCGACCCGCGCCATGCCCGCAGATGTGGCCGATCAGGTACTCGCCATGATTGCCACCACCAGCGAGCCGGGTGGCACCGCCACGCGGGCACGCATCAGCGGGTATGCCATCGCTGGGAAGACCGGAACCGCGCGCAAGGCGGCCGCCGGCGGATACGCGCGCCACTACATGTCTCTGTTTGCGGGGGTCGTACCGGCGCAACATCCACGTTATGCGGTCGCCGTGGTGGTGGACGATCCCGATGCACAGCGCGGAGGCTACGGTGGCGGAGCCGTCGCCGCTCCCATCTTCAGCGAGCTGATGGGGCGGGTGATGCATCTGCAGGACATTGCACCTGATGTGCCACGCTGAGTGATGCACACGATCTCGAAGTTGGCCGGGGCAGCCTCGCTGCCCCGACCGTGGCGGCCCCGGGGAGAAGGCCGCCGATGATCGTCAGGCCGCCTTCATGGCGTGCTTTCGCGCACGCATCACGTTGTGGCACTCCTGCACTTCAGGCAGCAGCTGGGTGACTTCCTGGCGCACGGCCGGCGGCAGCTCGTTATCCTTCAGCACATCCTTGAACGCGCCAAGCAGACGGTCTTCGGACTCTTCCAGCTCGGCCACGTAACCATAGTTGGTGTCGCCGAATGCAGCACGCACCTTGCCGTAGAACTGCTGCATCGAGCCAACCACGGTACCGTGCTCGGCCGGCTTGCCGCCGCTGGCAGCAACCGAGCCACTCAGCGCGGCGACGATGCGGCCCTTGACGCCGGCAATGCGAGTGAACAGGGCCGACAATTCGGCATCCTTCACCTTGGTCGCAGCTTCCTCATAGAACGACTTTCCGTCCCGGGCAATCTCGATCAGGTCGTTGAGGCGGTGTTCGATGGTGGACTGGGTGCTCATGGAATCGCTCCTGTGTGCTCGATGGTCTATGGAGAATGACAGCGCGAGTGCGTTGCCTTCGAGACCACTGTGGAGGTTTGGATGTGCCGGCTGGGTGAGTACGAATTGATGCATGCATCACCACCCTCAACGCGTCCTGACTCCTTCATCCCATCGCATTGGCACGTTCACGGTACCTGAGCAGAACGCCCACGATTCACCAGGGGGCGATGACGATGATCAGCGTCACCAACAGTGCGATGGCAAGCACCAGCAACAGCACATGCCACTGTTTCCATGTGGGTTTAGGTTTCCCTGGGGTATTCATCGGATGTCTCCTGGAGTCTGTCATCGGGCCACAACCAGACTGAAGCAGAGCGCCCTCGGTTCACGTCGCGATCTCGTGCATGGCCTGTGCACGAGCGCTGTATCCGGCGCGCGACGATAACGCGTCCATAACGCAATCGAGATGTAAACGGAGTGTTAGGTTCCTTCCGATTCCGCAGAGCGGAGTTTCAGATCGGTTTCCACGCAGCGATGCACGAAACCCATTCAACTGGATTTGGAGAGAGCCAAATGCACCACAAGTACACCCTGCTTTCCCTGGCAGTAGGCACAGCCCTGACGGCCGCCTGGTCGCCGGCTGCGCATGCGCAGAATGACAGCGACAAGACGCCGAAGAACCTGGATCGGATCCAGGTGACCGGCTCGGCCATCCGCAGCGTGGATATCGAAACGCAGCAGCCGATCATCGCCATCACCCGCGCGATGATCGAACAGCAGGGCTTCACCACCATCGCCGACCTGCTGCAGAACCTGACCTCCACCGGCGCGCCGACCATTTCGCGTGCACGTGCGTTGGCATCGGGCGAGAATGTTGGTGGCTACTACGTCAATATCCGCAACCTGGGCGCTACGCGCACACTGGTGCTGGTCAATGGCAAGCGGTTGGGCGCCACTACCAGTGGCCTGCAGGACCTGAGCCAGATCCCCATGAGCGCGGTGGAACGCATCGACGTACTGAAGGACGGCGCATCCGCACTATACGGCTCGGATGCGATCGCCGGCGTGGTCAACATCATCACCCGCAAGAACTACGAAGGCCTGGAAGTGTCCATGCAGCATGGGCAGTTCAGCCAGGGCGATGGCAAGGACAGCACGTTCTCGCTGGTGACTGGCGCCCGCGGCGAACGCGGCGGTTACACCCTCGCACTGGAGTACCAGAAGTCGGACCCGGTGTCTGCCCGCGACCGCGAATTCTCCAGGTATGGCGGTGCCGGCCCCCACTATCCGGGCGCGGACTGGAGCAACATCAGCCAGAATGGTTCGTGGTGCGACCCCGCGCTCTACAAGTGCAACACCGGTGACGCCGTATTCAAGACCCTCAATCGGGGCGGCGATCCGAAGAACCCGAACGACTACCACCCGATCACCCCGGCCGAGTTCGCCAACGGCAACGACCAGATGCACCTGCAGACCGGCATCGAGCGCCGCTCGCTGTTCCTCAGCACCGACTACGCGCTGACCGACCAGATCACGTTCACCGCCGACATCGGCTACAACGAGCGCACCACCGACCAGCAGATCGCGGGCTATCCATACCAGTCCACCAAGTTCGGCACGCCCCTGGACGCGGCCAGCGTATTCAACCCGCTCGACCACAGCATCGCGTTCAATCGCCGCCTGTGGGAAGTGCCGCGCACGACCGAAAGCAAGCTGAAGTCGCTGCGGATTGCACCAAGCCTGTCCGGCTACTTCGAGCTGGGCACCAAGACGTACGACTGGGAAGTCGGCGCACTGTTCAACCGCAATGAAGTTACAAAAACAGGCCGTGGCGACATGAGCCTGATCGCTTCCCGGCAGGCATTGGGGCCCTCCTACCTCGACGCCAACGGTGTGGCCCGGTGTGGCACGGCGGCATCGCCGGTCTCGGGCTGCCTGGCCTGGAATCCTTTGCTGCCGTTCGGGGTCGCGGGGGCTGGCTCTCTCTCCGATCCCGAACTGCAGCGCTTCTTGTTCCCGACGTTCAACGATACCGGCATCACCAAGACCCGCAGCTACTTCGCCAACATCTCCGGCCCGGTGATCGAACTGCCTGCCGGTGACCTGTCCGTCGCCCTGGGATATCAGTACCGCAAGGAAGAAGGCCGCTTCGTGCCCGATGCCTTCGCCCAGTCACGGCAGAGCACGGCACTGGGAGCGTCGACCACCGCCGGTGACTACAGCCTCAACGAATTCTTCGCCGAAGTGAACGTGCCGATCCTGCGCGACCTGCCGTTCGCCAAGGAGCTGACCGTGAACCTGGCCACGCGCTACTCCGACTACAGCAACTTCGGCAGCACCACCAACTCCAAGGCCAGCTTCGCCTGGCGCCCGATCGAAGAGCTGATGATCCGCGGTACGTTCGCTGAGGGCTTCCGTGCGCCGAGTATTTCCGACCTGTATGGCGGCCTGGGCACCAGCTTCGAAACCTATGTCGACCCGTGCGGCATCGGCGCCACCAACAGCGTCAACGGCAACGCTGCCTGCAACGCTGCCGGCATCCCGCTGGGCTACCAGCAGCTGAACCAGAGTCTGAAGCCCTGCGCCAGCTATCCGTGCGCCACGCCTGACGAGTTCACCACCGGCTCCGATCCGAAGCTGCGCCCGGAAGAGTCCAAGAGCAAGACCGTGGGCGTGGTCTGGAGCCCGCGCTGGGTGGACGGGCTGGACATCAACCTGGACTGGTACAGCTACAAGATCACCAACATGATCATCCAGGACAGCGTCGACCGTATCCTGCGTGACTGCTACGTGCTCGGCAACGCGTCGCGCTGCGGCAGCGTCAAGCGCGCTGGCGATGGCCACATCACCAGCATGTTCTACGGCCTGGCCAATCTGGGCTCGATGGAAACCGAAGGTTGGGACCTGGGCATCCGCTACCGTCTGCCCGAGTTCTCGTTCGGCCGCTTCACCATCGACCTGCAGAACAGCTATATCTCCAAGTACGACGAGCAGAACCAGAATTCGGCCGGCGATACGATCATGATGGGCCGGATCGGCCAGCCGGGTATTTCCCGCCTGCGCTCGAACCTGGGCGTGAACTGGCAGCTCGGCAACTTCAGCACGCAGTACACCGTGCGCTACTACTCCGGCATGGTGGAAAACTGCGTACCAAACCGCCCTTGCACCCTGCCCGACCGCTACGCCTACGGTGAACCGGATGCCCTGCGCAAGGTCGGTTCAAATGCCTTCCACGACATCCAGGTCAGCTACAAGCTGCCGTGGGATGGCACCGTGGCGCTGGGTTCGAACAACGTGTTCAACCACCAGGGCCCGATCATGTTCTCCAAGCCGTCCAGCTCCTTCCCTTACTACGGCGGCTTCGATATCGGCCGCACCGTGTACGTGAAGTACTCGCAGCGCTTCTGACGGGCATGTCCGTGCACGTGGCCGGCGGAAGGGGAGTCCGCCGGCCACGATGCACACCGCCTCCACCCAATCTCCATTGTTCTTCGACGGAATCTCCAAGGTTCCCGGCAACACTGATGTCATGACGGCTGAGGAGCAGGACCGCATGGATTGCCACGCGCCCCGACACTGCACGCCCGTCTCCAGGTTCACCACTGAATGTGGAGGTGCGGCCGGGTTCCAATGTTCCGGCCGTACCGCCGCAAGGGAAGTACGAGATGACGACGGCAGTTCGCACCGGCCTGACCGACCTGGTCGCTGATGCGCAGCGGTACCTGCGCAGGATTCTTCCCGGGCTGGCCTCGGCGGTACATCCACTTGCTTCATTGCATGCCATTCCGCACGCCATGGCATCGCGCTACCACTTCGCCGAACTGACGCTGTACGGGGAAACCCCGGCCATGCTCGCCGTAGCCCGCGAACCGGGTGAATCCAGCACCCGTGTGATCCAGGATGTGCGCTGCCTGCGCTCGGCAGCGAATGCGCTGGTGCTGTATGTCTCGCCCTATCTCACGCCGACCCAGCGCCGCTTCCTGGTCGAGAACCACATCGACTTCGTGGTCCCGCATGCGCAACTGTTTGCTCCCAGCCTCGCCATCGAATTCCGCGACGCGCCTGATCACGAGAAGAAGGCCATCTCGCTGCTGCCTTCGGCACAGGCCGTGCTGATCCACGTGCTGCTGAGCGGCCAATCGCGCTGGTGGTCGCCGCGCGAGATCAGCGCCGCCGCCGGCTACACCTCGATGACGGCGTCGCGCCTGTCTGCCGAACTGGTCGGTCGCGGCCTGGTCGAGCGCTCCACCGGTGGCCGCGAGCGCTTCCTGAAGCTGGCCGGCAACCGCGACGAAGTCTGGGCCAGGGCACAGCCGTTCCTGCGCTCCCCCATCCTGAAGGAAGTGGATGTCTGCTGGGGCCCGACCGCCGAGGCACTCCGCGATGCCGGGCATCCGGCGCCGAAGGCAGGCCTCGACGCGCTTGCTGAAACGTCACCGCCCCCGATCGCTGGCACCCGCGCACTGTACATCGATGCGTGGCGGTTGCTGGGCGCACTTCCCATGCCCGGTCCGGACTGCCGCCAGAGCGCACGATTGCAGATCTGGGCCTATCCGCCGGCATTCACCAGTATTGGCGATGTGGTGGACCCGCTTTCGCTGTATCTCAGCCTGCAGGGCAAACGCGGCCATGATGCAGACGCGCTGCAACAGCGGGTGGAACAGGCGTTGAGCGGAGACACATATCCCGCATGACCGAAGCCCTACGCGGGCTGCTCGCTCGGCACTGCAGCAGCGCGCCGGGCGCTGTACTCGGCGAACACCACGCCAGACACCGCGAGCACACCGCCGACCAGTACCCAGCCACTGAGCGATTCGCCCAACAGCAGCACGGCCAGCGCAGCGGTCACGATCGGCACCAGGTTGAAGAAGCCGGACACACGTGCGGCTCCCAGCCGCGATAGTCCGGTCATCCAGGTCAGCGGCGCCAGGATCGAGGCGCACACGGCGGCAAAACCGATACAGCCGACCGCCGTCAGGTTGTTCACCCCGGTGCCGATCAACAGCTGCACGGGCAACAGGATCAGCGATGCAGCGGTGGCCTGCAGGAACAGCGACTCCAGCACCGACAGCGGAATCTTCCAGCGCTGCATCAGCACGTTGTAGGCAGCGAAGGCCAATGCACCGATCAGCATGATCGCGTCGCCGCGGTTCAGGCCCTGCGCGGCCAACCGTGCCAGGTCGCCCTGCGATACCACCGCCACCACGCCGAGGGTGGAGATCACCGCGCCAAGAATGGAAGTGCCACGCACCGGATGGCCCATGAACACGCGTGACAGCGCCAGCGCGATCAACGGAATCAGCGCCTGGATCACCCCCATGTTGGTGGCCGAGGTGAAGTGCGCCGCATAGTAGGCCAGGCACTGGTACATCACCCCACCCAGGCAGCCCAGCACCAGGAAGCGTCCGAGATTGGCGCGCACGGTCGGCAGGTTTTCGCGCAGACGTGGCAGCGCGAACGGCAGCAGGACCACCGCGGCGATCAGCCAGCGGAAGAAGCCGATGTCGATGGGGCCGACCGAGCCCGAGGCGAGCTTGGTGACAATGGTGTTCGCGCCCCATAACAGGCAGGCGAGGATCGGGAAGAGATAGTTCACGCGTGTGGGTGTACGTGGGGAATTGTCCAGCGTACGCTTGGCGCATATCGAGGACATCCCGAAAATGCGCCACACCGACCCCGGCTTGCGGCAACCGATGGAGCCGATCCCCACCTTCCGCGAACTGCCTGGCCCGATCTACTTCCGGCAGGGTGCGATGGAACCCACCGACTGGGGGACGCACAGCCATCCGTGGGGCCAGTTCAACTTTGTCGCACAGGGTGTGATGGAGATGAAGATCGACGGCGAGTGGATGGTGTCCCCGCCGCACTACGCGATATGGATTCCACCGGGGATGGCCCACTACTCGCGCAACCGCTCGCAACTGGCCTATCGCTCGGCCTATCTGTCGCCGGCCTTGTCACGCCGGTTGCCTGATCGCTGCCGTGCACTGGAAGTCAGCCCGCTGCTGCGCGAGCTGCTGCACGAACTGGCACGGCAGGGCGTGACCGATCCGCGGACGCCGGCCCAACGGCGCATGGCCACCGTGGTGATCGACCAGATCGTCAATGCGGCCGTACTGCCCAGCTTCCTGCCGATCGCCAGCAGCGATGCGCTGAAGCAGGTGATGGCGTACATGGAGAAACACCTGTCGGTAGCCGAATCGGTTGCCGAGATCGCGCAGCGGCACCACATGAGCGTGCGCAAGCTGGAGCGCCTGGCACGCAGCGAGCTGGGCATGTCGCTGGGCGACTGGCGTGGACGGGTGAAGTTCGTGCGCGCCACCGAAGCACTGTGCACACGCCGGCCGATCAGCCGGATCGCCGAAGAGCTGGGCTACTCCGGCGTCAGCGCCTTCGCCGAGATGTTCAAGCGGCACGCGCAGTGCACGCCGGATCAGTACCGGAAACTGCATCGGGCGGGGTGAACGACGCAGCGGGCGCTGTCGATTTCCCGCCTCCCCGTTCGTCGGAACAGGAAAGGCCCTCCTTCGGCCTGCTGGAGCCGCCCGATGTGCCCGATTCTCACCGCCTTCGCCACTTCCCCGGACCGCGGCCAGGGCCTGGCCCGTGACATGCGCGTACGCTGGGCGCTGGAGGAACTGGCCGTGCCCTACGATGTGCAGCTGCTCAGCTTCACCGAGATGAAGCAGCCCGCACACCTGGCGCGCAATCCCTTCGGGCAGATTCCCACCTGGCAGGAGGGCGACCGGCTCCTGTTCGAATCCGGTGCGATCGTGCTGCACCTGGCCGAGCAACACCCCGGCCTGCTGCCAGCCGACCCGGATGCGCGCATGCGCGCGATCATGTGGCTGTTTGCTGCGCTGAACACGGTGGAGCCGCCCATCGTCGAACGCTCCATGGTCTGGGTGCTGGAGCGCGAGCAGCCCTGGTATGCACAGCGCCTGCCGATGCTCGATGAGCGTGTGCGTATGCGGCTGGCGCAGCTGTCGGCGTGGCTGGGCAAAGCCCTGTGGCTTGACGGCGACTTCAGCGTGGGCGACCTGATGATGGTCTCGGTACTGCTGCGCCTGAAGAGCAGCGGCCTCCTCGACGAGCACCCGCAGGTGGTCGCCTATGTGGGCCGTGCAACACAACGCCCCGCCTACCAGCGTGCGTTTGCTGCGCAGCTGGCGGTGTTCCAGAACGCCTGACGCTACGCCCGTGGGCAGCCCTCAGTGCAGACTGCGCCGAGATGCGGCCTGCACCAGCATCAGCTGCACCACCAGGATCAGCATCGCGCAACCTGACAGCAGCCACGGATCGATATACCACTGCGCGTTGAAGCTGAAATCTCCTGCGGAAATGCGCTTCCAGCCGTTGAAGTGCTGCATCGCCGCGACCACGAACGCGAAGCCGCCCGCGGTGTACGACAACCACGGCACGATGAGCCCGCCCGGTCGCGCGAACAGCGTCAACACACCCAGCACGCCGATGACCGTGCGCTGCACGCGGCAGAACGGGCAGACATAGGCCATCCCGCTCCATTCCACCGCCCAGGCCAGCAGGCTGACCAGCACCGCAGCGCCTGCCGCGACGTAGAGCATTCTGGGCGGAATCGTCATGCTGCCATCGTGTGCCATCCCGTGCTCCTTCGTTCAAAGACCCAGGCAGGGTAGCAGCGCGGCAGGTTCAATCCTTCTTGAAAACCGTGCGCTTGCCGATCGGGCTGCTCTTGCGCGCCGTCGGCCGCGCCAGGCCGGGAATCAGGAAGTCGGTCACCTTGTGGCCCTTCTGCACCTTGGACGCCAACCAGCGCGGCATGCGCCCGCGGCCGGACCAGGTCAGGCGCTTGTACTCCGGATCGCGGTACTTGGCGGCCACTTTCCCGGTTCTGCGCCGTGCCGGCTTCCGGCGCGGTGCGTCCTCTTCGATGGCCTCTTCGCCGAACAGCTCTTCGAGGGTATAGCCCGCTTCAGCCGCTGCGGATTTCAGCATCCGTCGTACCGCACTGGCCGGACGGCGGCTGGAAATCAGCTGTTTCCGCTGTTCAGCGGCAACCACCAAGGCGCCCAGCTCCCGAAGGCTGAGCGATTCAATATCAATCGTCATGGGAGAAAGGTCTCCTGCGGACGGCCAGCTGTCAAGGCGCCTTGCCCCTCGCGTAGACACAGGCTTCACTGCCGGTGGGCTCCGATCGCCTTCGCCGGCCATCTCCGAGGACACCGACGTGAGCCACTCATCCCATTCGCTCGCTTACCTGCTTGCACGCATCCTGCTGATGGCGCTGTTCCTGGTCTCCGGCCTGGGCAAGCTAGGTGATCTCGGCGGCACCCAGGGCTACATGGAAGCGATGGGCGTGCCCGGCATCCTGCTCTGGCCCACCATCGCCTTCGAGATCGGCAGCGGACTGTGCATCCTGCTCGGCTTCCAGACCCGGCTGGTGTCGGTCGTGCTGGTGGGTTTCAGCCTGGTCACCGCCTTCATCTTCCACCACAACTTCGCCGACCAGACCCAGCAGATCATGTTCCTGAAGAACCTGGGGCTGGCCGGCGGCTTCCTGCTGCTGGCCTGCACCGGCGCCGGGCGCTACAGCATTGATGGCCGGGGGCGGCGCGCATGACCCAGCGCCACGCAGGCATCAGCCCGCGTCCGCATTGCGGACGCGCTGCAAGCGCAGGTTGCGCCACGTGGGCTGGGGGCCACGGAAGTCCACGGCTTCGCCATCGCTGGTGAACAACAGGCCTGGCTCCACTTCAGCAACCAGACGGATGCCATCGATGTACAGCCAGCCCTGTCGTTGTTCCAGCACAACGGACATTGACGGCTTCCCCCATTGGTCGATGCGATAGCGCCCCAGCCAGGGAAGCCAATGGGGGCCATTCGGCCCGGCAGGCATCTCCATGGCGTCGTTCTGGTCCAGGCCATCTTCTCCGTTCGTACATTCCAGATGCGCAGGCAGCATGTCCGTTGCCTCATGGTAACGGTACGTCGCAACCTCTCCATCGGCGCCCTCGGTAAACAGTTGATCGCAGTCGATGGCCGCAAGCCGGGTACCCGCTTCATTGGCCTCTCGACGCAGCAGCAGCTCACCATTTCCGGCAACCACAATCTTCGCTTTGGCGCTGCGGCCAATCCAGTTTCCCGCCATCCGCCGCAGCTGGCTCTGGTTCAACCGGATCGGTGCCAGCGACGATACCGGCACGCGGGGCTGCCGTGGTCCGAAACGCGCCGACAACAGTTGATCAAGCAGACGCTCGCCGAAGCCATACCCTGCGGACGTCGCACGGTTGAACATTGCAGCGAAACCCACATGCGCCTGCGGGCAGTAAGTGAAAACGCAACCGAATCCGAAGCCTCCGCCGCGGTGGTGCAGCAGCCGCACCGGTGTGCTGCCGTAGCGGCGCTCGCTGCGCATCACACCGAGCCCGTAGTCGCCACCCAGGCCGAAGCCATGCATCTCCTCCCAGAGATCAGGTGCAAGCAGTTGCTGCGTACCTGCCTTACCGCCAGCAAGCATGAAGCCAAGATACTTGGCCATATCGGCAGCACTGGTCCAGACGCCACCGGATACCACCAGTGGCGTCACCGGCGGTACCTGCACGAAGCCTTCCTGGGTTCCCAGTGCGCGGCCCTTGCTTGCCAGATAGACCGAAGCATCCGCCGTACTTTCGTGCATTCCCAGCGGCTCGAAGATCCGACGCCGCAGCCACTGCGGGTAGCCGACACCCGCAGCCTGTTCAAGGACATGGCCTGCAAGGTCGAAGCCCAGGTTGGAATAGCGGTAGCGCGTACCTACCGGAAAGCGCAGCCATGTCTGGGAGATGCTGCGGACGTGCGCATCAAAGCCCGGCGACGCCGGTTCGTAGTTGTTGCCCAGCGGCGCCTCGTGCGTGAATCCAGCGCGGTTGGCAAGCAGCAGGCGCAGCGTGATGCGCTCCTGCGGTGAATGCTCGAAGCGGCTGTGCACCGTGAACGACGGCAGATAGCGGGTAATGGGCGCGTCCAGATCAAGGATGCCGTCCTGCACGGCCAACAGCACCGCCACCGCCGCGAAATTCTTCGAGGTGGACTGGATGCTGAACATCGTGCTGACGTCTACTGCTGCACTACCGTGGCCCGATGCGTACCCGAAGCCCTCGGCCCAGCGCACCTGCCCGCCTTCGACCAGGCAGACGGCAGCGGCACCGATGTCGCTGCCTTTCATGGCGGAGTGGACTGCATCCCGCTCCGTCTCGATCAAGCTCTCCGTAAGGACAGCATACGTCTTCCCGGTAGCAATGCCCGCGGGCACGAACGCAACCGCCGGAACCGCAGCGGCGTTGGCCAGGAAAGTGCGACGACTGAGCGTATGAGGCATCAGATCACTCCACTTCGGGATGCCGTCATCTTCCTGCCTGCAGAAGCAGCGGGGCATGTGTCATTCGGCACAGGGAAGGCCAACGCTGCACGTCGAGTAGCGAGCCTTGATGAACAACCCGCACAGCAGGTTCATGCACCAGACGGCCGATCAGGCACCTCCAGACCCGGCCGGCGAACCGGCCGGGCTCGGAAGTTACATCGAGGTCAGAACAACCAGGTTGAACTTCGCGTTGACACCCCAGGAACCGCCGGAACCCGTCGCCCCCAGGCTCAGGTTGAAGCTGCTGCCGCTACCGAACGAGCTGCCACCGGAGAAGTTGACGCCAACTCCGCCGCCGAACTCACGCGTCAGCGTGCCACGCCAGCCTTGGCCGAAGTCGTAGGATGCTCCGATGCTGTTCGGCGAGAAGTTGATGGTGGTGTCCTTGAATCGCAGCTCACCCGAGCCGGTCAGGTTACCGCGGCTATCGAAGTTGCCGGTGATCTTGGCCTGCTCCGTGCCTACGTTGTAGCTCACGGAACCGGTGACACGCTCGTTCGCGTAGCGAAGCGAAAGCTGAGAGCGATCCTGACCGACGTTGACGGTCGCCTCGCCGCTCTTTACACCGCCGCTCACATCGAATCCATCGAGCGATCCATTGAAGCGCGCACCGACAGCACGACCAGCATCCCACATCACGTCACCGGACACGCTCCAGTCCGAATTGTCCATCGGCAGATCCGGGCCGTCGCGGTGACCCATCACGGCGATCTTGTCATTCTTGATTGCTTTCTTGCTCATGTTTCTCTTGCTCACTTTTCAATGCCTTTCGGCGTTTATCCGAGAACGCCAGCCAATCCGGCGCCTCTGGAAACGAAAAAGGGCTGCACATGGCAGCCCTTCAAATTTGGTTGCGACCGAATCAATCCATCGTTCGCCTGAGCATGTGCGTACTGCCAAATCACCGGCGCGCACGTGATCTTCGGCTTCGTTGACGATTCGAATTCCAGTCCCAACAACCTGTGCACGTAGTACCGCGCGAGCATCACATTCGATGGCTCCGGCGCCAGTTCCGGACTTCCGGTTGATGATTGCCCGCCCCCGTTCCCGACGGGTCGGAGGCATTGATCCGACATGGGATCGCGGGCAAAGAAAAAGCCCCGGCGGGCCGGGGCTTGCGATTGGATGATGGCAATACTGACGCTCTTTTCGATGACCTGGGAAGTCATCGCCAAGTGGACGTTGTGAGTCCCTTGCTGATAGGCGCTGTCCATTCTGTCTGATGGTTGGCGACCCCGGCTTTCGAAGGATCGTAGGAACCGATCCGACATGGGATCGCGGGCAAAGAAAAAGCCCCGGCTGACCGGGGCTTGAGATTGGATGATGGCAATATTGACGCTCTTTTCGATGACCTGGGAAGTCATCGCTAAGCAGCCTGTGTGAGCACCTTGCTGAACTGCCTTGCAGCACGCGACTCTTCGGCGCGGAAGTTGGCAAGCATCCACTCATAGACTGTCCGCCAGAACCGGCTGTAAGCTGACCAATCGGCACCAATCGCGCCTGCGCGCTTCCGGCCACTGAGCGGCTCGAAGCCACTTCCGCCGCAGTGTTCACAGCTCCCCCCGCCGGCTACTGCGCCATTGCGGACAACCTTCTTGCCACCGCACCGCGGGCACTCGCATGAACCGGCCATCTCAGCAATCACCGCTCCGGCCAGAGCCCCAAGCTGCTCCATCGTGTTATTGGGCCATGCCCCCACCCGTGCATCTTCCAGCGCCTGCTCGGCACGGCGAAGCTCGCGCCGTTGGGCATCCGTGACCACGCCTCCGCACCAGCCCATACTGGCCTTGGCGATACCAAACTGGGTGCGTGCGTCCGCCAGCGCGTGCATCTGGCGGGTGAATTCAGGTGCCACCAGGGCTACAACAGCCTGGCGCAGTTGCTCGCGCCGTCGCTGGCCACTCTCCGGCCACCAGAGAGCCTGCAGCAGTTCACGTCCAAGACCCTGCGGAACATACGCCAGCGCTGCGACGATTTCCTCTGTATTCGGGCCGCCGGCACTCCCGTCGAAGCTCAACGTCTTCGGACCAGTCCGGCTCGACAGCAGCTCGCGTACCTCGTTGATTCCCATGCGCCCTCTCCTTGGTGATTTGCTCGTTCAGTGAGTGCTCGCGCCGGGGGACGAATCGCTGGGACTCGATAAGAGCCCTTTTCCAACTCCGGAAGCTGATATCCACTCCGCTCCATTTTGCGGGGCACCAGTGATTGGCAGCCATTGCATTCGTGCACCGCCGCACCCGGTGATGAAATCAGCCAGGAGACCATCTGCGCTCGTAGAACGAACGTGGCGCCAATGCGGGGCGTCAGCATTGGGTGTACTCCCGTGACCTACAGGAGGTGATCATGGGCGCCGCTGAAGTGATCACCGGAGCCCGGCTGCGACGTCGGGTCGATGCCGGCATAGCTCAGCGATCATCCGAACTGATCCGATCGTACTGGGTCAAGCGCACTGGGACCGGCCGCCCCCGTCGCTGAGATGTACCGACCACAGTGCAGACCTTCTAGTTCTGGAGCTTGCCCACAAGCGCTTCTTGATCAACCCGAAGCCAGGGTGTGTGGCTCGCATTGAGAGCTCTCTAGCCACCCAGGTCGCAATCCTCGATTGGTGGTAGATGGAACGCCACTCGCATACTGGCAGTCAGAGGAAGACCCTGACTGCCACCCAGTTGCCACTGCGGGATATGAAAGCAGCACAGTTCAGCGCGTGATTCCGCTCCCCCAAGTTCCATCTTTACCTACTGCGATGAAGATCTCCGACTGGAAGCCTCGAGCAGTGAATGCCGCGATGACCTTTTCTCTGATGTCATCGCGTACGGAATCCACCGACTGCCCATTGAAGTCCCCCAGAACGGTAGTGGTGGGAATAACCACCTCGCGCTTGCTGCCTACTTGAACACGCCTTAGTCCAATCTTCTCGAGGTCGGAGTAGGCATTCTTGTAGTCGGCACTACTGGCCGCTTGTAGATCGAAGGTACACAGAACTTGATATGTCATGCTCACTCCTGATTCTGATTGTTTAGGTTGGGCAACCAAGGGCGCATAGACAGCGGCGTCTTCCCTCACCCATAGGCGGGAATCTGCGTACGTTCTAGCATTCTCATCCAATCATTGAACTGCATGACTCCGGTTCCGAGTGGAGCCTGCTCCTGACTGACGTTTCGCGAAAGCTTGACGAGCTCATCTGCCAGAATCGCAATTGAGTTGATCTTCTCCTGACTGTCGAAGACCGCACGGGAGCCGTCAGGTGTCCGTAGACGCCGCGCATGGTCCGAGTTCCCGACTAGGTAGACAAAGAAGCGGGTCGTGGCAGACAAGATCGAAAGCTCCTGAATTACTCCGGCCCTCAAGGAGCTGACATCAGCACTCCACAGTGCGGACGCAACGTCATAGCTGGTTATCGCAACTTTCCGGCCCTCATCAACTGCGTCGACCTTAAGCGTCTTACAAAGTCGAATCGCCTTCTTCAGTCCACCCCATGTTTCGGTATCGCGCTCTGACAAACGGCGAAGGTGTAGGAAGGGTGCATTTCCAATCAGCTCAGGAACATGCTTGTCCAATATCTCCACGCCCCGGAAGTCTTCATCACGTGATTCCTGATATTCCGGGGTATCAAACCATACTGCGGGCACCACATCGACGTTCCGCTGAAGCGATCCGCCACAAAGCGTGATTGCCTTCGCCCCTCCGCAGTCGACATCTGCAGCCGGATAGGCGTCTCGAAGAATTCTCTCCAGTCGTTTCCTCAGGTCCACCAAGGTCTGCACTGCAGAATACGGATAAGGGCTGTCGTAGTAGCCCTGGCGAGCGAGCACGCCGGAAGCGGCATAGCGATAGAAGCGGGGCTCAAGCACCAGGAAGTCGACGTCACTAGCACCACGGATGTGGATGTTTCCGGGCACTGATCCCTGCAGCTTAAAGCTGCAGGTCAGATCTTCGGACAGCAGTCGCTGCCGGATCTGCCCCTGCACCCGCTCAGCCTCCCGGATGCTATTGAGCGTGTAGCTTTTCTCAACCTCCTGCATCGCCCCGAGAGCGTAGCGCGTGTGCTCCCGGTTGCTACGCTTTTGATAGGCCTCCATCACATGATCAGAGAACTCGGCGCTAGCTACCGCCGCATCGTATGAACGGATGCCGCGATCGTGCCCACTGCGGCGTGCACTGAGATTCGACAGGCGCTTCTTGATATCCGTGCTCATGAGGCTTTGCTCTCCGATCGGATGAGGTTGAGAGTTCCGTATGTGTAGCGACCGTGTCCGTTGAAGTACTCGCCGCTCGCGGACTGAACGTCGAGGGGGAATGCGAGCTCTGCATAACCTCGGTGAGGCGCCATGTCGGGTTCGCTGATGCTGGGTTGGTTGCGATAGCTGTAAAGCACGCGATAGCCGTCGGCACCTTCGTAGATGAGAGCAGCCGAGGTGCTGATAGATGTCGACCTAGAGGTCTTCCACCTAATCCTGATCTTGTCCCAGCTCTGTTCGATCAGCACTTCAGCTTCCCACTCAGGGCCCAACGTCTTATCCGTCTGGTTGATCGTTTGGCCACGACACGTCCAGGTGCCTGACAGGTTCGGCACTCGCAACAGGGCAGAAAGGCGAGGCAACTTCCAAACATGGCCCTCGAAGAGCCAGTAGAGACCACCGTAGATGAGGCCTGCAGTGATCGGCCAGAGCACGACCGGAGGGATGTTGAAGCCAGCTTTGCCGATGATGGCCACCGCTAGCCCAGCAACAGCGCTCACCGCTCCGGAAAGGATCACGGATACCCACATCACGAGCTTGCCAATCAGCGCACGGTTCAATCCGCCGAGCACTGCGTATTCATGACTCATCCCCCACCCCTAGTTGACTTGGAATCAAGTTGGATAGCGAATGCCAACTATACGCATGTTTTTTATACAGTCAACTAACTGTATCTGTGGTAGCGTTCACCCCAGCTCTTGCTGGAAGCACCACTCCATGACCCCCCCTCCCCCCGCCGCGGTCCGGTGGGGCCAAGCACGTCGCTTGGCCTTCATCGACTTCCGCCTTCAATACGAAGGCCGCATAAACAGAAAGGATCTCATTGATTTCTTTGGAATTTCAGTTCCTCAGGCATCTACAGATCTAGCTGACTATGGGGTCTCAGCACCGCACAACATGCGGTACGACCCACGAGTCAGGACATATCTGGCAACTCCCGACTTCGCCCCGTTGTACGGTCGCTCCACTGCGGTCCAGTACCTGTTCGAGCTAGCCGGCATCGCTCGGGAGGCCATCTCTGCTGATGAGTCCTTTATCGGCTACACCCCACCAACGGGAGTGGTCTCTACCCCCTCTCGCCTAATCCAGGCGGCTGAAGTTGCCCGCTGGGTACAGTCCATGCGAGACAGGCTTGCCATGCGTGGGACGTACCAATCAATGGACGAACAGGGTGCGCGCGAAGTCGTGGTGTCCCCTCACGCACTCGGCTTCGACGGACTCCGCTGGCATGTGCGAGCCTACTGCCACTCACGCACCATGTTCCGCGATTTCGCTATTGGAAGATTCATTGTCGAGGGAGCTGTAGAACCTCCAACACCGATAGATCCATCTATGGATCTAGGCTGGTACACCGAAGTTGCCATCAGTCTGGTCCCACACCCCGGACTCAGTTCAGCGCAACGATCCGTGGTAATGCGGGACTACGGGATGGTCGATGGTCGCCATACTCTGCGATGCCGGAAGGCAATGCTGTTCTACACCTTGCGTCACCTCAATCTGCAAGATCTAACAGTATCTACCCAGCCTGCACAGCAACATGTCATCGTTGAGAATGCTAGCGACGTAGCACGCTGGATGGATGAGGATCGCCGGGGAGCGTAGTGCGTCGTCTACAGAGCAACGGCGAAAGCACATTGGCTCTCGGCCTCGCGGCATGCGCATTGGACGCTAGCCAGGCGTCGATCAAGAGGTTCCACATCAGCCAGCAAAGGTGAAAGACCCAGAACAGGATCGGTGACCAGATCCCAATGGCGTTCTGTAACTTGATGCGATTGACCACGATGTTGTTCTGGAAGCGCGGCAACAGCAGACGGTCGTTCTTCAGGCTTATGCACGCCCGAATGGTCAGCGGGATAAAGAAGAAGGTCATTGCGAGGTTGTAGATGACAGTTCCCATGAGTTTGAAGACAGCAAGCAGGCCGGCGCCTGGCTGCAGATCATGCCCGAAGCGGGCATGACAAGGTCCCGGGCTTGGAGTTCGACAGGGACTACGTCACAGGGGTTCTGGGTGCGCGTCTGAACCTGTGGGGCCTGCAAAGCAACATCGGCATCAGCTCTACCACCCTGCAGAAGCGTGCTCGCGACGCTACGCTGTACGCCAGCTTCAGCGGCAGCTTCTAAGTACAAGCGCCACGCCCGGCATTGGGCGTGGCGCTGCTTGTACAGCCGGAAATGGACCATGGGCGTGGTCTGGCGCCACTGTCCATATCGTCTACCGGCCCTTTCATGCCTGGGGTGTCGAATGCTCGATACCCCCCAGGCTTCAAAGGCACAAGATCAAGAAGATCCAGAGACTCAAGAAGCGAGATCGGCTTTGATGCCAGCGCCAGCGCTTCGGCATCGGCGCGTGCTTGCTCGCTCCATCCATGCCTCTCCCTCCAGGCACGGGTAGGGCGGTAGTAGCTGCAGTCTCCATACTCAATGAAGCCCACGGAGAGCAGATAGGGGCCAAGCCGTGGATTCCTCACAGCCTCGACATAGATCGCGTCCCAAGGCACCAGGTGGTCGACCAGCTCCAGGAAGCAACCGAACCAGCCCTTTCCGCGTAGCTTGGGTGTCAAGGACACTGACGCAATATCCAACGTTGTCACACGCCTTCCGATCCCGGGAAGGGAGAAGCACGTGGAGCGACGCATGTACAGCTGGTAGCCACCCCGTTTCAGATCGATGCAGCGCGCGATCTTCCGATCCTCGACCAGGCGCATCCAGGCAAAGAACTGCAACTCGATCGATACCATTCGACGAACCGCAAGCTCGTTCTTCCACGGGTCCTCAGACAGAGTGATCATCTTGCTCCTTCCCATGTCCTGGTGATTGACCGCCACGGCATCCCGGATCATCGCCCCTGATTCCATGGCAGACCCCGTACAGCGTACTGGCTGCCCGCCCGTTCATCAGCTCCTGTCCATCGACGACGACCGGGAATCTCTCCTGGGCCCAGTGAGAGGTGTATAGAGCTTCGCAGAAGGATTGGAGGCCATGAAGATCATCAGCCCATTCTCACCAAGTATGCCCAGAGAAACATACCTGACCCGATACGCTGCGCCCCTTGGTTTTAGTGCACGAATCTTGGTGTCAGTCAGCATGTGAGTCAGATGTTTGTGAGTCAGGCAGAACTGGATCGCCTAGTGACTCACACACTGACTCACTTGTTTCGTGGATGCAAGCGGAAGGGGAGAGACACCAGTGGCATCGATAGCCTTATATTTCAGCGCTTTCGGGGATTTTTTTGGACTGATCTGGACGTCCTCAGACGTCTAATTGGTGGGCCCATCAGGATTCGAACCTGAAACCAAGGGATTATGAGTCCCCTGCTCTAACCGTTGAGCTATAGGCCCGGCGCAGCTTCACAGTGTAGTGGAGGCCGCGCTCGATCGGCTACCCGGTAGCAGCAAGAACCTCAGCAACACGCCCCAACCACTTCTCCGCGGCTTCCGCGAACCACACCTGCCGCCGCAGGTGTGCCTGGAACAGCGCCACCGTCTTTCTGGCCTCTTCCAGCGCCTTCTGGTTGCCGCCGCCAGTTCCGCGCCAGACGGCGTCAGCAGCACCGATGAAGGCCGGCTTGCCTACGCGATGTGTTGAGCATCTGCGCGGTCAGCGTGCGGCCGTCGCGGCAGGTATTCAAATGGCAGATGCGACATCGTTAAGATCCAACGGGCATGGCCGGGCACTATCAAAGAAAAACCCCGCACCAGGCGGGGTTTCTCTCAACGCTTCAACAGCCGCTGGAAATCAATCGATATCCAGGAAGCTGCGCAGCTGCTCCGAGCGGCTCGGGTGACGCAGCTTGCGCAGGGCCTTCGCTTCGATCTGGCGGATGCGCTCGCGGGTCACGTCGAACTGCTTGCCGACCTCTTCCAGCGTGTGGTCGGTGTTCATGTCGATGCCGAAGCGCATGCGCAGCACCTTGGCTTCCCTCGGGGTGAGGCCGGCCAGCACGTCGCGCACGGTTTCAGACAAGTTGATGTTGGTGGTGTTCTCGATCGGGGACTCCACGTTGGTGTCCTCGATGAAGTCGCCCAGATGGGAATCCTCGTCGTCGCCGATCGGGGTTTCCATCGAGATCGGCTCCTTGGCGATCTTCATCACCTTGCGGATCTTGTCTTCCGGCATGTCCATTTCCTTGGCCAGCTCCTCCGGCGTAGCCTCGCGGCCGTACTGCTGGAGCATCTGGCGGGAAATGCGGTTCAACTTGTTGATCGTCTCGATCATGTGCACCGGAATACGGATGGTGCGCGCCTGGTCGGCGATCGAGCGGGTGATCGCCTGGCGGATCCACCAGGTGGCGTAGGTCGAGAACTTGTAACCGCGGCGGTACTCGAACTTGTCCACGGCCTTCATCAGGCCGATGTTGCCTTCCTGGATCAGGTCGAGGAACTGCAGGCCGCGGTTGGTGTACTTCTTGGCGATCGAGATCACCAGGCGCAGGTTGGCCTCGACCATTTCCTTCTTGGCCTTGCGCGCCTTGGCTTCACCGTAGGCCATGGCACGGCTGATTTCCTTCAGCTCTTCCAGGTCCAGCTGGGTCAGCTTCTCGATGTCGATCGTCGCCTGCTGTTCGGCGATGATCTGGTCCTTCACTTCGCGCAGGGCCGACGACCACTTCTGCTTGCGCTTCAGTGCGTCTTCCACCCACTCCAGGTTGGTCTGGTTGCCTTCCCAGGAACGGATGAAGTCCTTGCGCGGCATGCGGGCGGTGACGGTGGCCAGGTTCAGCACGCGGCGCTCGTGGGCCTTGATCGACGCCATGGTGTCGCGCAGCTGCTTGGTCAGCACATCGGTCAGCGGCAGCGGCAGCTTCAGGGTGACGAACACCGCCGACATCTCTTCGCGCAGGCGCGGCAGGTTCTTCTTGTCGCCCTTGGTGGCGGCCTTCTTGAAGGCATTGAAGGCATCGCTCAGCGCCTGCATGCGCGCAGCGACTTCCTCCGGGTCCGGACCGGTCGGTGCGGCTTCTTCCTCGCCACCCTCGACATCATCGTCCTCATCCTCGTCGCCATCGGCGTCGGCATCGTCGCTGTCATCAGTGGCAGCTGCGGCCGGCGCCGGGGCTTCGTCCGTCAGGTCGTTGAAGCCGACGATCACTTCGGCCAGGCGCTTCTTGCCTTCCTTGTGGGCTTCGTAGTCGGTCAGCAGCGATTCGACCGAGACCGGGAACTGGCCCAGGGCAGCCTGGACCTGCGAAAGGCCTTCCTCGATGCGCTTGGCGATGGCGATTTCGCCTTCGCGGGTCAGCAGCTCGACGGTGCCCATTTCGCGCATGTACATGCGCACCGGGTCGGTGGTACGGCCACCTTCGGTGTCGAGCGCGCTCAGCGCGGCGGCGGCTTCTTCGGCCGCGGTGTCATCGACTTCGCGGTTACCGGTGTTGCCGTCGTTGAGAAGCAGGGTTTCCACATCCGGCGCAACTTCATGGACATCAATGCCCATGCCGTTGATCATGCCGATGATGTCTTCGATCTGTTCCGGGTCGACCATGTCGTCCGGCAGATGGTCATTGACTTCGGCGTAGGTCAGGTAGCCCTGTTCCAGGCCCTTGCTGATCAGTTGCTTGATTTCGGATTGGGCAGGACGTTCGTTGGCCATGTAGTGCTCGCGCCACCGGCTAGGGAGAAATAGGGAACGTAGCATTATACCAGCCCGGGGCCCGGCCTGCCGGGCGGTGGTCCCGGCGGCCTAGGGCCTGAGAAGGAAGGTCACAGGACCGTCATTGACCAGGCTGACGACCATATGGGCACCAAATCGGCCCGTTTCCACCCCCGGCGCGTGATTTTCACGACAGATCTCGACAAATCGATTGAACCCGCGTTCAGCCTCGTCCGGCGGCGCGGCGCTGGTGAAGCTGGGCCGCATGCCCGAACGGGTGTCGGCGGCCAGGGTGAACTGGCTGACCAGCAGCAGGCCGCCGCCGGTGTCGCGCAGCGAGCGGTTCATCTTCCCGGCCTCGTCGGCGAACACCCGGTAACCCAGCAGTCGCTCGGCCATGCGGCGCAGCTGGGCCTCGGTATCGCCCGGTTCCATGCCGACCAGGGCCAGCAGGCCCGGGCCAATCTGCCCCACCGCCTCATCATCGACATGGACCGCGGCCTGGCTGACACGCTGGATCAGGACGAGCATCGTGGGCTTCCAATGAACAGGGCCGGCCACGATAGCAGCGCCCTTGGCTAAACTGGCGCCGATGAATCCGCAACGCAAAGCCCGGCTGGTCTACCGCGCCACCACCCTGTTCGCCCGCCTGCCCTGGCCGCTGCTGCGGGGATTCGCGCGCGCCCTGGCGTGGGCGTGGATCAATCTCAACGCCCGTGAGAGTCGCGTCACCCGGCGCAACCTGGAACTGGCCTACCCGGAGCTGGACAGCACTGCACGCGATTGCCTCCACCGCGATCTGCTGCGCTCCACCGCGCTGCAGGCCATCGAGACCCTGCGTCTGTGGAGCCAGAGGCCGGCCGACAACCTGCGCCTGCATCTGAAGCAGCGCCACGGCGAGGCCCTGTACGACGCAGCCCTGGCCAGCGGCAGGGGCGTGATCGTGGCCGCGCCGCACTTCGGCAACTGGGAGCTGCTGAACCAGTGGCTGGCCTCACGCGGGCAGATCGCCATCGTCTACAAGCCACCGGAGGACGAGGCCAGCGATGCCTTCCTGCAGCTGGTGCGGGGCGGCCAGAACGTGCAGCAGGTGCGCGCCGAAGGCCCGGCCGTGCGCCAACTGTTCAAGGTGCTCAAGGACGGCGGCGCCACCGGCATCCTGCCCGACCAGCAGCCCAAGGCTGGCGATGGCGTGTTCGTGCCGTTCTTCGGCGTGCAGGCGCTGACCATGACCCTGGTCAACCGGCTGGCCGAGCGCACCGGCGCCACCGTGCTGTATGGCTGGTGCGAGCGCATCGGGCCGGACATGGAATTCGCCCTGCACATCGAACCGACCGACCCGGCCGTGGCCGACCCGGACCCGCAGGTGGCCGCTACCGCCCTCAATGCCGGCATCGAGCGCATCGCCCGCCGGGACCCGGCGCAGTACCAGTGGACCTACAAGCGCTATACGCTGCGGCCACCGGGCAGCGGCGAGGAAGACCCGTACGCGACTGAGGAACACCCGCACTGACGGCCGCCTGCGACCGCCGGCCGCAGCACGTTGAATACGACGCTGGCGCCCCCATAGAGACTGCGATGTCCGCCTCCCCCGGTCCTGCCATGCCTGCTGCTTCTTTCCTGTTCGGCGATCCGGCCGCGATCCGCTGCGAACGCGCGGTTGCCGAACTGCGCGCCGGTCGCCCGGTCCTGCTCCACGATGGCCAGGGCCAGCGCCTGGCGGTAATCGCGCTGGACAGCGCCACCGCCAGCAGCTTCGCCGCCTTCGCCAGCGCCGCGTGCGAACGCCACTACCTGTTCCTGACCGCCACCCGCGCCCGCGTGCTTGGTGTGGAGGCACCGCAAGGCGCGCGCCTGCCACTGGCCGGCGTTGCCTTCGATGCCCTGCCCTCGCTGGGCTACCTGCGCGAGCCCGGCCCGATGCCGGACGGCTGGAGCACCGGTGACGCCTTCGATGCAGGCGCCGTGGAACTGGCCCGCCTCGGCCTGTTGCTGCCGGCCATGGTGGCGGTGCGCCTGGATGCCGAAGACCGCACCTTCGACGGTGCTGCCGAAGTGGCCCTGTGCGATCTGGCCGAAGGCGCAGCCCATGCGGCCCACGATTACGAACTGGTGGCGCGTTCGCCGGTACCGCTGCGCGACGTCGGCATGACCACCTTCGCGGTGTTCCGCGGCGGCGTGGCCCAGCGCGACCAGGTGGCGATCATCGTCGGTGAGCCGGACCTGTCGGCCGTGGTGCCGGTGCGCGTGCACTCCTCGTGCCTGACCGGCGACCTGTTCGGCTCGCTCAAGTGCGACTGCGGCGACCAGCTGCGGCGTGGCCTGCGCAAGCTGAAGGAACTGGGCGGCGGCGTGCTGCTGTACCTGGACCAGGAAGGCCGTGGCACCGGCATCGCCGCCAAAATGCGCGCCTACGGCTACCAGCACGACGGCCTGGACACCATCGACGCCGACGCACAGCTGGGCTTCGGTGCCGACGAGCGCCGCTACGGCAGCGCGGTGGCGATGCTGCACGGCCTGGGCATTTCGCGTGTGGCCCTGCTCAGCAACAACCCGACCAAGGCACAGCGGCTGCGCAACGCCGGCATCGAGGTGCTGGACTGCATTCCGGTCACCGGTGAGATCACCGCCGAGAACGAGCACTACCTGCGCACCAAGGCTGATCGCGCAGGCCACATGCTGGATGTGGATGCGCTGATCCAGGCTGCCCAGTAACGCAGCCGACCTGCTACCGTCTGCGCGGTGCGGTCTCGGCCGCCATCGCCCGCCCTGCCGCCTGACGGAGCCCGCGTGACCGACGTTCCCCTGACCTCCCCGCCCACCGATGCCTGGCAGTCGCTGCCGCAACGCGCCGCCCGTCTCGCTGCACTGGAAGGCGCTTTCGGTGGTCTGTTCGTGCCGGGCCTGCCACTGGCCGCGGCCGCCTGGTTCTTCGATCTGCCCGGCGGCCTGTGGACTGCCGCCCTTGGACTGCTGATCGGCATCGTCTTCGGCGCCTGGCTCGGCCGCCGGCGCTTGACCCGCACCCGCTGGCGGCTGGATGCTCAGGGCCTGGGCCTGCGCCGCGACCTGATGTGGCAGCTGGAAACGCGTATCCCCATTTCGCGCGTGCAGCACCTGGACCTGCGTCGCGGCCCGCTGGAACGCCGTGCCGGCCTGGCCACGCTGATCGTGCACACCGCCGGTACCCGCATGAGCGCGGTGACCGTGAGCGGCCTGGACGAGGCCGACGCCGAGCGCCTGCGCGACACCCTGTCCCATCAGCTCGACCAGGACGCCGACGCCCTGTGAGCCAGCCGCCGCCCCTGCCCGCGTCGCTGCCCAATGGTGGCGAGGACCATCGCCTGCACCCGTGGTCGTGGTTGTTCGTGCTGCTGATGCAGCTGCGCCACTACTTCCTGCCGCTGGTCGCGCTGCTGGTGTTCGGCCAGCGCGGCGACCGCGACCCGATGTGGGCGCAGCTGATTCCGCTGTCGGCGATCGCAGCGCTGGTGCTGGTGTCGGTGCTGCAGTACCTCAGCTACCGCTACCGCATCGGCAGCGATGCAATCACCGTGCGCAGTGGCCTGCTGGCACGCAACCGCCGCGAGATCCCGTTCGCCCGCATCCACAACGTGGAAGTGCGGCAGAACCCGCTGCACCGCCTGTTCGGTGTGGCCGAGCTGCGCCTGGAATCGGCCGGCGGCGTGCGTCCGGAAGCCGAGATGCGGGTACTGAAGCTGGACCAGGCGCTGGCGCTGGAACGACTGGTGCGCCAGCGTGGGCAGGCGCCTCAGGCCGCTGACGCGGTCACCTCCGGGCAGGTGCTCGACACCGACACCGACAGTGAGCGTGTGCTGCTGCGACTGTCGAGCTGGGACGTGGTGCGCATGGGCCTGCTCTCCAACCGCGGCTGGGCGCTGGCGATCGCCGCGTTCGGTGTTCTGTTCCAGACCGTGCCGCGACCGGTGATGGACGATGCCCTGCAGCGTGGCGGCCGCGAGGCCTTCGGCTATGCAAGCCACCTGCATCCCGGCGTGGCCGGCGCCTTCCTGCTGCTGGCCGCGGCGTTGTTGCTGGGCTGGCTGGCGCTGCGTGCGCTGTCGGTGGTGCTGACCCTGCTGCGCTACCACGGCTTCACCCTCAGTGAGCAGGAACGCCGCCTGACCGTGTCGGCCGGCCTGCTCAGCCGCACCCGCAGCAGCGTGGCGCGTCGTCGCATCCAGGCCTGGACGCTGCGCGAAGGCACCCTGCATCGCTGGTTCGGCCTGCGCCAGCTGCGCATCGACAGCGCCGCTGGCGGGCCCTCGCGCGATGAGGACCGTGCCCTGCGCGAACTGGCACCGCTGGCGTCAAGTACGCGTTGCGAGCAGCTGGTGCAGCACCTGCTGCCACAGTTGCAGTGGCCGCCGCTGCAGTGGCACGCCATTCCGCAGCGCGGCTGGTGGCGGCTGTGCCTGGGCGCGCTGGTGCTGGTGCCGCTGCTGGCTGCGGCCGCGTACTGGCGCTGGGGCCCATGGGGGCTGGTGGTATTGGCCTGGTTGCCGGTCGCCCTGCTGGTGGCGAACCGGCAGATGGCGCGCATGGGCTGGTACCTGGATGACCACTACGTGGCGGTGCGCGGCGGCTGGTGGAAGCGCTGGTGGCGCTGGGCCGAACTGGACAAGGTGCAGGGCCTGCGCCTGCAGCGTTCACCGCTGGACAAGCTGCTCGGCACCAGCAGCCTGCAGCTGGATACTGCCGGTGCGCATGGCGACGTGGCGCTCACCCTGCACCATCTGCCGCAGGCACAGGCCCAACAGGTGATGGAACAGCTGGCCGCAGCGCTGGCACGGCGCAAGCTGCGCTGGTGATGGCAGGGTCGGATTCCGGACATGTAGCAGGTAGTGCCGGCCGCTGGCCGGCAATTGCAGACAATTACCCGGGTTCCGGCCCCCCGCCGGGCCCACCACAAACCAGCGCAGG